>NZ_CP030287.1:606591-909886 GCF_003287935.1 Streptomyces sp. ICC1
CAGGCTCCTTCATCACCCGCAGATCCTACCGATCAGCCCTCTGTGGTCAGCTCACGAGCAGCCGTTCACGGAACTCCGGTCAGAGCCATTTTCACGAATCCTCATCAGCACCCCGTTGCCGTGTTCGCCCGCCGCTTTCGACGCTGCGGCCGCTCCGTGGCGTGAGGCCCTCGAGGACCTGGACGAAGACGTCCTCGCCGAGGCCGGCGCCGAAGCGCGGGCCTTCGGCGCCGGCCCGGCGGCCGCCGTCGACGAGCTGGTGCGCGGCCTGCTCGGGCAGTTGGCCGACTGGCAGCAGTCGATCGGCGAGCTGGGCCGCGCGCTCACCACGGCAGCTGAAGGCCAACCGCTACCCGGCTGGTCCACCGACGCCGGCCGCACCGAGGACATCGGGTGGCGCCAGGCCCGCACCACGCTGCTCGAGGCTGTCGCACGCCACCACCACGCTCACCTGATCGCCGCCATCGTCGAGCTCGGCGGTGAGCTGGAGCTCCCAGCTACCCGTAACGGGCGCTTCAGGGGCGCGGCATCCAGAAGGCTGCGCGGTCAGCGCCGGCCGCCGCCGATGCGGCGGTCGTCGGCCAGTGCGGTCAGCGGGCCGAACTCGCGGGCAAGCTGGTTCCACGTCAGAACCTCGCCACAGCGGGCCGGGAATTCCTTCGGGTTGAACTCGGGCATGGTCCAGGTTCCAGTGCCCCGGTCCCGCAGCCACAGGTCCCCGTCACCGTCGACCACAGTCGGCGGGACCGGTACGGGCTCGGCCTGATCGGTGGGCTCCCAGGTGACCCGGCCCGGGTGGGAAACGCGGCGCAGCTCGGTGGTGGCCAGCCGCGCGGCCAAGTCACGGGTGGACTCTTCGGCGTCCTTGACCGACTCGAGTCGGAATGCGTCGTCAAGTACGGGCAGGGCTGGATTCTTGCTGCGCTTTGAACTCATACGCTGACCTACCTCCGGTGGGGGGCGTCACATCTGTTATGGCACCCCGTAGAGGAACACGGTATCCGAGGCGGGAGCCGGGCCGGCTACGACCACTGTCCAGGTGGAGGCGCTGGCACACCGGGCTGTGGGGCTAGGTGGTGAGCTGATCCTGGACGTGGCGCAATCCGTGGTGGTAGCGCTCAGATCTGGCGGTCCGGGTCTGAGAAGGCGGGGCTGCCGGGGGCGAGCGGACGTCGGGCCGGGGCGGGTGCGGGCTCGGGCTCGGCCTCGCCGGGCGGCTGGCGGAAGTCGGCGCCCTGCTCGACCGGCACCAGCCGGCGTCCACCCGCCCGGGCGGGTACGGGAGCGTCGGAAGCGGGCTCGGAGAAGGCGGGCAGCGAGAGCGGTCGACGGTCGGTCATGATCCCTAGTCTCCCAGGTCCGGCCCTACGGGTAGGGCCAGGCCGCTCTCAGCGGTGATAGTGCTCTGGCCCTGGCCAGCAGGGCCAGGCTGGTTGTTTCAGCTCACACCGCGAGCAGGAATTCGCGTGACCCACACCACAGGCCCGCTCCGATTCGCCAGTTCGCACCCTGAAATGCGGACAATCAACCACCCCGCCCACGCTTCCCAGCTCGCGGGGGCACAGCACCCCACCGACCCCAGGCGCCCCAGCCGCCGGAGGGGGTCCTATCGAGCACTTGGGCACGGGAGGACTGCGCACCGTCAAGCCCCCTCCGGGTACCCAGACCATCTCCACGACCACGACTTCGCGTTCGTTGCCGTACAGGACTTCGTCACCGCGAGGACCGCTCCAACGGTCCGCCACGTCGGAACCTGTCCCCAACACGTCCCCAACCAGCCGACTTCGCTGCCGCCTCCTGCAGCCGGTGGCGAACACCTAAAAAACGCTGCGGTCGGGGCGAATCAATATCTGTCACCGCGACCTAAGGATTTAACGGATCCCGCGGGGAGAGTTTCTACCGCAACACGGCGGACGGAAATATCTCACGCACACAGGCCGCTGCAGCATGCTACTGTCGATCTCGGTTGCAGTTGTGGTACCCAAGAACTTCAAGCGCCTCCAGCCGGAATTCATTCCACTGGAAGCGCTTTGTATTTCCCGGTCATTTACCGGGCGGGGCATCATCGCGGCGACACGGCGTCCGCACAGTGCAGTCGCCGATGTATTGCCCCAAAGGAGATATGACATGGCTGCTGGTACCGTTAAGTGGTTCAACGCGGAAAAGGGTTTCGGCTTCATCGAGCAGGACGGTGGCGGCCCTGACGTGTTCGCCCACTACTCGAACATCGCCGCCCAGGGCTTCCGCGAGCTGAACGAGGGCCAGAAGGTCACCTTCGACATCGCGCAGGGCCAGAAGGGCCCGACGGCCGAGAACATCGTTCCCGCCTAAGCGCTGACACGCATTCTGCAGCTGGGGCCCGCATCCCTCGGGGTGCGGGCCCCAGCTGCATGCATTTCCCGCGGTGGGTCCACCCGCGGTTCGAACAGTGAGAGATCCGGCCGACTGGCCCTCTCGGGGCTACACCCGAGTTAATTACTTTGGTTGCCGCGTCCACGTGACGCCACCTTGTTTCAGCGCCTGGCCCGTACAGATTCCCTGTCCGCCAGATCTGCTTTCGCATTCCATTCGGCCCGTTCTCGCAATTCCCTGCGCTGCTTCTACGCTGCGGGAATTCCTTGATACGTGCCGCATCAAGGAAGGTTCCGCATGAACCCCGCACGTACGAACGACCGCTCCTCCCGCACCCGCAGCCGCACCGGCGGCCCCGCTTTCGGCGCCGGCGCCGGTTCCGGCCGGGGCAGCCGCTTCGGCTCTTCGACCCCGAGCCGTTCCGGAGCCCCGAGCCGCTCCGGTGGTCCGAGCCGCTCGGGCGGATACGGCCGTCGGCCCGCCGCGATCCAGGGCGAGTTCGCACCGCCGAAGACGATCACCCCCGCGCTGCCTGCCGTCGAGGCCTTCGCCGACCTCGACATGCCGGCCCAACTGCTGACCACGCTCACCCGTGAGGGCATGGCCACGCCGTTCCCGATCCAGGCCGCCACCCTGCCCAACACCCTCGCGGGCCGTGACGTCCTGGGCCGTGGCCGCACCGGCTCCGGCAAGACCCTCGCCTTCGGCCTCGCCCTGCTGGCCCGTACCGCCGGCCAGAGCGCCGAGTCGGGGCAGCCGCTCGCGCTGATCCTCGTACCCACCCGTGAGCTCGCCCAGCAGGTCACCGCCGCGCTCACCCCCTACGCCCGCGCGGTCAAGCTGCGCCTGGCCACCGTCGTCGGCGGCATGCCCATCTACCGGCAGGCCGCTGCGCTGCGCGCCGGGGCCGAAGTGGTCGTCGCCACCCCGGGCCGGCTCAAGGACCTCATCGACCGTGGTGACTGCCGCCTGAACCAGGTCGCCGTCACCGTCCTGGACGAGGCCGACCAGATGGCCGACATGGGCTTCATGCCCCAGGTCACCGCCCTCCTCGACCAGGTCCGCCCCGAAGGCCAGCGAATGCTGTTCTCCGCCACCCTGGACCGCAACGTCGACCTGCTGGTGCGCCGCTACCTGACCGACCCCGTCGTGCACTCCCTCGACCCCTCGCAGGGCGCGGTCACCACGATGGAGCACCACGTCCTGCACGTCCACGGCGCCGACAAGCAGCGGACGACGACGGAGATCGCCGCCCGCGAAGGCCGCGTGATCATGTTCCTCGACACCAAGCACGCCGTGGACCGCCTCACCCAGGACCTCCTCAACAGCGGGGTCCGCGCCGCCGCCCTGCACGGAGGCAAATCCCAGCCCCAGCGCACCCGGACCCTGGCCCAGTTCAAGACCGGCCACGTCACCGTGCTGGTCGCCACCAACGTCGCCGCCCGCGGCATCCACGTCGACAACCTCGACCTCGTCGTCAACGTCGACCCGCCGACCGACCCCAAGGACTACCTGCACCGCGGCGGCCGTACCGCCCGCGCCGGCGAGTCCGGCAGCGTCGTCACCCTGGTCACCCCCAACCAGCGCCGCGAGATGGCACGCCTCATGCAGGCCGCGGGCATCACCCCGCAGACCACCCAGGTCCGCTCCGGCGACGAGGCCCTCAACCGCATCACCGGCGCCCAGACCCCCTCCGGCATTCCGGTCACCATCACCGCACCGGTCTCCGAGCGGCCCAAGCGCAGCACGGCCTCCCGCGGCCGCCGCGGCCCCGCCTCGGCCGCCCGGCGCGCGAGCGCACGGCAGTCCTCCTTCGATGCGGCGGCCTGAGAACCACGTGATCCGGAAACTGACCCATCTCTGCAGGAGGCAGATTTTGACGCTGGTCCAGATGCAGCCCCGCTCCGCGCACGCCGACCTCACCCACCGCACGGTGGACCAGGCCATGGAAGCCGCCGGTCCGCAGGTCTGCGACGACATGACCGTCGAGGTGGCCCTGGCCGTCACGGCCGGCTCCCGCACAGACCATCTGCTCGTCTGCGACGAGGACGGCCTGTGCACCGGACTGATCACCCAGGCCCAGCTCACCGCCATCCGCGACAGCGCCGCGTACACCGACCGGCTCCGTCTGCGCGATGTCCTCGGCGACCGCGGGCCGTTCACCTCACCCATGACCACCATGGCCGAGGCCGAGCACGCGATGCACTACCGCAGCCTCACCGCCCTGCCCGTCGTCGACGGACAAGGCAGCGCCCTGGGCGTCCTCGCCCTCGCCCGCTGAACCACCTCACCGCCGCACGACCGTCCCCTCCTTCTCCCTGTGAGGCATCATGCGCTGTGTCATCGCCCGCTTCCCGTTCGAGCTGACCAAGTCGGGTGTCCTGGAGTCCATGAAGGACGTCAAGCCCGAAGAAGTCCTCGGCGAGTCCGTGATCATCGGCCGCCGCACCTACCCCGTCAAGCAGGTCGGCCAGGTCCTCACCCGCCAGGACCGCCGCGACTTCAGCATCGGCGAAGTCCTCCGCGCCATGACCCAGCTCGGCTTCACCTGCCGCAGCAGCCTCCCCCGGACCACCGCGCCCACACGCGTGCCCAACCCCCTCCAGCGGGCCTCCGCGATGCTCGGCACCCCCATCACCGCCTGACCGGCAGGCCGGGCGGCCGGGCGGCCGAGGGCATAGGTGAAGGTCGCGGGCAGGGTGTGGGGCGATCCGAGAGACTCGGGGTAGGCGAGCAACTCCTGGGAAGCAGCGGTATATGGACATCAAGCGCAGGAACAACGTGACCGTGACCGGCAATCCGCAGGGTCGGACGGTGGTATTGGCGCACGGATTCGGCTGTGACCAGAACATGTGGCGGCTGACCGTACCCGCACTGGCCGGTGACTACCGGGTGGTGATGTTCGACTACGTGGGCTCGGGCCGCTCAGACCTGTCCGCGTTCTCAGAGGGCCGTTACAGATCCCTGGACGGCTATGCCCGGGACGTGGTGGAGGTGTGCGACGCGCTCGACCTGCACGACGCGGTGTTCGTGGGGCACTCGGTCAGCGCGATGGTCGGTGTACGGGCAGCGGGGATGGCTCCGGAGCGTATCGGGGCGCTGGCGATGATCGCTCCCTCTCCCCGGTACATCGATGACGAGGGCTATCGGGGCGGTTTCAGCGCGCAGGACATCGACGAGCTCCTGGAGTCGCTGGAAGCGAACTATCTGGGCTGGTCGGCGGCGATGGCGCCTGTGATCATGGGGAATGCGGAGCGGCCCGCGCTCGGTGAGGAGCTGACGAACAGCTTCTGCGCCACCGACCCGGACATGGCGCGCGTCTTCGCCCGGACCACGTTCCTGTCCGATTCGAGGGACGAACTGGGGGACGTGAGCGTGCCGACGCTGGTGCTGGAATGCACCCAGGACGCCATCGCGCCCCGGGAGGTCGGCGCCTTCGTCCACAAGGCGATCCCCGGCTCGACCCTGATCACCCTTGATGCGACCGGGCATTGCCCGCACCTGTCCGCTCCCGAGGCCACCAACGAGGCGATCACCGGGTTCCTGGCAGGCCTGCGTTGATGTGCCCCACCGGGCAACAGCCCGACCCGCACGGCGCGGACGAGGAGGAAACGTCGGACGCGGCGTTCGCCGGCCTCCTGGAAGACAGTGCCGAGGAACTGTACGAGAGCGCACCGTGCGGGTACCTGTCCACGCTGATGGACGGCACCATCGCCAAGATCAACACCACGTTGCTGGACTGGCTCGGCCTCCAGCGGGACGCGGTGGTGGGCCGGATGCGGTTCACCGATCTGCTGACCGTGGGCGGCAAGCTCTACCACGAAACCCACTTCGCGCCGCTGCTGCGCATGCAGGGCGAGATCGGCGGCGTCGCTCTTGAGATCAGACAAGCCGATGGTGTCCGGATGCCCGTGCTGGTCTCGTCCGTGGTCAAGCGCGGAGCCACGGGCGAGCCGCTGCTGATCCGCACCACCGTCTTCAACGCCCGCGACCGCCGCGCCTACGAGGTGGAACTCCTGCGGGCCCGCAAGACGGCCGAGGACGCGCTGAGACGGGCGGAGATCGACCGGGCCCGGCTGCAGGACGCCCTCGCGGTACTCCAGCGGTCGCTGTTGCCCGACATCCTTCCGGCCATCCCCGGAGTGGAGACGGCCGCCCACTACCGCACCGCGTCGCCCGACCGGCTCGGCGGCGACTTCTACGACGTCTTCCCCATTGACGGCCGGCGCTTCGCGTTCTTCCTCGGTGACGTGTGCGGCAAGGGCCCCCAGGCCGCCGCGGTCACCTCGCTGACCCGCTACACCCTGCGCGCTGCCGCCCTGCACGACCCCGACCCCGTGTCCGCCCTGTCGACGCTCAACAGGGTGCTCCACGAGCGCTACAGCGGCGGCGACCCCCGCTACTGCACCGCCGTCTTCGGCATTCTCGAGCCCGCCCTCACGACGGGGCACGTCGCCGTCGTCCTCGCCTCGGGCGGCCATCCGCCGGCCCTCCTCCTGCGCGCCGACGGCACGGCCGACTTCCTGGCAACCCCGGGCGGCCTCCTCGTCGGCATCCTGCCGGACGCGCACTTCACCACCGCCGGCACCACGCTCGCCCCCGGAGACACCCTCCTGCTCTACACCGACGGACTCACCGAAGCCCGCACCGGCGAAGGTCGCACCTCCCTGTACGGGGACGAGGCCCTGCACGCCTTCGCCACCGGCCACGCCGGCAGGTCCCCGGACGCGATCATCGAGGCCCTGACCGGTCTGCTGGATGGCTTCGGCAACGGCCTCGACGACGACACCGCCCTCCTCGCCCTCGGCGTCCCCACGACGAAGAACCCGCGATGACACCGCTGAAGATCACCACCCGGAACTCGCCGGCCGGCCCCGTCATGCAGATCATCGGCGAACTCGACTACACCACCGCCCCCGACCTGCGCGACGTCCTCGCCGCGCTCCCCCTCGAACCGGGCCGACTCCTCGTCCTGGACCTCGCCCGCATGGAATTCTGCGACTCCAGCGGCATCAGCGCACTGATCGCCGCCCGCAATCACGTACAGGCCGCCCAAGCCGACATCGCACTCGCCGCCGTCCCCGCCCACACCCTGCGCGTCCTGCGCATCATCGGCCTGGACCAGGTCTTCCGCCTCCTGCCCGGCACCGGGTCCTGACCGCCAGGAATCCGCGCGGAAAGACGCTCCGGCGAGCTCCGGGTGGCGACCGTCGGCCCCGGCGACGGCAGCGGCCGCGGCGAGGTAGCGGCCCTCGGCGGCAACCCGGTCCGGTGATCGTGAGGCTGCGGCCTGCCCGATGATCCTGGCAAAGCTGACCCCACCCGGTCACACATGGGAGACGCCAACCCTCCGCAGCAAGCCCCTCGGGCATCCTCGCCGCTCGCCCTGGGGGCGCGCCTTCAGCGGCTCCGGCGGGAGTTGCGGAGCTGGCTGTTCGTCGGCGATGAACGGCAGGTCCGTCCGCTCTGATTCGCCTACGCTGGTGGAGCCAGCACACGTGAACGAAGGACGCATATGGCTCGCCCCTACAACCCCGGACCGAAACAGTTCGTCTTCGCTGTCGGTGATGGCAACGACCAACAGGTCTCCGTGGGCGACCCTCAAGAAGCCTACGTAGCGTTCTCCGCGTTCTTCCGTGGCCGGGATTCTGACACCTACACCATCAATGACGAACCGTCGGGGCAGAGTTTGGTACTCATGCCCGGGCAAGGTGTGATCTCCCGGATCAAAGACGCGGACCAACCCCGGTCGGAATACCTCCAGGTCGACAGGGGCAATCGCTACCTTCCGAGCGCGATGCTGTTCTTCGAGAACGGATATGCCGGCCTCGACCGCTTCGGCCAGTGGTTCCCCGACCTCGCCGACCTCGACGCGTCACCGGAGACTCGCGGTGCCGCCCGCGCCGCCACGTTCACGACGGAAGCAGCGGCGATCGAAGAAGTCGCTCGGATCTGGGCGGATTCGGGCTGCGTGGACCCGAGCGACCAGTACTACGTCTTTTTCGACTCGCATGACGTCGACGATGACCGAGCCGAACGAGCCGAACTGCTCAAGTTGATCGAGTTCCTCGGTATCGAACGGGTCGACGCCCCGGCCGAGGCCGCCGGGGGCGAAGTCTGGGTGCGCACCGACCGACGCCTCGACGTCGAATGCGCACGGTGGTCGTGAACAGCTGGTGCGGGGCGGTGCCGCAACAACACCGTGCTGCCGGCCCGTGCCGTTCCGAGAAGGACTGAGTCCATGAGAGACATCGTTTTCACCCGCCAGAGCGGCTGGATCCCGAACGTGATCCGCGAGGACGGCGAGCTGAAGCTGATGCTCGGTGCCGGGGCCGACGCCAACCACGAGCCTCGCACGTTCACGTTCCCGATCAGCGAAACCCATCTTGCGGTGATCCGGGAGGACCTGGCCAGGCACCTGCTGCTGTGGAGTGCGGCTCTTCCGCTGTGCGACGCCGCCGGAACCCGGGGCCGGCTCGATGAGAACGCCGCCGTCGCACTCCTGGACCCGATCCTCCTTGCCGGGCCCGCGGACGTCGACGCGCTCTTCCGGCGCATCCCGTGGGACAGGAGCCGGCTCATCGCCCACGGGGCGGACATCGGTCTCCTCGAGCGCGGTCAGGTATGCGCGGCGATGCGCGCGGCGACAGAGACGTCAAACGGGAAACGAGCTCAGGAGTACCACGCGGACCGCCGTCGCGCCGAGCGCGGAGCAGTACTCGGTCCGCTCGACGCCGCGATCCTGAGGTACACGGGCCAGTATCTGCACGGCGCGACGGTTCCGAGGCGGATGCCCGATGCCGTCGACCCCGCACTGCTGCCCGCGGTCATGCGGGTGATCGCCACCGCGGAGCAAGCGTGCGCCGGGATGCGGATCGGCCGCGATCCGCGACGGGGAAAACGCGCCACGGACAAGCGCGACTGGGATCGGATGGAGACGACGGTCGGAGCGGCCGTGCGCCGTGCACACCCTGAGCTCGTCGATGACGCGGTGCGTACCGTGAGCTTCCTGATGTGCTCGGAGGCCGCGGACCGCTCCAGGAGCACACCCATGGAGGATGACGAGGAAGCTGCCGGCCACCGCGCCGACTTCGGCGGGAGTGCGAGGAAGACGGTCCTGTCGTTCACCGACGACAAGGGCGTCGAGAAGAAGTGGCTACGGGACGGTCCCCGCACTGCCGCCGCGGAGTTCTGGGAGTTCGTCGGCGATCGCTCTGCCGCGGACAACGAAGTGTTCACCATCGAGGACGAGGAGATGGGCGAAGGGATACAGCTCCACTTCTACGCGGACTCCCTCGCCCGGATCACGACGCTGCGCGAGGGGACGGGCAGGTCGGATCCGGAGTACCGGGTCGAGTACAGCCTGGTCGACGGGATCGGCGGGTACCGGAAACTGGTGAGCGCCTTCGTCCGCGGCGGCTGCGCCGCACTCGAACAGCACGGTCCCTGGATGTCGGATGTCGCCGAGTTCGAGCGCGCCCGTCGGCGGCGCGACGCCCGTTAGTCCCAGCGGGAGCCCGCGCACTGGGCGTTGTCCGCCCTCATGTTGATGCGCGGTGAAGGACGCGGACTGCCTTCACGACGCCGGTCGTTCGGTTGGCGCTGCAGCGGTGCTTCAGCAGCAGGCGCCGTCCCCTGAGGTTGGCCACGGCCTGCTCTTGCTCTCCGAGACAGCAGGTCAGGACCGGCCCCCTGCCCACCCTAGGCAGCCGCCGAATGAGCACCTTCGACCACAAGGTCGTCGACGGCTTCATCCGCACCATGGAACGCAACGGCGCCGGCCTCGCCACCCAGTCCAACGCCTTCGAGAAGGTGAAGTCGGTCCTCCTCGACGCCTACCGCCCTCGGCACCTATACCGAGAACCCCGTCCTGGGCGTCAAGCCCCCGCAGTACGACCCCGAACGCGCGGTCATCCCCTCCCCCGCCCAGCTCCGCGACATACGCACCGCCGGCGCCGACCGGTTTCTCCTCATCGCCGACCTCATGAGCGGCTGCGGCAGGTCGCGACGGGCAAGGGATCGGCTCCCTGCACCGCCGTCACCGGGCCGCCGAGTTCAAGAAGTTCCTGGCCAAGGTCGACAAGGAGGTGCCGGAGGACCTTCAGGTCCACCTGATCCTCGACAACTACGCGACCCACAAGACCCCCGACATCAAGAAGTGGCTGCTGACGCACCCTCGCTTCCACCTGCACTTCACACCGACGAGTGCGTCGTGGCTGAACCTGGTGGAACGGTGGTTCGCCGAGCTCACGCAGAACACTCAAGCGCGGAGTCCACCGCTCCGTCCAAGCCCTCGAACTCGACATCCGGACCTGGCTCGCCGCCTGGAACGACCAGCCCAGGCCCTTCGTCTGGACGAAGACCGCCGACGAGATCCTCGACAAAGTCGCCGCCTACTGCCACCGAATCTCTGACTCAGGTCACTAGACGACAACCTTCAGATTGATGGCGGACGCCTTGCCGTTCTTCTGGTTCTCCTCGATCTCGAAGAGAACCTCTTGGTCATCATCGAGGGTGTTCAGACCTGCCGCCGAGACTGCGGACATGTGAACGAAGATGTCTTGGTCACTGCCCTCCGGCTTGATGAAACCGAACCCCTTGGTGGTGTTGAACCACTTCACTCGTCCTCGCTGCATGCGTCCATACGCGCCCCTGCGGACGATCACGAAACACACTCGAATGGGTGTATGACTGAGGGCTGGTCGCCGCTGGCCACACGCGGCTCGGACAGCTGACACGCAGACAGCCACCGTCACGCTCCGATGCGCAGACCGAAGGGCTACTGCCTGAGTGAGACCCCGCCGAATCCCCCCTCGGCGGGGTCTCACCATGCACCGACGAGAGCCGGGTGCAGCATCCGAAAGCCAGAGGGAACAGGGGCCTCCTATATCAGCGGTTCCACGAATTCAGAATTCCCGAATTCACCGCATCATGGAAGGGCACCGCCACCCTTGTCCGCACCACGAAAGGCCGACGCTGGTAACTGAACCACAACTCGACACCGCTGGCCGCCAAGCGATCACGCAGCCTCGTAGACCTGCCGCAGTAGCGGCTCCACTCGGCGGAAATCACGGTCCGTGCGCAGTCGGACTTCAAGATCGCCCGTTCCGTGGTGGCCGATCTCGCTGACATCCCGGGTGAAGCCGGGGACGAGGTCGACCTCCTTGGGTGACAGGCGAAGGGTCACGACGACTTCCTGCTGGTGACCGTGGCTGACGCAGGCGAAGTTCCGCAGCGTCCGGTACGCCCGGTACGCCCGGTACGGCTTGCGGTCTATCCGGCTGGCGTCGTCACCAAGCCCTAGGCGCAGCTCCTCCAGCGCAGCCCTCAGGTCAGGGCCATCGACGCTGGCCGGCGCCCTGTCCGCCGATGCCGCCCTCCGCTGCCGGCGGTCGCTTCGGACCGCTCCGTCGGCGACGACGGAGGTCACCGGCTCAAGGGCCAGGAGGTCGCTGCCGAAGTAGCTGCAGCGGACCAGGTCGATGCTGCGGCGGATCTCGCGGACGGCGTGGACGTCGTAGCGCGTGAAGTCCTCCGCGACGCAGACCAGCCTGGGCGCGCTCCACAGGACCTGGGCCGCGGCTGCGGCCCCGAGTCGGTTGCGGACCAGGTGCTGGAACTCCGCCTTGTGGTCGACGAGCCACGACAGTTAGAAGAGTCCCTGCGTGATCACCTGTTGACTGAACTAGTGGCGGAGTTTCCGCAGGTCAGTGACCTGGTGCCGGAAGCGTCGTTGAGTCGGCCATGGAGGCATCGCGAGACCTCGCGGCCCTGTCTGTCCCTCCAGGACGTGCACCTCGCCCAGCGCGCTGAGGGGAATCCGAGCATCGTCGGCGACCAGCAGGTCGCTGGTGACGCGGATGCGGGAGGATCCCTGGGCGCTGACCCACATGCAGGCGATCAGGGTGCCGACGGCCAATCCACCGAGGGCGGCGAGTCCCCCGTAGGGCATGACGATGAGCGCCATGGAGAAGCCGACCGCAACGGCGATCAGCCACCAGGTCCTGGGGGCGGTCAGCCGCTCGTCATAGGTGAGCGGTGCGGGTGAGGTCATGGGGACAGGTCCTCGCTCGTGCGGGTGGAGTCGGTGGCCGGGCAATGGGTCACAGGGGCAGGAAGGCCTCGTCGATCAGCTGAGCCAGTTCCGGCCCGTCCTTGGTGCCGCTCATTGCGCGAGCCGTTCGTCGATCAGCGCCTTGAACGCCTCGTAGGTGCGGGGCGTCTGGATCCGCCGGCCGTCGAGGAAGAAGGTCGGGGTGCCCTGCACATTCAGGCCCATGCCGTCCCGCTGATCGGCTTTGACCCGTTCCTCGGTGGCCGGGTCCTTCACGGCCGCGTCGTACTTCTGCATGTCGAGGCCGAGCTGCTCGGCGTAGCCCCGGAACACGTCCGCCTGGGAATTCTGCGACTCGCCCCACTCTTTCTGGGTGGCGAACATCTTCTTGTACATGTCCTCGAACTTGCCCTGCTGGGCGCTGGCTTCGACGGCGACGGCCGCGGCGCGGCTGTTGCGGTGGCCGGGCAGGGGGAAGTAGCGGACGACGAAGGTGACCCGGTCGCCGTACTCCTGGCGGAGCTTTTCGACCGTCGGATGGACAGCTCCGCAGGATTCGCACTCGAAGTCGAGGAACTCGACGAGGGTCATTTCGCTGCGCTGCGGGTTGGTCAGCCTGTGACTGTCCGCACGTACGGCCTGGGCCTCGCCTACTGCGGGCAGGGACGGAGCTGCCGAGGCCGGGTCGTCCGGCTTGACCAGCAAGAACGTAGCGAAGGCGACTCCCAGTGCCGCCAGAACGGCGGCGAAGGCCAACAGGTTCTTCTTCAGGTTCTTCTTCAGGTTCGTCATGATTCCTCTATGGGGTGGGGTCTTCGGCCGGGCTGTCCCCACGACCGGTGGGCGTGGCTGCCTGCTGCAGGCGGCGGTCGCGGGCGTGGAGGCTCGCCAGGTACGCGTTGTAGGCGGCCAGCGGGTCGCCGGAGTCGCCGCGGTCGATCTGCCGGTCGACTCGGCGGGCCTCTCGACGGTCGGAGCGAACCCACTGCGCGGCGAGGATGATCGTGGTGATCAGGACGGGGATGTCGCCGGTGGCCCAAGCGATCGCACCGCCGTTGTACTGGTCCTCGGCGAGGGACGGCCCCCAGGTGCGGCCCACCGCCTCCCACCAGCGGGCGCCGATGATGCCGGTGGAGCTCATCACGGAGATGCTGAACCACGAGTGGAACGGCATGGTCAGCATGAGGACGAACAGCCGGCCCAGGTGAGGCGGGCGGCGTGGGCCCGGATCGACGCCGATGATCACCCAGAAGAACAGCAGACCGATGGCCAGGAAGTGGATCAACATGGCCGTGTGACCCAGGTGGCTGCCCATCAGGGTCTCGAACCATGAGGTGGAGTAGACGGCGAAGGCGCTGCCGATGAACAGGATGCCGGCCACGGCGGGATGCGAGATGACCTTCACGTAGCGGCTGTGCAGCAGCCACAACAGCGCCTCACGCAGACCGGCCGTCTCGCCCTTGCCGGCCGTCGGCAGGGTTCGCAGGGCCAGGGTGGCCGGGGCGCCGAGGACGAGGAGGATCGGCACGGTCATCGCGAGGATCATGTGTTGGCCCATGTGGACGCTGAACATGACCTTGCCGTACACGGCGAGGCCGCTCATCGTCGCGAGGACCGTGACCGCCAGGCCGAGCATCCAGGCGATGGTGCGGCCGACCGGCCACCGGTCACCCCGTGCGCGCAGCCGGAACACGCCGACGAGGTAGAGCGCGGCGGCCGCGCCCGTTCCGAAGGCGAAGACGGGGTCGAAGTGCCACTGGGTGAACAGGGGCGTCCAGGGGAAGTCGCCCAGCGGAGGCGGCATCGGGAACCCGAGCAGCTCCTCCGCCGGGGACGGCGAGCCGCTGCCGGCGCCGGGTGCCGGCGTTCGGGACAGAGCGACGGCCAAGCCCATCGCCGCCGCCATGACCGACAGCTCGCCGATGGCCAGTCGTACGAAGGGCCGACGGGTGCCGTCGTTGAGGGCCCCGAGGGTCCGGCGCCGGTGCCACCAGCCAATTCCGCCCAGGAGCAGCAGGGCTGCCGACTTCACCAGCACCATCCGCCCGTGGGCGGAGCTGAACCAGACGCTCGACAGGGGCACTCGCACCAGGGCGTTGACCAGGCCGCTCGCGGCGACCGCGAGGAACGCTCCGCCGGCCAGCGGACTGAACCGCCGTGCCGCCACGGCGGCTCCCTCGGCCCGCCGCAAGGCCGCGACCAGGACGAACACCAGCCCGCCGACCCATACGGCGACCCCCGCCACGTGCAAGGCGAGGCTGGTGACGGCCGCGTCGTGGTTGGTGGAGGCAGCGGAGTGCCCCGTGAACGCGGGCGGCAGCACCGCCGCGACGGCGAGGACGAGCGCGACCCGCGCCCACCGGACGGTCGTCACACCCGGGCACAGCGTCGCCATGACCAGTCCGGCCGCTGCCATCACCGCGTACGCGCGGCCCTGCGCCGAGGCGAGGGCGAAGTCGGCCACCATCGCCGGGTCCAGCACTTCGGCCACCGGCCGGGCGAACAGGTCGGACAGGGTGAAGACCAGGAGCGCGGCAGACGAGAGCGCCCACAGCCCGGCGGCGAGCGCCGCCCACGTCAGGTAGCGCATCCGTGAGCGGCCCAAGTCGCGGCCGCCGGGCAGCAGGACGCCGGCCAGCAGGAGAGCACCCACCGTCGCCACCGAGGTGATGTCCACGACGGTGCGCGAGAGGGGAAGACCCCAGGAGGTGAGCGGGCCGGCATCGTCGATCCCCGGCACCCGCTGCGCTGTGGCACCGGCCGCCCACATCGCCACCACCGTGACGCCGACGGCCAGGACGGCCGAGGCGGCAAGGATCAGCGGCAGGCGGACCGCTCTCCGGAGCACGAGATCAGCCGACACGCTGTGCCCTCCGGCGCACGATGAAGACGGCGGCACCAGCACCAGCCCCGGCCACGATCAGCCCACCGGCGATCACCGTGGTGCTGACGCCGCCCGCTGAGGAAGACGCCGTGCCGCTGACCGTGGGCGAGGGGCTGGCGGCCATGGAGTCGCCGGATGCCGCAGGCGGCGCGGACGGCGCGGACGGCGCCGGATCCGGTGTGGCTGTGGCCACCGCCTGGACGGTGAAGCTGTAGGAGCCGGACACCGGGTGGCCGTCGGCCGAGACGACCCGGTAACCGACGGTGTACTTGCCCGACGGCAGGCCGGGCTTCACCACCAGGGACGCGCTCTTGCCGTCGACCAGTGGGTCCCCGGTGCCCGCCGGACTCCCGTCCGGCGCCGTCAGGGCGACCTTGGCGTACTCCTGCGACATCTCGTCGCTGAAGGTCAGCCGGATGCCCGGCGGCAGGGCGTCCAATGTCGCGCCGTCGGCCGGCGTGCTGGAGGTGAGGTCGGTGTGCGCCGAGGCGGCCGGTGCCCCGGCCCACAGGAGCAGGCCGCTCAGGGGTACGACGAGGGTGCGAGTCGCCGCACGGGCGGCACGCCTGGAGAAGGAATACATGCGAAGGGAGGGATCTCTCTGTGCTCCCCGGACCAGCCGGAGCAGGGAACGCCGACGCCCGCGGACGGCCCCTTCACCTGGCCGTCAGGACAGGCAGAGACCACCGCCGGGCGACAGCCCGGTCGTCGAGAGAGGGGCACGCCACATCGGAGCGCGCCCGCACCTGGGTGGTGCTCGCCCGGGGTGTAGGCGGACCACGAGCGCGGACGGCGGCATCGCGCTGGTCTCCAGGTCGCGCAGAGCTGCCTTCGGTCCGTTGCCGGCGTGCAGGTGCGGCCAGACGAACATGAGCAGGGCGCGCAGCGCCTCCAGGGCGGGCCTGCCGCGCCACAAGAGCCGTTCGGTCAGCCCGAACAGCCGCGCGGCGAGCACCAGCATGACCAGGTGTCCGGCGAGGAAGACCTCCGGCGGAACTCCGGCCGCCGAGACATGCTCGACCAGAGTCACGGGATCCTGCGACCCGGTCACGGCCGCGCAGGCACCTGGCAGCGCGTACGCCGCGTGGTAGGCCAGTTGGGCACCGGCCAGCGCCGCCATGAGCTGGCCGTCGGAGAGCTTGTGCCGAGTCAGCAGCACCGCACCGGGCGCCGCGATCGCGGCCATCCCGAGGAGCACGGCCCAGCGCGGCATGTGTCCCTGCGAGAGGAGGTGGCCCAGCAGTGGCAGCAGTACGCACAGTGCCGCGAGGGCGCCGGCGCGCAGGCCGCGCACCACTCCGCGGGCCGGCGAAGGCGGCCGCGACGAGAGGATGGCGGACATGGCTGCTGCACTTTCGGGGAGACCGGTCGGGGTCGGCCCCTGAGACTCGCGAAGAGCGCCACGGGCACCCGCAGGGTATCCCGGGACCCCTGGCGTGCTCGCACCCGGACCCCGTTCTGTCCGTGGAACCGGGACACCACAGGTCTGCGACGCACGGACTCGTCGACTGGCTGGCCGATGCCTTCGAAGCACCGGCCACGGACACGGCATCGGTACGGTTCGCGCTCGTCGACGGAGCGCCGGCCCTGACCGCCCCCGTCCAACTGGCGGAGTACTTCCCCGTGGTGGTAGGCCAGCGGCGGACGGTGACGTCATCGCGGGACGGATCCTCGACGAGGCCGCGGACCTGCTGGTCGAGAGCACGGCCGCGCTTCGACCGGCGCACGGCGAACCGTTGGTGATGGCGGGAGGGTTACTCGGTCCGCGAGGCCCGCTGCTGGAGCGCTTCGCGGTTCGCGTGTCCGCCCGGGGCCTGTCCCCGTACCCGGTCGCGGACGGCCTGGAAGGTGCGGTCGTACTGGCCCGCCGGACGGGCTCGCGTACAGCGGGACCCTTCCGTGACGCCGCCCTGTCCACCGTGGAGGGGGCACACACCTGATCCGCGCGGTCGACACCCGGCGGCCGCAGGGCGGGACGACCCGTCAGACAGACCCCGTGGCCGCTTGTTTCCGGCCGAGGGCGGTAGCGGCCCGTCCGCCCCAGCAGGCATGATGGGCACATCAGTTCCACACGCCCCGGAAGCGACCGGACGCCGCCAAACAGCGGAAACGACGTCGGGGTGCCCGGGAGGTCAGAACGTGTCACGCCAGCTGCTCACCGTCGCCCAGGACGGGACGGGCGACTGCCGCACCATCTCCGAGGCGCTCCGCGCGGCCCGTACCGGAGCTGTGATCAGCATCGCCCCCGGACGCTACGAGGAGAGCCTCACGCTCGTCACGTCGCTGACGCTGACCACCACGGAGGGCCGCGGCACCGTGGAGCTGGCGCCCCGCCAGGGCTCGGCCCTCATCATGGCGTGCGATTCGGCCATGGTGAACTCCCTCGTCCTGCGCGGCCACGACGACGAACTGCCCGTCGTGGACGTCGCCCGCGGGCAGCTCCTGCTCGACCGGTGCGACGTGTACGGCGCCTCCTGGGCGGCCCTGTTCGCCCGCGGCGCCGGCTCGCTGGCGATCCGCCAGTGCCGGATCGAGAACCCCCAGGGCGCCGGAGTGGTGTCCACCTCGGCGGCGGAGAGCCTCCTGGAGGAGTGCGTCGTCGAGCACCTCGGGACCTCCGCCGTGGTCGCCGGCGAGCAGGGCAGGATCTCCGTGCGCGCGGGGCGGCTCCGCGACGCGCGCGGCAACGGCGTCCTCGCGAACGGCCGCGCCCGGGTCCTGGTGGAGGACTGCGAGATCTCCGCCGCCGACAAGCCCGGGGTGGCCGCCGAGGAGGAGAGCACGGTCACCGTTTCGCGGTCCACCGTCACGGACTCCGTCGTGGGCGTGTTCATGAGCACCAGCGGCGCGACCGTCCTGGAGGACGTCACCGTCCGGAACACCACCGGTCACGGGTTCGTGGTCGGCGCCGGCTCCGCGCCGACCCTGCGGCGCTGCCGCACGGACCGGACCGCGGGGCACGGACTGCTGGTGACCGAGCGCAGCCGGGGGGTGTTCGAGGACTGCGTGTTCACCGCCGCCCGGGACGCCGCGGTCCGCGTCACCGACTTCTCCTCGCCCGTCCTCACCGCCGCCGTGGTCCGCGACGCCGAGGGGACGGGGGTCCTCCTGGACGAGGACTGCGCCGCCGAGATCGACCGGCTGGAGGTGGTCGGCAGCGGCCAGGGCGGCGTACTGATCCGGTCGCGCGCCAATCCCCTGCTGCGGCGCAGCACCATCGCGCGCTCGGCGGGCCACGGCATCGAGGTGCTGGCGGACGGCCGGGGACGGCTGGAGGACTGCCTGGTCGAGGAGTCCGGGGGTGCGGCGCTGCACGTGTCCGGGCACGGGAACCTGTACGTCGGACAGGGTCGGCTGCGGACTGCCAAGGGCCCCGGCGTGCAGGTGGGCGCGCTCGGCGCGGTGATCCTGCGCGACACCGAGGTGGACGACTGCCTGGGCGCGGGCATCCGGGTCGAGGAGCGGGGCGAGCTGACGGCGGCCCGGTCCCGGGTGCGGGGTGCGGGCGAGCACGGGGTGCTGGTCGCGGCGGGCGCCCGTACCTCCCTGAGCGCCTGCGAGGTGACCGGTTCGGCCGCCGACGGGGTTCGTGTGGAGGGCTCCGACCCCGTTTCGGTGATCGGCTGCACCCTGCGGGACAACAAGGGCAGCGGGCTGCGCCAGGCCGTTCCCGGCGACCGCCTGGCGGTGGAGCAGCTCACCAGCGCCGGCAACGGCGCCCCGGACGCCTGGGGCAGCGCCGCCGACGCGCAGGCGGCCGGCGACGGCCGGCTGCCGGGCGGTGCGGCCGTCGTCGCCCCTGCCGAGGCGGAGGCGGAGGGCGGCGCGGCGGCGGAGCTGCGGTCCTTGATCGGCCTCGACGAGGTCAAGGAGCAGGTGCTGACCCTGATCAACCTGAACCGCATGGCGCAGCGCCGGGCCGGGCTCGGCATGCCCGCGCCGCCGATGAGCCGCCATCTGGTCTTCGCGGGCCCGCCGGGCACCGGCAAGACCACGGTGGCCCGGCTCTACGGTTCGATCCTCGCCTCGCTCGGGGTGCTGCGCTCGGGCCATCTGGTGGAGGTCTCCCGGGCCGACCTCGTCGCGCAGATCGTCGGCGGAACGGCCATCAAGACGACGGAGACCTTCAAGAAGGCGCTCGGCGGGGTGCTGTTCATCGACGAGGCGTACACACTGCTGTCGGACTCGGCGGGGTCGGGAGCGGACTTCGGCCGGGAGGCGATCGACACCCTGGTCAAACTGATGGAGGACCACCGCGAGGACGTCGTGGTGGTGGCGGCCGGCTATCCGAAGGAGATGACGGACTTCCTCGCCTCCAACCCGGGTCTGGCCTCGCGGTTCACCCGCAGCGTGGAGTTCCGCGACTACTCCTCGGAGGAACTGGTCACCATCGTCGAGCGGATGTGCTCCGCGCACCGCTACGAGCTGGACGGGGAGGCCCGCCCCTCTCTGCACGCGTACTTCGAGCGGATCCCCCGCGACGCCGGTTTCGGCAACGGGCGCACCGCGCGGAAGGTCTTCGAGGAGATGGTGGACCGGCAGGCGTCCCGGCTCGCCACCCGCGGCGACGTCGACGAGCGCGATCTGGCGCTGCTGACCGCCGAGGACGTGGGCCTGCCCGCGGCCGCCGCGGCCGGGGAGGACCAGGACCCGCTGCTGCGGCTGGACGCGCTGACCGGTCTGGCGGCGGTCAAGCGCGAGGTGAGCGACCTCGTCAACCTGCTGGCGACGGCGCGGCGCCGGGCCGCGGCGGGGCTGCCGGCCCCCAGGATCAGCAACCACCTCGTCTTCGCCGGCCCGCCCGGTACCGGCAAGACCACGGTGGCCCGGCTGTACGGCGAGCTGCTGGTGTCCCTGGGCGTGCTCCCGCGCGGGCAGCTGGTGGAGGTGGCGCGGGCGGACCTGGTGGGCCGCTACATCGGGCACACCGCGCAGTTGACCAAGGAGGTCTTCCAACGCGCGCTCGGCGGCGTCCTCTTCATCGACGAGGCGTACACGCTGACCCCGCAGGGCTCGGGCGCCTCCTCGGACTTCGGCCAGGAGGCGGTGGACACCCTGCTGAAGCTGATGGAGGACCACCGCGACGAGGTGGTGGTGATCGTCGCCGGCTACACGGAGGAGATGGACCGCTTCCTGCACTCCAACCCGGGTCTGGCCTCACGCTTCGCCCGGCACGTCGAGTTCCCCGACTACTCCTCGGACGAGCTCGTCACGATCGTGCGCCAGAACGCGCTGGAGAACGGCTACGAGTGCGCCCCCGGCGCGGCTTCGGCGCTGCGCGCGTACTTCGAGTCGATCCCGCGCGGCCGGACCTTCGGCAACGCCCGGCTGGCCCGCCAGACCCTGGAGGCCATGATGACGCGGCAGGCACGCCGGCTCAGTGCACTCGCGGCGCCAAGCCTGGACGACCTGCGGCTGTTGCTCGCCGAGGACCTGCGGGAGCACTGAGCGGGAGCACCGAAGCGGCGGGCCCGGCCCGTACCCGACCGAGAAGAAGCCCCGTCCCCCGCAGGGCGGGCCCCGACCGAGGACCTCCCATGCGTCGCCGTACCCGTCTGCTGTTGTGCACCACCGTTCTCGCTGCGCTGGCCGGTCCGGCGCCCCTCGCGGCGGCGCGGGTCGCCAACGACGGCCCGACGACGCTGCCGGGCGTGCCCGACGTACTCGCTTCCGGCCAGGGCTGCACCACGGTGCCGGGCAAGGACACGGCTGCGGCTCCCTGGACCCGGGGCGCCCTGGGGCTGGAGCAGGTGTGGCGCCTGTCCCGGGGCCGCGGGGTGACGGTGGCGGTCGTCGGTACCGGGGTGAGCGACGCGCCGGCCGTGCTCGCGGGCCGGGTCCGGGTACTGGGCGACGCGGGCCGGGACTGCGTGGGCCGGGGCACCTTCCAGGCCGGCCTGGTCGCCGGGGCGGCGCTGGCCGGCCAGGGGTTCTCCGGGGTGGCGCCGGAGGCGCGGATCCTCGCCGTGCGCGGCACCGGGGAGCGCGGCGAGCCGGACGCGGCCCGGCTGGCGGCCGGGGTGCGGGAGGCGGCCGAGGCAGGGGCGGGCGTCATCACGGTGACCGCGCCGCTGGACGGCACCGACCCCCGGGTGGTGGAGGCCATGGCGGTGGCCCGGGCGAAGGACGCCCTGGTGATCGCGCCCGCCGCGGCGGACGGTCCGCCGCCGGGAGGGGGCGATCCGCAGCCCGCCCCCGTGGCTCCGGCGCAGGCGCTGGCCGTGCTGGACACCGGGCCGCAGGGGACGAGGCCGGAGTCCGCGCCGCCCTTCCGGCACGCCGACCTGTCGGCACCGGGCGGCGCCCTGGTGGGGCCGGGCCCGGTGGGTAACGGCAAGTGGACCGGCTCGGGCGCCTCGATGGCCGCGGCGGTCACGGCGGGCACCGCGGCCCTTGTGCGCGCCTACCACCCCGGTCTGAACGCGGAGGGGGTGCGCGGGGCGCTGCTGGCCGGCGCGTATCCGGGGGACCTGCCCGCGCTGGACCCGTACGGGGCCGTGTCCGGGGTCGCCCCCGGTACGGCGGCCCCCGCCGAGGCGGCGCGCGTGGACCCGGTCAGCCTGCCCGAGGCGCCGCGGACGGCGGGGGCGCGGACGACGGCCCTGCTGGTGACGGCCGTCGCGGGCGGGACGGTGCTGCTGGTGGCCTTCCTCGCGGTGGTCCTGCCGCGCGGCCGCAGCCGCGGCTGGCGGCCGGGCCGGCTGGACGACCGGGGCACGTCTGCCAGGTAGCCAAAAGCCGGGGCGCCCGACGCCGGGGGACGGGCCGGCGTACGCGGCTCACTGCTCTTCGGAGCCCTCCTCCCCGGGGTCGGGCAGGGCGAGGTGGACCAGCCGGGTCTTGCGGCGTACGACGCTCTGGGCCCGGCCCGGCGGCAGAATGCGCGGCTTGACGCTGTCGAGGAGGTAACCCTCCGACGGCGGGCAGGACAGCAGCAGCGCCGACGAGTTGACCTCGTTCATCTTGCGGACGAGGGGGTCCGTCCGGCCCGCGCCGGTGGAGGCGCGGGCAACGATCATGTGCAGGCCGATCTCGTGGCCGAGCGGCAGGTGGGCGAGCAGCGGTTCGAAGGGGCCGTCGAAGGCCGAGCCGACCATCTCGTAGTCGTCGACGACGACGAACAGGCGCGGCCCGTTCCACCAGTCGGCGCGGCGCATCCGGGCCGGGGAGATGTCCTCCCCGGGGAGCCGGTCGGCCATCGCGCGGGCCACGCCGTCCACGTACTCGCGCAGCGGGTCCGCGGAGACGGCGTGCCCGAGCCGGTACTCCTCGGGGATGGCCTCGACCAGGCCCCGGCGGTAGTCGACCACCAGGAAGCTCGCCTCGTCGGGGCTGTGGGTGGCCATGATGCGCTGGACGAGCAGCCGGAGCGCGCTGGTCTTTCCGCTCTCGGTGTCTCCGACCAGGTAGAGGTGCGGGCTCTGACGGAAGTCGTGCCAGACGGGGGCCAGTTCGACCTCGTCGAGGCCGATCGCCACTCGCAGCGGGTGGTCGGAGGCGGGGAGTTCGGCGGCGGGCAGCTGGGTGGGGAGCATGCGCACCTGCGGCGCCGGAGGCGCGTCCCAGCTCTCCGCGACGGCCTCGACGAGGTCGGCGAGGGCCTCCGAGAGGTCCTCCGCCTGCTCCTGGCCGTCGATCCGGGGCAGGGCCGCGAGGAAGTGCATCTTGTCGGGGCTCAGGCCCCGGCCCGTGGTGACGGGTACGGTGGCGGCCTTGCGGATGTCGATGGCGGAGTCCATGGGGTCGCCCATGCGCAGTTCGAGCCGGGTGCCGATCTGGTCGCGCAGGGAGGCGGACACGTCCACCCAGCGCGAGGTGGCGATCACGAGGTGGACGCCGTAATTCAGTCCCCGGGAGGCCAGTTCGCCGAAGATGCCGAGGTCGTCGAAGAGTTCGCTGCGGACCGTGGACCAGCCGTCCACGACGAGGAAGACGTCGCCGAAGGGCTGGTCGGCGAACTCGCCGGCCGCGCGCCGCCTGCGGTAGGTGGACATCGAGTCGATGCCCTCCTCCTGGAAGAACAGCTCGCGCCGGCCCAGCAGTGAGGTGACCTCCGCGAGGGTGCGCGAGATGCGCTCCCGGTCCAGGCGGCCGGCGACCCCGCCGACGTGCGGGAGGCCCGCGAGCGAGGAGAGCGCGCCGCCGCCGAAGTCCAGGCAGTAGAACTGCACTTCTCGGGGGGTGTGGGTGAGGGCGAGGGAACAGATCAGGGTGCGCAGCAGGGTGCTCTTGCCGCTCTGCGGTCCGCCCGCGACGGCGACGTGGCCCCCGGCGCCGGAGAGGTCGACGGTGAGCAGGTCCCGTACCTGCTCGAAGGGGCGGTCGACGAGGCCGACCGGCACGCGCAGCCGCCCGCGGTCCGGGGAGCCGGCGGTCGTGAGGCCGAAATCGGGGTCCGGGGTCAGCGGCGGCAGCAGGGAGTCGAGGCTCGGCGGGGTGTCGAGCGGGGGCAGCCACACCTGGTGTGCGGGCGGTCCGCTGTCGCGCAGCCGGTCCAGGGCGAGGCCGAGCAGGCTCGTCCCCTCAGTCTCGGGCTCGGGCTCGTTCTCCGGGTCGGGTTCGGGGGCGAGCGGCAGGGTGTGGGGCACCACCCACTCGGTACCCCAGGGGACGACCTGCCGGGCGATCTGCTCGCGGCGGACGCCGCGGCGGGGCGCCTTGTACGTACCGGACACGTACGCGGCGCGGAAGCGGGTCAGGGCCTCGACGCCGCTCTTGAGATAGCCACTGCCGGGCTGCGAGGGCAGGTGGTAGGCGTCGGGCACGCCGAGGACGCCGCGGCTCTCGATGGCGGAGAAGGTGCGCAGGCCGATGCGGTAGGAGAGGTGGCCCTCCAGCTGGTTCATGCGGCCCTCCTCCAGCCGCTGGGAGGCGAGCAGCAGGTGCACTCCGAGCGACCGCCCGAGCCGGCCGATCATGACGAACAGCTCCATGAAGTCGCGGTGCGCGGCGAGCAGCTCGCTGAATTCGTCGACGACGACGAACAGGCTGGGCAGCGGCGCGATCTGCGCACCGGCGGCGCGGGCGCGCTCGTACTCCAGGAGGGAGGCGTGGTTGCCGGCCTTGCGCAGCAGTTCCTGGCGGCGGATCAGTTCGCCGTGCAGGGCGTCCTGCATGCGGCCGACGAGGGCGACCTCGTCGGCGAGGTTGGTGATGACGGCGGAGGTGTGGGGCAGTTCGTCCATTCCGAGGAAGGTGGCGCCGCCCTTGAAGTCGACGAGGACGAAGTTGAGGGTCTCGGAGGAGTGGGTGAGTGCCAGGCCGAGGACGAGGGTGCGCAGCAGCTCGCTCTTGCCGGAGCCGGTGGCGCCGATGAGCATGCCGTGCGGGCCCATGCCGCCCTGGGCGGACTCCTTGATATCGAGTTCGACGGGGGTGCCGTCCTCGCCGACGGCGATGGGCACCCGCAGCCGTCCGCGGCCTTCGACGGCTCGCTGGGGCTGGCCCCAGAGGCGGGCGGGCTCGTGCCGCCGCAGGTCGGGGATGCCGAGCAGGGCCGTCAGTTCGGTCTCGGCGACGAAGGGCTCCGAGGCGGTGACGCCGCCGCCGAGCCGGTACGGGGCGAGGCGCGCGGCCAAGGCGCGGGCGGCGGCCGGGCCGAGGCTGTCCGGGCGACCCAACAGGGTTGCCTGTTCTTTGCGTTCGCGATCGGTGCGGACGAGGTGCAGGCCCTCGTCGTCCAGGCGCAGCCGCAGGGTGCCCCGGGCGGCCTTCCAGGCGAGGGCCCCGCCGAGGTCCACGAGTACGGTGTTGCGGTAGCCGGGTCCGGTGACACGGTGCCCGGAGGGCACGGCCCCGCCGTCCACCACGACCACGGTGAAGGGCTCGTCACGGCCCGGCGGGGTCTCCGGGTCGAACGGCGGCCGCTGGGTGAAGTCCGCGCCGAGCAGCTCCTCCAGCGCCTGGAAGTCCGCGGCGGCGAGCCGGGCCTGACCCGCGCCGTCGCGCTGGTAGCCGTGCTGGGCGTGAGGGAGCCACTTGAGCCACTCCCACGCGGCGCGCCGCTCGTCGCTGACGCACAGCGCGATGTTCAGCTCCTCCGGCGCGTGGAAGGTGACCAGTTGGGCGAGGAGCGACCGCAGCAGGGCCCGGGACCGCTGCCCCTCCTCCCCGCCCCCGTCGCCGCCTTCCTCCCGGATCACCACGCGCGACCAGGCGCGCAGGTACAGGGCGATGGGCTGGTCGGGGACGGTTCCGTAGGCGCGGATGAAACTGCGCAGCGCGTGTGCGGCGAGCGGTTCGAGGTCCTCGACCGGCTTGGTCGCGAGGGGGGTGAGCCGTGTGGCGAGTTTCTGGTCGCCGACCGCCACCCGCACCTCGGCGAAGTCGTCGTCGGAGGGCCGGCGCTCCCACTGCCGGCTGGTCCCGGCCAGCGCCCACAGGGCGGCGGGCTCGGGGTGGCGCCAGGCCAGCGCCTTCTGCTGGGCGCCGACGGTGACGCGGATCTTGCGGCGCATCTGGGCCAGGTAGCGCAGGTAATCGCGTCGCTCACCCTTGAGTTTGCGTTTGCGTTCACCCGCACTGCGGATCAGCTGCGCGCCGATCATGGCCACGGAGGAGAGCAGCATCAGCCCGATGGCTATGTAGCTGAACGCGGTCGCCTGGCCGGGACGCAGGAACATCATGAGCATGCCGAGGGAGGTGAGTCCCATCGGCAGGTACGTCCACATGGCCGACGTGTTCGGTTCCGCCTCCGGCAGCGTGGGCGGCTCCTGGAGGCTGAGTTCGCCCTCGGGCATGTCGGGACCGCGGCGGCGGGCGGGCCGACGGAACAGGACGGTGCTCACGCTGGTGTGTCTCCTCGGGCTCGGCGCGTCCGGCCCCCGCCCCCCGTGCGGTGTCGCGGGGGACCGGGGACCGCTCTCCGCGCCGGGTGACGGCGGAGGGCCAAGGGTGGTCTGTGACCTGCTGTGTTGGTCACGGTAGTGTGCACTACCTCCCTTTGGTACCCCGGCCCCTGGATAGGTGCTGCACCGTCATGACTGAAACTCCGGGCATATCGAGCCCCGGCCTGTGCCGACTCACGGTGAGGACACCGCGGCGCCTGCTCGACCTCGCGGTGCCGGTCGACGTTCCACTGGCCGACCTCCTGCCCACGCTCCTGGACCACGCCGGCGAGGAACTCCCCGAGCAGGGAATCGAACACGGCGGCTGGGTCCTGCAACGCCTCGGTGGGGAACCGCTGGACGAGGAGAGCACACCCGAGGCGATGTCCCTGCGCGACGGGGAGACCCTCCATCTGCGTCCCCGCACCGAGGCATTGCCCGCGATCCACTTCGACGACCTCGTCGACGGGGTCGCCAGCACCATGCGCGGGCGCCCGCACGGCTGGGACGCCACGGCCGGCCGCCGGCTGCTGCGGACGGCGGGCGTCCTGCTGCTGGCCGCCGGCTGGGTCGTGTGCGCCCTGCCCGGAGGCAGCGGGCCGGCCCGGGCCGCCGTCGCCGGCATCACGGGACTGCTGGTCCTCTTCGGCGCCGCCGCGGCCTCCCGCGCGGTCGGGGACTCGGCCGCCGGAGCGGCTCTGGGCGTCTTCGTGGCGCCCTACCTGGCGCTGGCCGGCGCCCTGCTGCCCGTCGGCGAGGCCGACGGCGGCGGGCAGTTGGGCGGTGCCCGGCTGCTGGCCGCGTCCGCCGCGGCCGCGGGCGGCGCGGTGCTGGCCGTGGCCGCGGTGGCGGCCTTCGTACCGCTGCTGCTGTCGGTGGCGGTGGCCGCACTGGCTGGGGCGGTCTGGGGGACGCTGATGCTGACGCTGGACGTCGGCCTCGGGCCCGCGGCGAGCGTGGTGGCGGTGTTCGCCGTGGCCGTCGGCGGGCTGGTCCCCGGATTGGCCTTCCGGCTGTCGGGGCTGCGACTGCCGATCCTGCCGTCCAACGCAGAGGAGTTGCAGGAGGGCATCGACCCGCACCCCCACGAAGGGGTCGTCGGCCGCACCGCGCTGGCCGAGGAGTGGATGACCGCCCTCTACGCGGCCGTCGGCCTGGTCTGCGCCATGGCCCTCACCGCACTGCTGCTGGACGACCCGGGCACCCCGGCCCGCGTCACCGCGGGCGTGCTCAGCCTGCTCCTGCTGCTGCACTCCCGGCCCATCGGGAACGTCTGGCAGCGCCCGGCGGTCTTCCTGCCCGGCCTGTACGGGCTGGTCCTCGCGGCCCTCACCGGCGCGTCCGCCCTCTCCCCCGGCAACCGCCCGGCGGTGCTCGCGACCCTGCTGGTGCTGGCCGGGGTGGCGCTCGTCACGTCCTGGACCGTGCCCGGCCGCCGCATCCTGCCCCACTGGGGCCGGGCCGGGGACATCCTGCACACGTGCGCGGCGGTCGCGCTGATCCCGCTGGCGCTGTGGGTGCTCGGCGTCTACGGCGCCCTGCGCTCCATTTCCGGCTGACGGGGGGAACGACATGCAGTCCAGGAAGGACCAGGTCCAGGCCCACATGTTCGTCATGGGCCGGCTGACCAGTGGCATGCTGCGGCAGGACCCGGACGCCCCGGAGAGCCCGGTCGGCCGCACCAATCGCGGCCTGGCCTGGGGCATCGGCCTCGGCGTGGTGCTCGTCGTCGGCTTCGTGCTGTTCGGGCTGCTGTCCCCGGCCGGCACCAAGTCCTGGCGGACGGCGAACGCGCTGATCGTGGAGAAGGACACCGGAACGCGCTACTTGTACCTCGACGGGCGGCTCCACCCGGTACGGAACTACGCCTCGGCCCGCCTCATGTCCGAAAACCGGCTGAGCACCGTCACGGTGTCCTCGGCGTCCCTGCGCGGCGAGCCGCACGGCACCCCGGTCGGCATTCCCGGCGCCCCGGACTCGCTGCCCGAACCCGGCGACCTGGAGAAGGGCTCCTGGCAGGTGTGCGCCGACGAACCCCGCCAGACGGGTCCGGACGGCACCGGCCGCACGGCCCGCACCTCGCTGCGCCTCGGCTTCGCCTCCGACGGCGAGGCACCGGGGAACCAGCGGGCGCTGCTCGTCGCCGGCCCCGACGGGGTCCGGCACGTGCTGTGGGGGGACCGCCGGCTGCGGATCGGCGGGCACGGGGCCCAGCAGGCGCTCGGCTATTCCGGCGCCGTCCCCACCGCCGTCTCGGCCGCCTTCCTGGACAGCCTGCCCGCGGGCGCCGACCTGGCCGCCCCCGAGATCGAGGGCCGCGGTACGGATGCGGGCACGGTCGGCGGCGCGGCCGCCCGGGTGGGCCAGGTCTTCACCCTCTCCTCCCCCGGCACCGCGCAGCAGTACTTCCTGCTGGAGGCTGCCGGACTGCGCCCGCTCTCCGCGCTCGCGGCGGCCCTGGTCCTGGGCGACGACCGCACGGCCGGTCAGGCGTACCCGGGCCGCGTCCCGGCGGCGCTGGCACTGAGCGCCGACGAGCTGACCCGCCGGCAGGCCCCCGCCGGACAGGGCGGATCGGACCCCGCGGACTGGCCGGCCGGCGCCCCGGCCGCACTGGCCCTGACCGCCGGCTCCCAGCTCTGCGCCCAGATCCAGCCCGAGGGCACCGCCCCCCGGATCCGCATCGCCCTGGTACGCGAGGCGGGGAGGGTCCCGGACCCGGCTGCGGGACCGGAGATCGCGCGGGCCTGCCTGCCGGTGGACGGGATCGCGGTCCGCCCGGGAGGCGGGGCGCTGGTACAGGCGCTCGGCGCCGGTGGCGGCGTACGCGGCACCACGACGTACCTGGTCACCGACGTCGGCGTGAAGTACCGGCTGCCGGACGCCGCCGCGGTGGAGCGGCTGGGGCTGAAGGGCGGGCACGCCCAGGCCGTGCCGTCGAGGCTGCTGGACATGCTGCCCACGGGCCCGCGGCTCGACGTGGACACGGCGATGGGCCGTCAGCCCGCGGCGGGCGCCGGAGGTTTGAAACCGGCCGACTCCCCCTGCGAGTGAACCCGCGGCGGAGTTTCACCATCCTCCTCGGTGGTGACCGGCCGTTCTCGCGTCCGGACATCAGAGGAAGCTCAAAAGACGACTCCCCTCGTTGCAGCGCCCATACAAATGTTCTTACCATCAGCCGACACGCGGACGGGTTTCGCACCCGCTCCGCTCCCCGTCCCCATGGCCGCGCGCCAGACAAGGAACACCATCATGGCGACTCCGCCGCCTCCCGGTAGCACCCAGACTTCGGACCAGAGCGAGAACCAGCGCGGCTACAACGCCCTCCAGCAGGCCAAGACGGGCGTGGAGAGGGCCCAGACCGACGTGAAGACGGTCATGGACGGCCTGATCAGGGCCTACGGCGGCGCCGACGGAGCCGCGTTCCAGGGCCTGCTCAACGAGTGGAGCGGCCAAGTGGACCTGATCACCCGGAGCATGGGCGAGATGATGCAGACGCTGACCGAGACCGGGCAGGCGCAGTCGCGCACCCAGGGCCAGATCAACGACTTCATCCAGGAAGCCAAGCGCTCCTCGATCTCCCAGGGAGCCCAGAACCGGCTCAACCCCTGAGCCGGCAAGCCTCCGTCACCTCTCCGTCAGCCCGCCGCCCGAGGAGCCCCGCATGTCCGACTTCTATTCCAACAAGACCGACGGCGTCATCCACGTCCAGTACCAGCACGTCGACCGTGCCGCAGAGGACATGCGGATGCAGACGACCGCGATCCAGAACACCGTCAAGGCCCTCAACGAGGAACTGGCCGGCCTCCGCGGCGCCTGGCAGGGCCAGGACGCCGCCGTCTACGGCCAGAAGCAGACCGACTGGAACACGGCCTCGGACGGCCTCGGCGCCATCCTCGCGAAGCACAGCGAACTGCTGAACATGATCAGCGAGATCTACAAGAAGCACGAGAACCGCAGCGCCGACCAGTGGAACAACGTCCGCATCCGCTGACCCGCCCCGACGGCGCCGCCGGCCCCGTCCGGCGGCGCCGGGACGTACCCGCAACCCCGCCCAGCCGCCCAGCCGCCCAGCCGCCCGGGAGTGACCATGGCCGACGGTACCGATCTGTCCCATCTCGACAAGGACAGTCTGGAGAAGTTCAGAACGGACAGCCTCGACGGGATCGCCGCCTTCGTCGCGCGCCTCAAAACGCTGACGAGCACGGGCCAGGAGGCGGGCCCGATCGCTTCCATGGAGTCGCTGGCCAGAACGATGGGGAACCTTGCCACCCCCTTCATGACGACCCCCCCGCGGTTCGGCAGGCTGGGGACCAATGACGACAAAGAAGAGACACCGATAGACGGGACGCCGCTCGTCAAGTTCATGGGGTCCACCTCCACCTCGCTGGCCGCGATCCTGACCAAGCAGAGGATCCTCTTCACCGAGATCGACGACGAACTGATTCAGACGATCAAGGAACTGGGCGATGCCCAGAGCGAAAGCCTCGACGGCATAACCGGGGCGGACTTCCTCGTCGACTGGAAAGACGTCAACCAGGCCTTCACGCCCGACAAACCCGCGCCCCCGCCCTCACCCTCGACCACCTGACCGTCCCACCACCCGTCGCGTTCCCCGGAAGGGCCCCTCTCCGCCATGGCAACACCGCCCCCACAGAACCCGACCCGGTGGGAATACGTCGTCGGACAACTCACCGGCTTCGCGGGCGGCAAGCGCGAGGACGTCGGGAAGGTGGGGAGCACCGGCGACCAGACCGTTCCCGGGACCGGCTGGCTGAGAGCGCACCCCAAAGCCCTCCCGCTGCTGAACGATTCCGAAGGCAATACGGAGAGCCTCCCGAACGTCGAGACCAAAGGTCCCGAGCGGGTCATCAAGTTCTACGACATCGCCCACAAGACCAACGGGGTCGAAAAGTACTGGGAGATCACACTGGGTGTTCCCTGGAACGAGGGCGGCAACGACTTCAGCAACAAGGGGAAGGCCGGCGCCTACGACTGGGGATACGGCGAGGCCCTCAAGTCCTTCATGGACAACGGAACCACCGCGAACCTGGATCTGGGATATGTGGGCGTCAAGGCCGTTGACGAGAAGGACTGCGTACAACTGGCCACGATCATGGACACGGCGAAGTCGTTCGACGAGGTGCGCACCTTCTTCATCGACTACCAGAAGAAGATCGAGACCTGGTCGAAGAGCCTCGGCGGGGACGACGCCGCCTGGAAGGGCTCGGCGGCGGATGTCTTCCGTACCCTGATCCAAGGACTTGACCTCGGGTACAAGGACCTCGGCGAGGAGCTCACCGCGAACCGGGGCATAGCCAGCGTGAAGCTGGGAAACCTTCCCGCCGTCGCCTCGGACACTTCGACCGGCCGAGAGATCCTGCGTTGCGCGAAGGCCATCCACGATGCCGCGACGAAGCTGCACGAGACCTGGGAGACGTGGTCGTTCTCCAGCGAGACCCAGCCCGCCACCTTCACGCCGACGCACTTCCTCGACCTGGAGATCGACAAGGTCGTCAAGTACATCAACAGCGAGAACATCCAGAAGGTGACCCTGGACGCGCCGAACAACAAGCTCGTACAGGGCGAAGGGTTCTCCATCTACTACGAGCCGTTCGGCGACCTGACCCAGAAGGAGGCCTGGCAGAAGCTCGCACAGCAGGCCTACCTCGGCTGGGTGGCGAACCTGCTGAGCCTCGACACGGTCGCGCTCGCACAGGCCAGCGCGCTCAACAACGCCTTCGCCGACCTCAAGTACGCCACCAGCTCCTTCACCTTCAACCCGGGCTTCACCGACCTCGCGACCAAGTACGCCGAGAACACGGCGAAGAACAAGCAGAAGGAGCTGGACGAGAAGGGCGGGGGCGACGGCGGGGAGAAGCCGCCGCCGAAGCTCGACCCGAACGGCATCGGCGGTGGCGGCGGCATCGGCGGTGGCGGCGGCATCGGCGGTGGCGGCGGTGACAAGAAGGGCAAGGTCCCCCCGCCCACCCTGGACCTCAACAACCCCGGCGGCAATCTGGGCAACGGCGGCAAGCCGCCGCCCACGCTCGGGATCAACCCGCCCGGGCTCGGTCTGGGCAACAGCGTCCGCAACCCCGACGGTTCCGTCACCGTCCGCAACCCCGACGGTTCGTACACCACGACGTACCCGGACGGACGCCAGGAGAAGACTCCCCCGGGCTCGCCCCCGCCGTTCCTCGGGATCAACCCGCCCGGCCTCGGTACCGGTCACGGGACCGCTCCGCTGAAGACGGTCAAGGGCCCGGACGGCAGCACCACCGCGTACAACCAGGACGGCTCCCGGACGGTCACGCACAAGGACGGGACCACCACCACAATCGGCCGCGACGGCACGACCACGACGGTGAACCCGGACGGCTCGACGACCGTGCTGCACAAGGACGGTAGCGAGACGGTCAGCTACCCGGACGGGACCAAGACCACGATCCGCCCGGACGGCAGCGCCGTCACGCAGTTCAAGGACGGCTCGACGCAGGTCCGTGCCACCGACGGCACCTTGACCACCACCGATCCCGAGGGCAACAAGACCGTCAACCGCCCGGAGGCGGGGCAGACCGTTCACAACCCCGACCGCTCGACCACGACCTTCAACAAGGACGGTTCGGCCACGACGGTCCACACCAACGGGACCAGGACCACCGTGAGTCCGAACGGAACGGTCACCACGATCGACCCCGACGGCACGAAGACGGTCTCCCACCTCGGCAGGAACACCTCGACCATCGAGTACGCGGACGGTTCCGTGGCCAAGGTGGACAAGGACGGCACGGTCGTCACCACCTACAAGGACGGCACCTCCACCAAGCTCGGCCCGGACGGTACCTACACGACCACCGAGCCGGACGGGGACAAGAAGACCGAGCACCTGAACCCGCTGGGCGGGAACGCGGGCGCGGAGACCAAGCACAACCCGGACGGCTCCACGACCACGAAGTACCCGGACGGCACGGTGGACCAGAAGCTCCAGGACGGCGGCCACAAGATCACCTACCCGGACGGGCGGACGGTCACCACGGACGCCGACGGCCGGACGGTCTCGGTCACGGGCGGCCCGACGGGTCTGGGCCCGAACGGCTCCTCGGGCAGGCTCAGCGACTTCGACTACTACGACTACCCGGACGACTACCGGAAGTCGGGGTCCTCCCTGTCGGGCGGCGGCTACGGCTCGGGCGGCCCGTCCGCGCCGACCCCGCTCGGCGCCAACCCCCTGGGGCACACCCTCACCCCGCCCCCCGGCGCGGGTACGGGTACGACCGTCCCCGGAGAGCGCAACCGGGCGTCCGCGCTCAACGAGGCGGCGGCCACCCGCGGTCGCGTCGCCCAGCTCGCCGCCGAGGAGGCCGCCGCGCTGCGCCGGCCGGCCACCACCTCGGGCGGGATGCCGATGATGCCGCCGATGGGCGGCGGCATGGGCGGCGGGGGCCAGAGCACGCAGAGCGAGGAGCGCGAGCGCGCCACCTGGGTCAGCGAGGACGAAGACGTCTGGGGCACCGACGAGGGCGGCGTCTCCGCGGTGATCGGGCGGTGAACCCGGCCGGTGGGAAAGCCGTCGAGGGACGAGGGACGGTCTCCGACCGCTCCCGGTACGCAGCACGCGAACGAGGAGGGACGCAGGGATGAGCAATCCCCTGGAAGAACGGCTGGCGGAGGCGCTGGCGGAGTTCGAGGAGACCCGGGGCCGCCTGGACGCCGCCGCGGCGGAGGCGGCCGCGATATCCGTGACGGTCACCGCCAAGGACCGCGCGGTGGAGGCGACGGTCGGGGCTCAGGGCGAGCTGACGGGCCTGCGCTTCCCCACCTCGCGGTACCGCACGATGGCTCCGGCGGAGCTGGCGAACGTGGTGATGACCACCATCGCCTCGGCCCGCGCCCAGGCCGCCTCCCAACTGCTCGACGTGTACCGGCCCTTCGGGCCCATTCCCGGGCTGTCCGCGGACGCGCCGGGCGGCTTCGGGCCGGTGGACTGGGAGGACCTGTTCGCGCCGCTGCGCGAGGACGCGGACCTGGTGGTCCCCTCCTCCCGCTCGGCCACCGCCTCTTCTTCCGGCGGGGCCCTGCTGGACGAGCTGGTGGACGACGAGGACGGCGGGACGGGCACGGCGGCGGGGGCGGGCCGGTGAGCGAACTCGACGTCGACAGCGAGGGCCTGGACAAGAGCGGCCAGGCCGTGAAGGACGTGGGCAGCGTGCTGAAGGTGGCCCGCGACGAGTACATGGACAAGATCACCAGCTATCGCGGCTGTTGGGGCACGGGCGAGTTCGGCGAGGCCTTCGCCAAGAAGTACTACCAGGGCCTCGGTCCCGTCGTGGACGGGACCGCGGCGCTCGTCGAGGCCCTCGAAGCGAGCGGCCAGAGCCTCGGCGACACCTCCAAGAAGTTCAAGAAGACCCAGCAGGACGTCATCGACCACGTCAACAACCCCACGAAGAAGCGCTGAGCCTCCATGTCGCTGCAGTTTCCCCCCGAGTGCGCCTGGCTGTTCGCCGCCCTGACCGGTGAGATCCCTCCGGACGGTGACGAGGACAAGCTGTTCGCCCTCGCCGAGGCGCACAAGGGGCTGCACGGGAAACTGAACGGTGAGGTCCAGCAGCAGGTGGCCGACGCCCTCGGCTACACGAAGAAGAACTTCGAGGGCAGCGCCGCCGAGATGTACCAGGAGGCGATGAAGTCCTTCCTCGGCGGCCAGAAGGGGCTCGACTACTTCAACTCCGTGACCGAACAGGCGGAGTTGATCGCCTCCTTCACCCGCAAGAGCGCGACCCAGCTCCAGTACACCAAGTACATGATCATCGCTCAGCTGGTGGAGCTGCTGGTCGAGGCCGCGGTGGCATTGGCGCTGTCCTTCTTCTTCGGCGCGTCCATCGGCGCGTACCTGCAGAAGCAGGCCATCGTCCGGCTGATCATCCGCACCCGGCTGGGGCGGATGATCGTCGCGCTGCTGATGCACGAGATCATCAACGTCGGCATGGGCGTGGTCATGGACGCGCTCAGCCAGTGGACGCAGCTGAACCAGGGCACCCGCGACGAGTGGGACAGCGAGCTCACCAAGAACGCGGCGCTCTCCGGGGCCGTACAGGGCGCGCTGGCGGGTCCCTTCCAGGCCCTGGGCGGCCTGTTCAGCAAGCTCCTGTCGAAGATGTTCGGCGACGACGCCGGACGGAAGATCGGCAAGCAGCTCGACGACGTCCTGCCGCCGCCCAAGGGCCTCGGCGACGGCGCGGGCAAGAACCTGGGCAAAAAGGGCGGCGACCTCGCACTGCCCCCGCCCAAGCCCAAGGCCGGTGACGACGTCGCTCCGCCGCCCCCGCCCAAGCCCAAGGCGGGCGACGGCGTCACCGGCGCGGTGGGGGTGTGCGGGGGCTTCAGGGGGCGAGCTGGGTGAGGAGCTCGCTGATGTGGGCGTCGATGGCGTCGCGGATGTTTCGTACGACGGCGATCGGTGCGCCGTCGGGGTCGGCGACGGGCCAGTCGAGGTAGCGGCGGCCGGGCACGACGGGGCAGGCGTCGCCGCAGCCCATCGTGATCACGATGTCGGCGGCCTCGACGACTTCCGAGGTCAAAGGCTTGGGGTAGGCGTCGAGAAGGTCCGCGCCCGCCTCGGTGAGGGCCTGGGCGATGCGCGGCTCCACCTCGTCGGCGGGGTGGGTGCCCGCTGAGGAGACGGTGACGCGTTCGCCCGCTCGGTGGTGCGAGGAGGGCGGCGGCCATCTGGGAGCGGCCCGCGTTGTGGCTGCACACGAACAGGACTCGCGTCGGGCCGCTCGTCAGCCCTTGGGTGTGGGCGAGGGCGTCCAGGCGCTCGGCGGTCAGCCGTTCCGCCAGCACGACCACGTGCGTACGGATCCGGGCGTGCTCGGCGAGCAGGCCCAGCACGGTTTCCGGCGCGAAGCGGCCGGCGTACCGGGTGGCGAGGCGGGCAGCCCCCGCGGCCAGGCGTTCGTCCGGCAGGAGGGGTGAGGAGGGCGTGGGCATGGCGATCCTGTTCAAAGGAGCCAATAAAGTCAGCTCACGCTGGTGTCAGCCCCAGCTGATGTGACAGTATCAGCACATGATGACGTCAGTCGACACTGAACTGATCCGAGTCCTGGCAGACCCCCTCAGGCTTCAGATCGTGACCCTGCTCTCCCGCGAGACGCTGTGCACCACGCACCTCGTGGAAGAGACCGGCGCCAAGCAGACCAACCTCTCCAACCACCTGAAGGTGCTCAGAGAGGCCGGGGTCGTGGAGACCGAACCGTGCGGCCGATTCATCTACTACAAGCTCCGCCCGGAAGTCATCGAGGCCCTCGCCGGTCAGTTCGCCGGGCTCGCGCAGGCCGCGCGTGCCACTTCCGAAGCGAACATCAAGCGGTCCTGCCCATAGTCCGCTTTGCCCCTCACCTGCCCGAGGAGAACCGTTGTCCGTCACCGAGCCCGTCGCCGACGCGCCCGCAGCGGTAACCGCGATACCCGCCGACGCGCCCCAGCCCGCACCCGGCGCGAGCCCGCCCGCCATTCCGCTGGTGGCCCGCGCGGCAGCCGAACTCGTCGGAACGGCCGCGCTGGTCGCGATCGCCGTCGGGTCCGGCATCCAGGCAACGAAGCTCACCCAGGACGTCGCGCTGCAGCTGCTGGCCAACTCCACCGCCACGGTCTTCGGCCTCGGCGTCCTGATCGCCCTCCTCGGCCCGGTCTCTGGAGCCCACTTCAACCCGGCGGTCAGCCTCGCCGAGTGGTGGACCACCCGCCGCACCGGCGGCGGAGTCACCGCCCGCGAGCTGGCCGCCTACGTGCCCGCCCAGATCACCGGCGCCATCGCGGGGGCGATCCTGGCCGACGCGATGTTCAGCGAGCCCCTGGTGAAGTGGGCGACCCACGACCGCTCGGCCGGGAACCTGCTGCTCGGCGAGGTTGTCGCTACCGCCGGTCTGGTCGTGCTGATCTTCGGCCTGGCCCGCACCGACCGGCTGCGCTTCGCACCCGTCGCGGTCGCCTCGTACATCGGCGCCGCGTACTGGTTCACCTCCTCCACCTCCTTCGCCAACCCGGCCGTCACGATTGGCCGCGCCTTCACGGATACCTTCGCGGGCATCGCTCCCGCCTCGGTTCCGGCGTTCGTCGGCGTGCAGCTCGTGGGCGCGGTGGTGGGCCTGGCCCTGGTGGCGCTCATCTTCATGCGAGGCACGACGGACACCGGAGTGCCCGCGGCATGACGCGGCACGCGGATGTGGTGGTGATCGGCGGCGGCCAAGCAGGGCTCGCCGCCGGCTACCACCTGCGTCGTCTGGGCATCGAGTTCGTCATCCTCGACGCCCAGACGGCGCCCGGCGGGGCCTGGCAGCACACCTGGGAATCCCTGCACCTGTTCTCCCCGGCCGCCTACTCCTCCCTGCCGGGCCGCTTCATGCCCGCGCAGGAGGGTGAGTTCTACCCTGACGCCGCGCACGTGGTCTCGTACCTCGCGGACTACGAGAAGCGGTACGAGCTTCCCGTCCAGCGGGGTGTGTGGGTCGATGCCGTCCACCGCGATGGCGACTTCCTGCGTGTGGAGACCGACTGCGGTGACTGGCGGGCCCGCGCGGTCATCAGCGCCACCGGAACCTGGACCCGTCCGTTCCTGCCCGCTGTTGCGGGCCGGCGCGAGTTCGAGGGACGCCAGCTTCACACCGTGCAGTACCGCAGCCCGGCCGAGTTCGCCGGTCAGCGTGTGATCGTGGTGGGCGGCGGGAACTCCGGAGCCCAGATCGCCGCCGACCTCGCGCCCACCACCGCGCTGACCTGGGTCACCCAGCGCCCGCCCCGCTACCTCGCCGACGACATCGACGGCCGGGCGCTCTTCGATGCCGCCACCGCCCGCCGCCAGGCACTCGACGCGGGCCGCACCGACACCGGCGGTGTCGCCTCCCTCGGCGACATCGTGGCCGTGCCCCCGGTCCGCGCCGCCCGCGACGCCGGACTCCTGGCAGCGAAGCCGATGTTCACCCGCCTCACCGCCACCGGTGTGGAATGGGTCGACGGCGCCAGGGCCGTAGCCGACGCGGTCATCTGGTGCACCGGCTTCCGCCCCGCTCTCGCGCACTTCGCCTCTCTGCGCCTGCGGGGCACCCGCGGCCACATCTCCACCGCCGGCACCCGCGCCGTCGATGAGCCGCGCCTGCACTTGCTCGGCTACGGAGACTGGACCGGCCCCGCCTCCGCCACCCTCATCGGTGTCGGGCGCCCCGCCCGCGACTCCCCCCGCGAGGTCGCCGAGCTGCTGGGCCGCTGAACCGACACGGCAGATGGCAGGGAACCCCACCGGATCGTTGGTGGGGTTCCCTGCCATCTGCCGTGGAGGCGGCCGGTACGCGGATCAGCTGTCGGAGTCGGAGCGGGATTCGGCGCGCTGCTGCTGGGGGACGGTCTCGTCCTCTTCGATGATCTGGACGTCGCAGCAGTCGGAGGCGGGCTTGTTGTCGGACTTGCCGAAGAGCTTGACGAAGAGGCCGGTCTTGGTGCTCATGAGGTCTGTCTCCTGGACGGGGTTGAAGGGAAGCAGGGTCTGCGGGCTTGGTCAGGCGACGAGGGGGACGAGGAATCCGCCGGCCAGCGCGAGGGCGAAGACCGAGGTGGCGAAGGTGGTCAGCAGCTTGGGCTTGAACAGCTTCGTGAGCAGGGTCAGTTCGGGCGGGCTGATGGCGGCCGCTGCGATGACGAAGGCGAAGACGGCTCCGAGGTTCATGCCGCGTTCCATCAGGGCGAAGCCGATGGGCAGGGCGGTCTCGGCCCGCATGTAGAGGGGGATGGCGATCAGTGCGGCGAGCGGGATGGCGTACCACTTGCCGTCACCGGCGACGGCGGCCATGAGGTCGGTGGGCACGGCCCCGTAGATCAGCGCGCCGATCGATACGCCGATCAGCATCGGCTTGACCATGGGCTTCAGCTCGATCACGGCCTCGCGCCAGGCGCCGGGGAGTTCGGCGCGCAGGCCGCGCCAGGGCACGTATGCCTTCTCCTGGCTACCGGTGACCCTTACGCGCTTGACCTGTCCGGCGAAGCCGGCGCGGTGCATGCCGTGCGCGATGAGCAGGGTGCCGACCGCGGCGACCGCGGTGAAGCTGACGGCCATCTTCCAGCCGAACAGGGCGCCGATGGCCACGAACACGAACGGGTCCATGATCGGCGAGGCGATCAGGAAGGCCACGGCGGTGGAGAAGGGCACTCCCGCGCGCAGGATTCCGGCCAGGACCGGGATCGTCGAACAGGAGCAGAAGGGGGTGAGCGCGCCGAAGGCTGTGCCCTTGACCATGCCCTTCAGGTGGCTGCCGCCCAGCCACTGGGCCAGCTTCTCCGGGCCCGCTCTGCGCATCAGCAGGGTGACGAGGAAGGCGATCGCGACGAAGAGCGCGACGAGTTCCCCGGTGATGACGGCGAACGTCTGGAGTACTTCGAGGACGTGGTTCACGGGTGGTGCACCTCAGGGCTTGCAGACATCGCTGTGCCGTCCCACCGGCGCGGACGCTGCCGGTGGGGAGGGGGAGTTCAGTCTTGGGGCTGTACGGGGGCCGGGCGGTCGCCCGGCTCAGGTCACTTCACTGACAGGACGCAGCGCCCTCGGGGGCCTGGGCCGCGAGGCTGGCGAGCAGCTGGACGGGGCCACCCAGCTCGGCGCAGCACAGGGAGTAGACGTTGCTCCGCCCGCGGGGCTTGGAGCTGATCAGCTCCTGCTCGCGCAGGGGTGCCAGGTGGTGGCTGACCAGGGTCTGGCTCAGCCCGGTGGCCTCCTGGAGCTCCTTGACCGTGCGCGGACGCTCGGCGATCAGCAGCATCAGTGTCAGGCGGGTCTCGTCCCCCAGGGCTCGCAGCTTCGGGGCCAGGAGACGGGCCCGATCGCCCTCGGAGAGCAGGGCCGCCGGGGTCGTCACCGCGACCGGAAGAGTCGTTGTCATACCCCCGACCCTAACACCACCACCCGCACCTATCAACAGTATTTGCTGTTGATAGGTGGGTGATGGCGGTTGTTTGGGCTGGTCAGCGCCTGTCGGCCCCTGCGCACGGGAAGCAGCGCACGCTCCGGGCCGGAGTCTCGCTGGGCGGCGCGAGGAGGGGGCGCCTGCGGATCTCGTAAGCGACGACCCGTGCGTGGTTGGCGCACACGGCGGCGCCGCAGCTGCGGCAGATGCCGACTGACGGGGTTGCGGTCCCTTGCGTGTGGCAGTCGAGGCAGTGCATCAGCGGGACTCTCCCCGGGTCGCCACCCGGCCCGCCGCAAACCTCTTGCGCCAGGCCAGGGATACGTAGACCAGGCCGATCAGGACCGGGACCTCGATGAGGGGGCCGACGACGCCGGAGAGGGCCTGGCCGGAGGTGACGCCGAAGGTGGCGATGGCGACGGCGATGGCCAGCTCGAAGTTGTTGCCGGCGGCGGTGAAGGCGAGGGTGGCGGTGCGGTCGTAGGCGAGGCCGATGGCCTTGCCGAGGGCGAAGGTGCCGAACCACATCACGGCGAAGTAGACGAGGAGCGGCAGCGCGATACGGGCCACGTCCAGGGGCTGCGAGGTGATGGTCCTGCCCTGCAGGGCGAAGAGGATGACGATCGTGAAGAGCAGGCCGTACAGGGCCCAGGGCCCGATCTTCGGCAGGAACTCCGCCTCGTAGGCGGTGCGTCCGAGCTTCTTCTCGCCGATGCGGCGGGTGAGGAAGCCCGCGAGGAGCGGGATGCCCAGGAACACGATCACGTTGAGCGCGATGTGCCAGACCGGAACGTCCAGGCCCTGACCGTCACCGAGCCCGAGCCAGCGGGGCAGCAGGTCGAGGTAGAACCATCCCAGCGCGCCGAAGGCGATGACCTGGAAGACCGAGTTCAGAGCGACCAGGACGGCGGCGGCCTCGCGGTCACCGCAGGCGAGGTCGTTCCAGATGATGACCACGGCGATACACCGGGCCAGGCCCACGATGATCAGCCCGGTCCGGTACTCGGGCAGGTCCGGCAGGAAGATCCACGCCAGCGCGAACATGAGTGCCGGACCGACGATCCAGTTGATGGCCAGCGAGGACGCCATCAGCTTGCGGTCGCCGGTGACCGCGTCGAGCTTGTCGTAGCGGACCTTGGCCAGCACCGGGTACATCATGACCAGCAGGCCGATCCCGATGGGCAGGGAGATGCCGCCGACCTCGACCTTCGCCAGCGCGTCGTTCAGGCCGGGGACGAGCCGGCCGAGCCCCAGGCCGACGCCCATGGCCAGCAGGATCCACACGGCCAGGAAGCGGTCCAGAGTGGACAGCTCGCCCACGATCGACGGATTCTCGGCGCCCGGCGGCTGTACGGCCGGGCCGGGTTCGGTCGTGGTCATGAGGGGACTCGCTTTCGGTGTGGAGAGGTGACGTGCGCCGCCACGTGATGGGCCATCGGGGGAGCTGTAGTCGACGGGGGCACCCCCCAAAGGCGTGCGGAGCGGGGCCGTCATATCAGTATTTACTGATGTCAGCCTGTACTGATGCTCTCACATCAGTCACCCCTGATGCATTCGTGGCTGACATTAGGGCCGAATGACCCAATGAGGGACTCTGTCGGGGATCTCGAGATTTCTTGACCATTGCCCTTGGCGCCACCAGCGGGGCCGGGGCAATTCGTTCTCGTCGAGGTACTGCTGGAACGCCGTCGGTGAGCGGGGGCGGTAGGTGGAGACTGCCGGTTCCTGGGTGCTGAGGCGTTCGATGTTGACGGCGATCGCGATCAGGACGTGCTGGACGTGGGCCTTGGACACGCCGTGGTGGCGGCAGCGGCGCATCTGATGGCCGTTGACGAGCTCGTTCATGGTGCCCTCGATGCCGGAGCGTGAGGCGTAGAGCCGCTGCCAGTGTGGATCCTGCTGATCGGCGCGGTTGCTGGCCTGGAGCTCGCGCAGGCGGCGGGGCAAGAGTTCACGGTCCGTGCCGCCCCGGAGGTGCACGAAGTGTGCTATCGGTAGGAGTCTGTGATCGGGTGGTCGATGTTCTTGTAGCTGACGGCCTGTGAGGTCACCGTGTGTGGTCACCGGGGGCGTACTTCTTCCAGATTCCTCCAGCTTGGGCGGCGACGGCCTCGGTGTGGACGGCGTGGTAGCCGAGCATCCCCGCAACGACCGACGGCGGTGCTTGGAGGACGAGCTGTCGCAGGGTGGCGGTCCGGCCGTGGAGGGTGGGGATACCTGCGGCGGTGAGTCGTTTGCCGAGGGTGGCGGGGTCCATGGGCTGTCCGGCCCGGCGTCCGGGGAAGAGCCAGCCGCTGCCGGGGAGGGTGCCGTTGGGCCTGTTCGGTCGTCCGTTGAGTACGTAGTCGAGGAGCATGCCGGCGAAGGGCTCGGGGACTGGTGTGGGCGGATCGCCGAGGCGGAGTGCGACCTGGCCGGTGTCGTGCTGGACGTCGTGGACGGTGAGCCGGACCAGACGTCGGACCGGTTGGGCATAGAGAAGGATCAGCGCGGCGGCGATCCGTTCCATGAGCGGGAGATCGTCGCTGGTCATGACCTTGCCGATCAGGGCGATGCGGCGGTGCTGGCTGATCGGAGCCGGGTTGTCGGTGCGGATGGTGGGGATCCTCAAGCGGGGCATTGCCTGGTGTTCGACGCACCAGCGCAGGAACGCTTGGACGACGCGGCGGGTCGCCACCTCCGGCGGGCCCTGTGGCCCTCGGAACGCTCCACCCGGATCGGCTTCTTGGTGGAGGACCGGCTGCGCGAGGCCCTGCTCGTGCAGTGCCGCAGCGACCGCATCGAGCCCCCGGGCGTATCGAGCGGATCGTGGCCGCGGCACGGGCGCGGGCTGACCGCGTCTTCTGTACGCAGACCGTCGCACGCCTGGGCGAGGCGTGCGCCCGCCGCCTGCTGGACCTGGTGGCGGAGGGCAACGAGGACGGCACCGCACTGCTGGCCTCGCTGGAGCGGGACCCGGGCGCCGTGGGCCTGGATTCGCTCCTGACGGAGATCACCAAGTTGACCGCCGTACGCCAGCTTGGCTTGCCGGAGGGGATGTTCTCGGACTGCTCGGAGAAGCTGGTGGCCGCATGGCGGGCGCGGGCGATCAAGATGTACCCCTCGGACTTCCGCGACGCGGGCGAGGACGTGCGGACCACGCTACTGGCCGCGCTGTGCACGTCTCGTCAGGCGGAGATCACCGACGCTCTGGTGGAACTGCTCGTTGCTCTGGTCCACAAGATCAATGCCCGTGCCGAGCGACGGGTGGAGCGGCAGCTGACGGCGGAGCTGAAGAAGGTGAGGGGCAAGGAGGGCATCCTCTTCCGCCTCGCTGATGCGGCGGTGGGCCAGCCGGAGGGGACCGTGCGCACGGTGCTGTACCCGGTGGTAGGTGAGAAGACGCTGCGCGACCTGGTCGCGGAGGCCAAGGCGAACGAGAGGGCGTTCAAGGCCAAGGTCCGCACCACGCTGCGCTCGTCGTACAGCTCGTACTACCGGCAGATGCTGCCGCCGCTGCTGAACACTCTGGGCTTCAAGTGCAACAACACCACCTACCGGCCGGTGATGGACGCGCTTGCTCTGCTGACCAAGTACGCCGACGTCGACGGCAAGACCCGCTTCTACGACGTCGGCGATGTGGTGCTGATGGACGGCGTCCTACGCAAGGACTGGCGCGAGGCCGTCGTCGACGACAAGGGCACCTCGGTCGCCACCTGCGAGCGCATCGACCGCGCCACTCTCCAACGGCGCCTGCTTCTCGCGCTTTTCGCCCTGGGCACAAACATGGGCATCCGCGCCAGGGCACCGCGTGCGCGTCGGACTCGAAGAAGTTCGGTTCCTGGTCCTCGAACTTCATGACCGAGTACCACGCCCGTTACGCTTGTTCCTTAACGTCGGGCTTGATCGCGTTCGATCAGTGACTCCGGGCGCTTGATGGTTTTTCCCACGTCGTAGCGGGTGGCAGGGCGGCGGTTCTTGGACCCGGGGGGCCGTCCAGGTCCGGGTCGGGTGGATTTCGGAACTCTGGCCGGGTTGGCGAGATGGGGTCGGATGTTCCGGAATGCTCGACGAACGCGCGTCGGGGTCCTGGCGGTGCCGGCGTGGGTGGTCTTCTCCCAGGGCTTGCGGTGGTCAGCGGTGGCTGGGGCGGCGAGGCGGAGTTGCGTGTGGGCGACGATCACGAGCCAGGTCCAGCGGTCAGCCGCCTGTGGGCTGCGCAGGCGCGGGCGGGTCCAGCCGAGGTCCTGTTTGAAGTAGCGAAAAGTGTGTTCAAGATCGAAGCGGCGTAGGTAGCAGGCCCAGGCCTGGTCCACGTCGGTGGTGGTGGCGCCGGTTTTCGAGGACCACAGCCACAACGGCGGTGCGTCGCGATCGCCGGGCAGGCGCTGGACTTTGAGGCGGATCAGGGTGCCCTCGACCAGGGGGAGATCGCCGTCGTGGTCGATCCACGAGGAGCGGTGGGTCAGCCGGGGGTGGACCCGGTCCCAGGACTGGGTGCGGGCCTTGCCGTAGCGGTCGGTGTCGTTGACCGTCACCAATGCGGGCTCGGGCCAGGTCTCGGCTTGGCCAGCCGCAGTTCCAGGCCGTGCTTCCGTGGGCGTCCCAGGGGCTGGTAGGTGAAGGACAGCGGCCGTGGCGGAACCCTCAGCACCCGGTCGGAGCGCAGCCGGCCGACCAGTTCGACGGGCAGATCCCGCAGCACCCACGCCAGGCGGGTCACGTCGTAGCCGGCGTCCATCACGACCAGCATGTCCCGGTCGCCAGTCCGCCACTGGCCGGCACGGACCAGGCGCTCGACCACCGCGCGCAGCTGGGCGGCGGTGACAGCGGTGGCGTCGTCCTCGGGGCCCAGGCGGACCGCGTCCAGGACCGCGGTCCACGACGATGGGCCCGGGGACAGGGCTGCGACCAGGGAGTACGGCCAGCCCGGGATGATCTGAGCGGTACTGCGGGACCGGCCGTGAACGTGGCAAAACAGCCGCTCCGGTGAGCACGCCGCATCCGATCGGAGCCACGGCGAGACGTCCACGGACAGCACGATCCGCCCCTCGAAGCGTGGCAGCGGCACCGAGACCAGCAGGTCACGCAGCCGCTCGACATCGAGGCGACCGTCGTTGAGCGCCGCGTACAAGGAGCCGTAGCTGCGGCGGTGCTCAACAGTCAGCGACAGCTCCACCGGCGTCTTCACCGGCCCGTCCGAGCACAGAAGCGCGTCGGTGAGCTCGAAGAAGGCGTCCGCACGCGCTGACAAGCACCCGTAAAAGTCGGTTCGGAAGTGTGACAGTTCCTCGAATGCGTCCCGCTCGCCGACCCGTTCCAGCACACTCACCACCACGGCCTTCTTCGTGAACACTCTGATCTCGTCGCTGAGTTCAGGATCACGAGAAGGCCGTACCCATGTCCGGCGATCACCCGAACGAGCGACCTGACGGACGCTGATGATCAAGCCCGACGTTAAGGAACAAGTTACGGACTGTTTCTGAGCCGTACATGACAGGAGTGTTGGCGTGGAAGGAGAGCCGGGGCGGTGGTCCGATCATCGCCGGTGACGATGCGGACCTCCTCGACGCGGCGAGGACGCTGGCTCCCGGACTTGGCCAGGGGCGGGCGAAAGGCGGCTGCCACCTGGTGCGGCACCTCCGGCAACACCAGATCCTCCGCGATCTCGCCGGCCGTGGCCTTCCACTCCCCGCCGTCGCGCTCACGCCACATCCCCAGGCCGCCTCCGCCCAGCCGGCCGGAAGCCCGCACCGTACCGATGATCCGCCGTCGCGCGGCCCGTTCCTCGTGCGAGACACCGTTCCACCTCCTGAACCCGCCACTCGCACCCCTGCCAGGAGAACCATCCCCGCGATGAGCACCGAGCCTGCTCCCAGACCGTTCGCGTTGGTGCAGGATGACCGCACGGCCCAGCGATGAGCCCCACCGCACCGCCACCAGCCTGGAACTCTTCTTCGACCTGCGCTTCGTCGTCGCGGTCGCCCAGGCCGGAGCCGAACTCGTGCACGCCCTCACGGAAGGAAAAATGGTGGCGGGGATCGCCAGTTACCTCACGGTGTTCTCCGGGATCTAGAGCCGGCTCCTGGGGACAGCAGACGGGTCGCCGCTGGGGAGCCCGTCCGGTGAGTACCGCCCATCGGTAAAGGGGGGTGCGGAGGCGTGCTAGCGTTGTCTGAGCAGAGACAACGGGTCGACTGCGGGACCAGAAGTGGGAGGTGAGTTGATGACTGTCGTAGAGGCCGCTGCTGAATGCAGTGCCCGCCGGACCATCCTCACGTCCCGGGCCCCGGTCTGACCTGACGTTTACGCCCCTGCCCGAGCCGGTGAGCTCGCGACGGGAGGCTAGCGATTCACGTATGTTCGGGGTCCTTGTTCAAGGGTCTCTACGTTGTCTCAACCTTCTTTCCTTCTCATTCCACAGCCGCATTCCCTGGTGGACTTCGGCTGGGATGCGGCGTGCGCGCACGCCTTCACCTCCTACCGGGCTGCCGGGCTGATGCCGGCGCGGATTGTACGGGCCGAGCGCGGCCTGTGCGAGGCCGTCACCGACGCAGGTCCGGTCCGTGCGGAAATCCCGCTCTCCGCTGATCCGCTGTCGGTGCCGTGCACGGGCGACTGGGCCGCCCTGCGCCCCGCCGCGCCGGGCCATGCTCCAGTGGTGGACGCGGTACTGGAACGGCGTACCGCCCTGGTCCGCTCCTCGGCTTCGCGTACCTCCCACGGCCAGGTCCTGGCCGCCAACGTCGATACGGTCGTCGTGACGGTGTCGCTGACCGCCCCGCTCAAGCACGGACGGACCGAACGCATGCTCGCCCTGGCCTGGGACAGCGGCGCCCAGCCGATCGTGGTGCTCACCAAGGCCGACGCATGCGCCGACGCACCAGCGGCCGCAGGCGAGGTGTCCGAGCTGGCACCCGGTGTCGACGTGCTGGTCACCAGCGCCCTGTCCGGTGAGGGCATGGACACCATGGCAGCCGTCATCCACGGCACCATTGTGCTGCTGGGTCCCTCGGGCGCAGGCAAGTCCACGCTCGGCAACCGGTTGCTGGGTGAGGACCGGCTGGCCACCGGCGCCGTCCGTGCCACGGACGGCAAGGGCCGGCACACCACCGCATGGCGCGAGATGCTCCCCCTGCCCACCGGCGGGGTCCTGCTCGACACCCCCGGCCTACGCGCCATCGGCCTACACGACGCCCAGGACGGGCTGGAGCAGACCTTCGCGGAGATCGAACAGCTCGCCCAGGGATGCCGGTTCACCGGCTGCGCTCACGAAAGCGAGCCGGGTTGTGCGGTTCTGGCCGCCGTCAGTGCCGGAGAGCTGCCCCAGCGCCGCCTGGACAGCTACCAGCGGCTGCTGCGGGAGAACGCGTATGCCGCCTCCCGTACGGATGCCCGCCTGCGTGCGGGCCGGGAGGGCACCAAGAAGTCCATCGCGCAGAGTCTGCGCGCCACCTACCAGTTCCGGGAGCGCCAGGTATGAACCTCGCCGACCTTCCCTCACACGACACCGGCCAGGATCCGCTGACGGAGGCGTTCCTCACCCTTCTTGACCAGCTGCCCCGGCATGGCCCCGGCTCGGACGCCACCACCCGGCGACTTCTGGAGCTGGCCGGACCACTGCCCGCGCACCCACGGATCCTGGACGCAGGCTGCGGCCCCGGCCGCTCCGCCCTGCTGCTGGCTGACGAGGCCGACGCGCACGTCACCGCGGTCGACCTGCACCAGCCGGTCCTGGACGCACTCGCCGCCGAAGCCACACGCCGGGGCATCGGCGAACGGATCACAACGGTCAACTGCTCGATGGACCAACTGCGCTTCCCCGACCACAGCTTCGATGTGATCTGGGCCGAAGGTGCGGTCTACAACATCGGCTTCGACACCGCCTTGCGAGCCTGGCACCGGCTCCTCGCCCCCGGCGGCACCCTCGTCGTCACCGAAATCGAATGGACCACCCCCAACCCCTCCGCACAGGCCCGCACCTACTGGAACGCGGCCTACCCGCTGCGCACCAGCGCCGCGAACACTGATGCCGCCCAAGCTTGTGACTACCGGGTCGGCGCCCACTGGCCTCTGCCCGAAAGCGACTGGTGGAACGAGTACTACACCCCGCTCACAGAGCGGATCTACCGGGCCGCCCCAGACCGGCCCGGCATGACCGAGGCCCTTACGGCCCTGCGCGAAGAGATCGCTCTGCGCCGCGAGCACGGCAGCGACTACAACTACGCCGGCTACATCCTCCACCCCCACGACAACACCCCTCACCGACCCGAGAACGGAACCACCATGACCCCCTGGACCACACGCCCCGAGACCACCACCGACATCGCCGCGGTCCGCGAGATCAACCTCGCCGCCTTCCCCTCCGCCGGGGAAGCCGATCTCGTTGACGCCCTGCGCGCTGACCCCAAGGCATGGATCGAGGGACTGTCCATGGTCACCGAGGCGTCCGACGGCACCCTGGTCGGCCACGCGCTGCTCACCCGCTGCCACGTCGACGGGGAGCCCGCCCTCGCACTGGCCCCGTGCGCGGTGCTGCCCTCGGCCCAGCGCACGGGCGCCGGCTCCGCCGCCATCCGCGCCGCACTCGATGCCGCCCGGACGATGGGCGAAAACCTCGTACTCGTCCTCGGGCACGTCGACTACTATCCCAGGTTCGGCTTCACCCCGGCCTCCCGCTTCGGCATCCGCGCACCCTTCGAGGTGCCCGACGAGGCAATGATGGCCATGGCCCTGGATGACACCCGCTCGGCCCCGACCGGCACCATCCAGTACCCCGCCGCCTTCGGTATCTGACGGCCCCTGATCCCGTCCACCCGGCTCCAGGGCACCGCGCCCGGGAGCCGGGCACTCTTATGTCGACTGCGTCGGCATGGCCGCAAGGCCGTCCACTCGGTAGGGAGCCGTAGGAAACTACTGACGATTTCGATCTCAATACGGTGTATCACACGACATCTGGGCTGTTATGGGGATATTGAACGAGACCTTGGCAGTCCTGGACATGAAGTTCGCAGCGCTGCTGCCGCACTTGGATGAGGGGCAGCGCCGTTTATATCTGGCCTCCGAGGCCGAGGCGCTGGGGCACGGCGGGACCATAGCTGTGGCCAGGCTGGCGGAGGTATCCGTGTCAACCATCTCGCAGGGACGTGCCGAACTCGCTCGCGGGACGGCGCCGCTGGGGCAGGTACGCCGGCCCGGCGGCGGCCGTAAATTTGCTGCCGAATCTGATCCCGGTCTGGTCAAAGTCCTCGAATCGCCGATCGGGCCGCGAAAGGTCGGCGACCCGGTCTCGCCACTGCGGTGGACCACCGCCTCGCTGCGGGACCTGGCCCGGGAGCTGACCAGCGCCGGGCACCCCATCAGCACTCCGATGGTCGGCAGGCTGCTGCGGAAGATGGGATTCAGCCTGCAGGGCACGGCCAAGACCCAGGCCGGCAGCCAAGTGCCCGACCGTAACACCGCAGCCTGCGCCGCTGATGGAACGACCAGGGACGGACCGACTACCCGGGTGCTGGCCGACTGCTGATCACCGCTGACGCCGGCGGAGCGAACGCCGCCGACTCCCACCTGTTCAAGATGGATCTCGCCGCCTTCTGCGACGAGTTAGGGCTAACCATCACCGTCGCCCGCTTCCCGCCCGGCACGCAATGCCGTTGCTTGAGTGTGGCAGGCAGTTCGCGGTGACGCCCCGCACCAGTTGCCGCAAGGTCCAAGCACCGATCTCTTCGCGTTGCCGGGTGGGTTGGTGGGAGTTCTCCGCCCGGTTGTTCAGCCTCTTGTGGGAGCGGTGCTCTACCAAGTTGACAACGTCGGCGCGCCTGATCCTGGCCAGGGCCGACGGGCGCTGGCACAAGTTGACAGTGCCATCTTGAGTGGCTGTCAACACCTTCATAGGAGGTGGGGACGGGCGCTATGACCGACGTCAGCTAGGGAGGCGTTGCCCGGTCACATCGGAGAAGAGGTGGAGCTCGTTGGCCCGCGGAATAACGCGCACCGTCTGGTCGCGTAGGCCCGCCTCGCGACCGAATGTGCGCACGGTCATCGGTTCCTGCCGCCCGCGGCCGAGGTCCAGATGTCCGTAGGCGAAGCCCTCGGAGCCCAGTTCCTCCACGGTAAAGAAGGTCACCGGCAGGCCCTTGTCGCTGTGTTTGGCGTGGAAGTCCAGGTGCTCGGGCCGTATGCCCAGGGTCACCGTGTTCCCGCCCGCGGCGGCGCGCGCCTGCGGGCTGAGCGCGATGAGGCTGCCGCCGAAGTGGATGCCCTCATTGCTGAGCGGCAGCGAGATCAGGTTCATGGCTGGGGAGCCGATGAAGCCGGCTACGAACTTATTGGCGGGCCGGTCGTACATCACGCGCGGCACGTCGCATTGCTGCAGGATTCCGTCCTTGAGGACCGCCACGCGGTCAGCCATCGTCATGGCCTCGACCTGGTCGTGGGTGACGTACACCGTGGTGGTTCCGAGGCGGCGCTGCAGCGAGGCGATCTCGGCGCGGGTCTGCACGCGCAGTTTGGCGTCGAGGTTGGAAAGTGGCTCGTCCATCAGGAAGACCTGCGGTTCGCGGACGATGGCCCGCCCCATGGCGACGCGCTGCCGCTGGCCGCCGGAGAGCGCTTTGGGCTTTCGGGCCAGGTACTCCTCCAGGTCGAGGACCCTCGCGGCCTCGTTGACCCGCTTGTCGATCTCTGCCTTGTCCATCTTGGCGATCTTGAGGGCGAAGCCCATGTTCTGCGCGACCGTCATGTGGGGGTAGAGCGCGTAGTTCTGGAAGACCATCGAGATGTCGCGGTCTTTAGGCGGCAGGTGCGTCACATCGCGCTCACCGATGCGAATGGCGCCCTCGGTGACATCCTCAAGCCCCGCGAGCATCCGCAGGGTGGTGGACTTTCCGCAGCCGGACGGGCCGACCAGAACGAGGAACTCGCCGTCCCCGATTTCCAGATCGAGGTTCTTGACCGTGGGGGAGTCTGCTCCCGGGTAGGTGAGCGAGACATTGTCGAAAGTGATGCCGGCCATGGCGGCGGTTTCCCTTCACCGGCGGTACGTGCCGGGCGATCCAGGTAAAGGCGAGGCGGAAGCCCCTGAACGGGTATTTCGCAGTGCTGTGTCCAGGTTTCCCGGGCGGTGGGGCCGCGTCTGCGGGCCTTGGTCCCGAGATGTGGGGGCGAGTGTCCCTCTTTGTTTCGCAGTTCGTCCCGAGCATCGGACCGGTGCCGTCCCGGCCTTGACTTCACCCATACAAACCGATTTAGTCGCATCTGCCGGATCGTTTGAACCGGTTTAAATGGAGTCTTCTCCGCCGGTTGGAACTCTCTGGGAGGCATCATGGGACGAAGGCCCACCATCGCTGATGTGGCGCGGCGTGCCGGTGTCTCCCGCAGCTCGGTGTCCTTCGCGTTCAATGGCCGGCCGGGTCTGGCCGTGGAGACCAAGGCGCGGATCCTGGCTGCCGCCGACGAGCTGGGCTGGACGCCGAGCAGAGCGGCGCGGGCGCTGTCCCTCGGCAAGGCGGGCGCCCTCGGCCTGGTGCTGACACGAGAGCCCGGACACATCGGCGCGGACCCTTTCTTCCCGGCCTTCATCGCCGGAGTGGGGTCGGTCCTCGCCGAGCGCGGCGACGCTCTGGTGCTGCGCCTCACCACGGCCGAAGAGGAGCGGGGTGTGTACGAGGGTCTCGCCGCGGGCCGTCGTGTCGACGGTGTCCTGCTGACCGACCTCCGCCAAGATGATCCGCGTCCGGCTCTGGTGGCCGAACTCGGTCTGCCCGCAGTCGTGGTGGGCCGCCCTGAGTGGGCCGAAGGGCTGTGCGCGGTAGAACTCGACGACCGGCCGGCCTTCGTCGCCGCGGTTCGCCGACTGGCCGCACTGGGCCACCGCAGGATCGCCCACGTTGAGGGCCCCCAGGAGTTCCGGCACGCGCAGAGCCGCCGTGCCGCCTGGGCGCACACCCTTCACGAACTTGGCCTGCCCGAGGGGCCGTTGCGCCCCGGTGGCTTCACCGCTGAGGGCGGTGCCGGTGCCACCCGTGAGCTGCTGGCACTGGACGAACCACCCACGGCGATCGTCTACGGCAATGACCTGGCCGCCACCGCGGGCCTGGCCGTCGCCCAGGAACTCAGTGTCGCGGTGCCCGAGCGGCTGTCCGTCGTCGGTTACGACGACACGCCGCTCGCCCAGTACACCAACCCGCCCCTGGCCTCCGCCCGTTCGGACGCCCAGGGCTGGGGGGCGGCGGCCGCCCGCGCACTGGAAACGGTGATCGCCGACGGAGGCGCCGCCGATGTGCGACTGCCGCCGGCCGGCTTTGTTCCGCGCGGTTCGCTCGGCCCCGCTCCCCACGTGTAGGCGTGGAGCGGGTCGTGACAACGGGGACTGGGGGCGATCGGGGGATCCGTCCGGCAACGATGTCGGACGCGCACAGTTCGGAGAAACCATGCTGAAGAGAACGGCGTACACGCTGCTCGTGCTCGCCCTGGCGGGCACGGTTACGGCCTGCGGCCGGTCGGGGCCTGACGCGGCCAAGGCGGCCACATCGCGTGGCCCGATCACCGTCTGGCTGTCGAACAACGCCCACGAGGTGAAGTGGGGCAACGAGATGATCGCCGAGTGGAATGAGCTGCACCCCGATCAGCGGATCACAGCGCAGAACATTCCGGCGGGCAAGACCTCGGAAGAGGCGCTCAGTGCCTCGATCATCGCGGGTACCAGCGCCTGCCTGGTGTTCAACACCGCGCCGTCGGTCGTGCCACAGTTCGAGAAACAGGCGGGACTGGTCCCCCTGAGCACGTTCCCCGATGGCAAGGAGTACATCGAGGAGCGCAGCGGCTCGCTCGCCGACCAGTACCGCTCAGCGGACGGCGACTACTACCAGCTGCCGTGGAAGAGCAACCCCGGGATGATCCTCTACAACAAGGAGATCTTCAAGACGGCCGGCCTCGATCCGGAGCACCCCAAGCTCGCCACCTACGACGACTTCCTGGAGAGCTCCCGGAAGATAGTCAAGAGCGGCGCCGCCAAGGCCGCCATCTGGCCCGCCCCGAGCAGTGAGTTCTTCCAGTCCTGGTACGACTTCTATCCGGCCTTCATCGCAGAGAGCGGCGGCAAGCCGCTCGTCGAGGACGGCAAGCCGCAGTTCGACTCGGCGGCAGGCCGCAAGGTCGCCGACTTCTGGCGGCAGATGTACGCGGAGAATCTCGCCCCGCAGGAGTCCTACCCGGGCGACGCCTTCGGCGAGCACAGGACCGCGATGTCCACCGTCGGTCCCTGGGCCGTGGCCGCTTACAAGGACAGTGTGGACTGGGGCGTTGTCCCGGTGCCGACCTCCGACGGCCGGCCCGCGGACCAGGTGCACACCTTCAGCGACGAGAAGTCCGTCGGAATGTACAGCTCCTGCGAGAACCGGGCCACCGCCTGGGATGTACTGAAGTTCGCCACATCGAAGGAACAAGACGGCAAGTTCCTCGCCGCCACCGGACAGATGCCGCTGCGCACGAACCTTGCCTCCACCTATTCCGACTGGCTCGAGAAGAACCCCTCGTACAAGGCCTTCGCCGACCAGGCCGAGCGCGTCGTCGAGGTCCCCAATGTGCCCGGATCAACCGAAGTGTGGCAGGCGTTCCGCAACTCCTGGACCCGCTCGGTGGTCTTCGGACGTGAGCCCATCGATTCCGCCCTGCACGATGCCGCCGACCAGATCTCCAAGATCCTCGCGGAGAACTGAGGCCCGTTATGAACCCAAAGCATGCCAAGGCGACGGCACGGCACGGTACTTCCCGGATCGGCGCGCTGTTCGTCACTCCGTACGCGCTGTTCATCCTCGCAGTCTTCGCGGTCCCTCTCGGCTACACGGTGTGGATCTCCTTCCACCGCTTCTACTTCACCGCCCCCGGCGCCGGCGTCGACACCCCCTGGGTGGGGCTCGCCAACTACCAGGCCGTCTTCACCGATCCGGTGGTCGCCCGCGCCTTCCTCAACATCCTGATCTTCCTGGTCATCAATGTGCCGCTGACCGTGGGGCTCTCGATGGTCCTCGCCTCGGCGCTCAACGCCAAGCTGCCGTTCCGGTCCTTCTTCCGGGCCGCCTACTACCTGCCGTACATCACGGCGAGTGTGGCCCTGGTCGCGGTCTGGCAGTTCCTCTTCGGCACCGACGGGCTGATCAACAATCTGCTCGGCGATCACGCCCCCGACCCTTCCTGGCTGGTCAACTCGCATCTCGCGATGCCGATGATCGCCTTCTTCGTCACCTGGAAACAGCTCGGCTTCTTCGTGATGCTCTATCTCGCCGCGTTGCAGAACGTGGGCAAGGAGCTCTACGAGGCCTCGTCCGTCGACGGAGCGGGCCGCATCCGCCAGTTCTTCTCCATCACGGTGCCCGGCGTCCGCCACGCCACCACCCTGGTCGCCATCCTCGCGATCATCACCGGCGCCAACCTCTTCAGCGAGCCCTACCTGCTCACCGGAGGCGGCGGTCCCGACCACGCCTCCGTCTCCCCGGTACTGCTCATGTACCAGAAGGGCATGGAGCAGGGGCATCCCGACTTCGCGGCCGCGCTCGGCGTCGTCCTGGTGACGTTCGTCCTCATCGTTTCCCTGGTCTCCCGCAAGCTCACCGAGAGGGGCAACTGACACCGTGAGCACCACCACCAGGTCCCCGCGGCGCCGCGGTCGGCTGGGCCGCGCCGTCCAGCTCCTGATCCTCCTGACCGGCGCCGTCGCCTTCCTCTTCCCCTTCTACTACATGGTGGTCGGGTCGCTGCGGAAGACCACCACAAGCGACCTCTCCTCCACGGTCCCCGGCGACTTCACCGGGGCCAATTATGCAGCGATCAACAGCGCCATCTCGCTGGGACGTTCGCTTCTCAACTCAGGGATCATGACCTTCGGCGTAGTCCTGTGCACCCTGGTCTTCGGACTGCTCGCCGGATACGCCCTGGCCCAGCTGCACTTCCGCGGGCGCGGCACCCTCTTCGCCACGCTTCTGCTGGTCCAGATGGTTCCGTTCCAGCTGCTGATGCTCCCGCTGTACGTCCTGGTGGTCCGCGACTACGGCCTCGGCGACACCTACCTCGGCATGATATTGCCGTTCGCGATCAACTCGACGGCGGTCTTCCTCTTCCGCCAGTTCTTCCTCCAGATGCCCGCCTCACTCTTCGAAGCGGCCCGCATCGACGGGGCGGGCGAGCTGCGGATTCTCACCCGGATCGCGATCCCGATGGCCCGGCCCGCGCTGCTCACCGGCGTGCTGCTGACCTTCATCGGCCCCTGGAACGAATTCCTCTGGCCCTTCCTGGTCACCAAGAACGCGGAAATGCAGCCGCTGGCAGTGTCGCTGGCCAGCTTCCTCAACAACCTTCAGGGCACGGTCGCCAATCCGACCGGCGCACTGATGGCCGGCGCCTGCGCGTTGGCCGCCCCCGCCGTGGCACTGTTCGTTCTCTTCCAGCGCCACTTCACCTCGACCGACATCGACTCCGGAGTAAAGGGCTAAACCCGCATGAGCACCCCCACCCCCACGCACATTCCCTTCCGTCTGGTCCGCAAGGGCGTCATCATGTCGCCGCTGCCGGGCGAGGCCAATGAGGCCGAGGGCGTCCTCAACCCCGCCTCGGGACGCACCCCCGACGGCAAACTGCACCTGCTGCCGCGCCTGGTCTCCGACGGCAATGTCTCCCGCGTCGGCCTCGCCGAGGTCACCTTCACCGACGGCGTCCCCTCCGGCGTGGAGCGACGCGGCGTGGTCCTCGCCCCCGACGAGGGCTGGGAGCGCGGCAAGAACAACGCCGGCGTCGAGGACCCCCGCATCACATGGATTCCGTCCCTCGGCCGGCACGTCATGTCGTACGTCGCCTACGGCCCGCTCGGCCCCAAGCCGGCCCTCGCCGTCTCCGAGAACCTCACGGACTGGACCCGGCTCGGCCCCATCCAGTTCGCCTACCAGCCGGACCTCGACACCGACCTCAACCTCTTCCCCAACAAGGACGTCGTCCACTTCCCCGAGCCGGTACCCGGCCCCGACGGCGACATGGCGTACGCGATGCTGCACCGCCCCATGTGGGACCTCGGATGGTTCCGCCCCGGCGAGGGCGTCCACCTCCCCGCAGGCCTCACCGACGAGCGCCCTGGCATCTGGATCTCCTACGTCCCGGTCGCCGAGGTCGAGCAGGACATCAGCGCCCTCACCCGCCCCCGCCAGCACCGCCTGGTGGCTCTCTCCGAGTACCCCTGGGAGGCCCTGAAGATCGGCAGCGGTCCGGCCCCGATCCGTGTCGAGGAGGGCTGGCTGCTCATCCACCACGGCGTCTCCGGCTCCATCGCCGACCCCTTCGAGCAGAACCAGAAGGTGTCCTACGCCGCCGGCGCGATGATCCTCGACCCGGCCGACCCGTCCCAGGTGATCGCCCGCTCCGACCGGCCGCTGATGGCACCCGAGACGGAGCAGGAGCGTTCCGGCACCGTCCCGAACGTGGTCTTCCCCACTGCCATCGAGGAGGTCGACGGCAAGCTGTATGTCTTCTACGGCATGGCCGACGCCCACATCGGAGTCGCTCTCCTGGAGCGCACCGCATGACGACGCCGGCCCTCGGCCTCGGACCGGTCGGCTGCGGACCGTGCGGGGCGTATGCCCTGGACGCCGCGGCCGGCCTGCCCGGCCTGCGAGTCGCGGGGGTCGCCAACCTCCGGTCAACGGGCGCACCATGACCTGGTGGCGGCACTCCGTCTGCTACGAGGTCTATCCCCGGTCCTTCGCCGACTCAGACGGCGACGGGACCGGCGACCTGCCGGGCGTGACCGAACACCTCGACCACCTCAGCGACCTGGGCGCAGACGCCGTGTGGATCACCCCCTGCTACCCGTCCCCGCTCGCCGACGGCGGCTACGACATCGCCGACTACACCGGCATCAGCCCGGACCTCGGCACTCTCGACGACTTCGACACGCTCACCGAGCGCGCCCACGACCTCGGCTTGAAGGTCATCGTCGACCTGGTCCCCAACCACACCTCCGACTCCCACCCGTGGTTCCGCGACGCACTGGCGACAAAGCCGGGCTCCGCGGCCCGCGACCGCTACCTCTTGCGACCCGGCAAAGGACCAGGCGGCTCCCTGCCTCCCAACGACTGGCAGTCGGCTTTCGGCGGCCCAGCCTGGACCCGTATCGACGCCGAGGACCACTGGTACCTCCATCTGCACGCACCCGAGCAGCCCGACCTCAACTGGCGCAATCCCCAGGTACGTTCTGACTTCACCGATGTGCTGCGCTTCTGGCTGGACCGGGGCGTAGACGGCTTCCGCGTCGATGTGGCGCACGCCCTATTCAAGGCTCAGGGGCTGCCGGACGCCGGCCCCGGCCAGCACCGGGACCCCCTGCGTAACCACCTCATGCCCTACTACGACCAGGAGGAACTGCACCCCCTCTACCGCGAGTGGCGCACCCTCCTCGACACCCACCCTGCGCCGCCGGGCGCCGTGGACCCCAAGGACCGCGTCATGGTGGCCGAGTCCGCCGTCTTCGCACCGGACCGCCTCGCCCGGTACGTACGCCCGGACGAAATGCAGCAGGCCTTCAACTTCGCCTTCCTGGAAGCCCCCTGGCAGGCACAGGCACTGCGCCGAGTCATCGACGACTCCCTCGCGGCCACCGCCTCGGTCGGCGCACCCGTCGCCTGGGTCCTCTCCAGCCATGACGCGGTACGCCCCGTCACCCGCTACGGATCCGAGCTGCGGGCCCGCTCCGCGGCCCTGCTCATGCTGGCCCTTCCCGGAGCCGTCTGCCTCTACCAGGGCGAAGAACTCGGCCTGCCCCAGGCCTCTGTCCCCGACGACCGCATCCGCGACCCGCTCTGGGAACGCTCCGGACACACCGACCGAGGGCGCGACGGAGCTCGCGCCCCGATCCCCTGGTCCGGTAGCCGGCCGCCCTACGGCTTCACCACGGCCTCCCCGGACGACTGCTGGCTGCCCCAGCCGCAAGAGTGGGACACCCACACGGTCGAGGCCCAGCGGGCCGACCCGCACTCCACGCTCTCCCTCTACCGCAGCGCACTGCGCCTGCGCCGCGACCACCCAGCCGACACCCACAGCGCCGCCCTGCGCTGGCACTCCGCTCCCGCCGACTCCTTTCTCGCCTTCCAACGCGGCGACTTGGCGTGCGCGGTGAACCTCGGCCCGGACCCGCTGCCCCTCGACACCCTAGGCCTGCCGGGCCGCCCTGCAATAAGCAGCGCCCCTCTGCGCGGGCGCACCCTCCCGCCGGACGCCGCCGTCTGGCTCAGCACCACTCAAGAATGCGGTGATTCCCGTGACTGATCTGTCGCAGCTGGTGAAGGCCTACGACGTGCGGGGGGTGGTACCCGATCAGTGGGACGAGTCGCTGGCCGAACTGTTCGGGGCGGCGTTCGTACAGGTCGTGGGCACCGATGCAATCGTGATCGGACATGACATGCGGCCCTCTTCGCCCGGTCTGTCGGCGGCGTTCGCGCAGGGAGCGGCATGCCAGGGTGCGGACGTGACACTGATCGGACTGTGCTCGACGGATCAGCTGTACTACGCGTCGGGGGTGCTGGATCTGCCGGGAGCGATGTTCACCGCCTCCCACAACCCGGCCCGCTACAATGGGATCAAGATGTGCCGGGCGGGCGCCGCCCCGGTGGGCCAGGACACCGGCCTCTCGCAGATCCGTGCACTGGTGGAGGCCTGGCAGGAATCGGGCGCCCCGACGCCGGCCGTGGTGACGGGCACGGTCATCACGGGCGACACCCTCGACGGCTACGCCGCCTACCTGCGCTCTCTGGTGGATCTGACGTCAATCCGCCCGCTGAAGGTGGTCGTGGACGCGGGCAACGGGATGGGCGGGCACACCGTGCCGACCGTGTTCGCGGGCCTGCCGCTGGACCTGGTGCCGATGTATTTCGAGCTGGACGGCACCTTCCCCAACCATGAGGCCAATCCGCTCGACCCGGCCAACATCGTGGATCTGCAGAATCGGGTCTGGGAAGAGAGCGCCGACCTGGGCATCGCTTTCGACGGGGACGCGGACCGCTGCTTCGTGGTCGACGAACACGGCGACCCGGTGTCACCCTCGGCGATCACCGCGCTCGTGGCGGCCCGGGAGCTGGCCCGCAACGGCGGCTCCGGCGTCATCATCCACAACCTGATTACCTCCTGGTCCGTGCCAGAGGTGATCCGTGAGCACGGCGGCACCCCACTCCGCACCAGGGTGGGGCACTCCTTCATCAAACGGGAGATGGCCCAGGCCGGAGCGATCTTCGGCGGCGAACACTCCGCGCACTACTACTTCCGTGACTTCTGGAACGCCGACACCGGCATGCTCGCCGCGCTGCACGTGCTGGCGGCGCTGGGCAGCCAGGACGGGCCGCTGTCCGCGATGGTTGCCTCCTACGACCGCTACGCCGACTCGGGTGAGATCAACTCCACGGTCGACAACCAGAACGGCCGGCTGGCCGCCCTGAAGGCCGCCTACGCGGGCCGTGAGGGAATCACCCTCGACGAACTCGACGGGCTGACCGTGACAGCCGCCGACTGGTGGTTCAACGTCAGGCCCTCCAACACCGAGCCCCTGCTGCGGCTGAACGCAGAAGCACGTGACGCGGCCACCATGGCCAAGGTCCGCGACGAGGCACTAGAGATCATCCGAGGGTGAGTGCGAGGGCCTGCGTTCTTGGCGTTCCTGTCGGATCCGTGAGTGTGGGTCTCACGGGTTGACGGCCTGGTAAGTGGGGTCGCTGACCGCCGAAGCCGAGTATGGCTCAGTGCCGCTCCGGATCTGACCCGCATCGAAGCTGACGCTCTTTCAGGCTGTCATTCCGGAGATTTGTCGACCCGGCCCGGGGCATCACAGCGCACAACCGGTCGGGCGCTTGAGAGCAAGTCAGGAGCCTGGGCGCCATGCCCTCGTCACTGCTCTGTCCTCCTGCTCGACTGGTGCGCGCTCCCCTGGGCAATCCGCGAGGAAGGGCCGGCACTGCCGCCATGACCGATCAGCGCCCGTACGTCTTTGGTGGGGCCGACACCCACACCGACACCCGTCACGCCGCCGGCTTCGACCAGCTCGGCCGGCACCGGGGTCCCGGCCCATCTCGCCGATCGCCAGCCCTCAATATCTCCGGCTGTAGTACAAGGCGAACGCCTGCCGCCGAGTCGATGACTCACCTTTCCTGGAATGCCCCCAGTATTGCGAATGTCTCGCAATAGTGGGGGCGGTAATAGTCGTAATTATTGATTCCTTTTCGGATCGGCCGAATGGCGGCATGCCGGACTTGGATATTCTGCGTGTGGTGTTAGCGTCTTGATTCGCCGCCTCACTTTGTGACGCTCCGGGACGGCTTTGGTGTCCAGGCGCGCCGTGTTCGTGGCGGCCCGGCGAACGATTCACCAGGGGTGCGTACGGTGGCTGTAACACCTGATGCTGTGACGGACCCGCAGGGGTCCGGTCCCTCCGCCTCCGGTCTGGCTGATCGGCAGCCGATGAAGTTCGTGCTGGAGGTCCTGCGGGGTGTTGCCCAGGTGGACTTCATGCCGAGCGCCCTGTGCGGGTTGTTCTTCGTCGCGGCGTTGTTCGCGTCGGGTTGGCAGTTCGGCCTGTACGGGCTGCTCGGCGCCGCGGTGGGAACCGCGACCGCCTATCTGCTCGGCATCGACCGCAAGTTGGTCGCCGCGGGTCTGCGCGGCTTCAACGGCTGTCTGGTCGCCACGGCCTTCGCTGTCTTTCTCGGTGCCGGCCATCTCTCCACCTTTCTTCTCGCCGTGGCCGGTTCGAGTCTGGTGGTCGTGGTGACATCAGCGGTGGCGACGTTCATGAGCTCGTGGAACCTTCCCACCTTTACTCTGCCCTTCTGCCTGGTGGCGTCCGTCATGACCGTCGCGGCACCCGGCTTCGCGAATGTGTGGCACGCGGGCCAAGACCTCGCGGCCCTTCCTGAAGCCGCCAGCGGAACCAGCTCGCTCAGCTGGAGCGACATCTGGCACGGTTTTCTGGCGAATGTCGGCCAGATCTTCTTCATGCCGCAGTGGTACGTCGGGCTGCTCTTCCTGGCCGGGATTTTCGTGGCGAACCGGCTGGCCGGGGCGATGGCCTGCGTCGGCAGTGCGACTGGTCTGCTCGTCTCCTGGATGCTTGGCGCCCCGGCCGCGGGCGTCGCCCAGGGACTGATGGGCTACAACGCGGTGCTGGTTGCCATGGCGCTGTGCGGGGTGTTCGTCGCTCCCAGCGCCGTCAGCTTCGCCTACGCGGTCGCGGGCGCCGGCGCGGCGACCGCGCTGACCTCGGCGATGAACTCCTTCTTCGGGCCCTTCGGCGGTCACACCTTCACCTGGCCGTTCGTCCTGACGTCCATCGTCTTCCTCGCTGCGGTCCCGGCTATCCCCCGGCTGCGCCGCACGTGAACCACCTCTGAACCGCACCTGTGTTCCTGATCCGGCCTCCCCAGAGCCCGGAGGCCCCTGAAGTGTCCGAAACGTGCCTGAAAGTGAGTGTGGCCGATGAATCTCGCTCCCCGTGAGATGGACAAGCTCTGGATCTACGTCGTGGCCGACCTGGCGCGTAAGCGGCGGGACCGGGGCGTCAAGCTCAACTTCAGCGAAGCCTGCGCGTTGATCAGCGAGGCCATCCTGGAGGGCGCGCGAGACGGCAAGACCGTGGCCGAGTGCATGGAACTGGGCAAGCAGGTGGTCAGCGGCGCGGACGTCATGAACGGCGTCCGCGGCATGCTGCCGCTGCTGCAGGTCGAGGCCGCGTTCGTCGACGGCACCAAGCTGGTCTCCTGCCACGATCCGGTCGGCGCGTGACGACCACCCTCCCCGCCTGGACACCGGTACCGAGCCGGACAGGGCACGTGGTCCTGGTCGGCGGACACGAAAGCCGCGGGGGAGCGGACCTGGCGGCGTGGGCTGCTCCCGGGGGGCGTGAAGTGACCGGTGCCGGACGCCCCCTCACTGAAATGGTGCGGCGCGTCCTGGCCGACAGTGGCCAGGACCGGGTGTGTGTGGTGCCGATGACCCTCGGCCGCGACCCCAGGCTGGTTGCCGACACTGCTCGCTCCCTCCAGTGGATCGCCCAGGACGGGGAGGCGAACCGGGGCCGGATCGTCCTGTCCGATCCGTTCGGCAGCATGGACCACCTGGTGGGCTGGCTACGGGCCGCAGCGGGCGGCGCACCGCGCACCGCCGCTACGGCCGTCCTGGTCACCGCGCCGGCGGCCGGTCCGTTCGAGGACGCGGACCTGTTCCGTGTCGCCCGCCTGGTGCGCCAGTACGGCCACCACCGATGGGTGGAAGTCGCCTTCGACTGCGGTGACCCCGACGTCGCGGAAGGCATCGATCGCTGCCGTCTCCTGGGCGCCGACCGTATCGCCACCGTGCGCGCGGCATTCGGGCCGCCCCCGCCCGGGGCCGTCACCGACACACCGGACACCACGGACCTCGGCCCGCTGCTGAGCCGGGCAGCGGTCGACGGGATCCTCAGCGCCCGCTGCGCCGACGCCCTCCATCGACTGGCCCATGGCGACGACGGCATCGCGGCAGGCCTGGACGCCGAACACGGGCACGGCTTCGCCCACACCCACGGCCCCGGCGGCCACCACACCCACGGGCCCACAGCCACCCCCGAGCACGGGCACGATCACTCGCACGTCTGAGACGGCACGCACCCCCCAGTCCCCCTCCGGAAGGGAAGTACCACCATGTCAGGTGGCGCCACATACCTTTACGGCGAAGGCTCCGTAGAGATCAACGCCGGCCGCCGCAAGGCCAAGGTCACCGTTTCCAACACCGGTGACCGCGCCGTCCAGGTCGGCTCGCACTACCACTTCTTCGAGGTCAACCGAGCACTCGATTTCGACCGCAACGCCGCCTACGGCATGCACCTCGACCTCCCCGCCGGCACCGGCGTCCGCTTCGAGCCGGGCGACACCCGCGAGGTCGAACTCACCGCCTACAGCGGCCACGGCCGCCTCATCGGCTTCAGCTCCCTCGTCGACGGCGGTCTCGGCTCCGCCGACACCCGCATCCGCGCGCTGCGCCGGGCGGTCGAACTCGGCTTCAAGGGCGCCCGCATCGAGGACGTCCACGCCGAGACCGAGCCCCGCGCGGCCGGCGCCGGGGACAGCCACGACGCCAAGGCCGAGGACGGCAAGAAGAGCAAGTCCCACAAGAAGGGCGACAAGTAGAGATGGCTGTCCTGAGCCGCAAGCAGTACACCGACCTGTTCGGTCCGACCGTCGGCGACCGCTTCCACCTGGCGGACACCAATCTGGTCGTCGAGGTCGAGAAGGACCACAACGAGGGCCACTACGGCGACGAGGCCGTCTACGGCGGCGGCAAGGGCATCCGCGACGGCATGGCCCAGGACCCGCAGGCCACGAACCTGCAGGGGGCCCTCGACCTGGTCATCACCAACGTGGTGGTCATGGACGCGATCCTGGGTGTGGTCAAGGGCGACCTCGGCATCAAGGACGGGTTCATCGCGGGTCTCGGCAAGTCCGGCAACCCGCACACCCAGTCCGGGGTCCACCCCAAGCTGGTCATCGGGCCCGGCACCGAGGTCATCTCCGGCGAGCACCTGATCGCCACGGCCGGCGGCATCGACACCCACATCCACTTCATCGCCCCGCAGCAGGCCGAGCACGGTCTGTCCAACGGCATCACCACGCTCATCGGCGGCGGCACCGGCCCCTCCGACGGCACCAACGGCACCACGTGCACGCCGGGACCGTGGAACATCGGCCGGATGTACCAGGCCGTCGAGGACATGCCGGTCAATGTCGGCCTGCTGGGCAAGGGCAACGGCTCGCTGCCGGAAGCGCTGATCGAGCAGGTCGAGGCGGGCGTCTGCGGCCTGAAGGTGCACGAGGACTGGGGCACCACCCCCGCGGCCCTGAGCAAGGCCCTGGACGTGGCCGACGCCTACGACGTCCAGGTCGCGGTGCACACCGACACCCTGAACGAGTCCGGCTTCTTCGAGGACACCCGCTCGGCCATCGACGGGCGCACCATCCACACCTTCCACACCGAGGGCGCGGGCGGCGGTCACGCTCCCGACATCATGCGGGTCGCGGGCGAACCCAACGTCCTGCCGTCCTCGACCAACCCGACGCTGCCGTACACGGTGAACTCCGTCGACGAGCTGCTCGACATGGTGATGGTCTGCCACCACCTCTCGCACGACATCCCGGAGGACGTCTCCTTCGCGGACTCCCGGGTGCGCGCCGAGACGATCGCCGCCGAGACCGTGCTGCACGACGAGGGGGTCATCTCGATCTTCTCCTCCGACTCCCAGGCCATGGGGCGGATCGGCGAGTCCTGGACCAGGGCCTTCCAGACCGCGCACCACTGCAAGGACCAGCGCGGGAAGCTCGACGGCGACACCGAGCGCAACGACAACTTCCGCGTACTGCGCTACCTCGCCAAGATCACGATCAACCCGGCGATCGCCTCGGGCACGGCCGACCACATCGGCTCCCTGGAGGCGGGCAAGCTCGCCGACGTCGTGCTGTGGCCGATCGGCTCCTTCGCCGCCAAGCCGAAGATGGTCATCAAGGGCGGACTGATCAACTGGGCGCTGATGGGTGACCCGAACGCCTCGCTCCCGACCCCGCAACCGGTCTACTACCGGCCGATGTTCGGCGCGTACGGCAAGGCCAAGCAGGCCACCCGGGTCTCCTTCATGTCACAGGCCGCCATCGACCTCGGCGTTCCGCAGAAGCTCGGCCTGGACAGCAGGGTCCTGCCGGTCAGGCACTGCCGCACGGTCGGCAAGCAGCACATGGTCCGCAACGACGCCCTCCCGGAGATCACTGTCGACCCGGAGACCTACAAGGTCGCCCTCGACGGGGTGCCGGCCACCATCGAACCGGCTCGGGAACTTCCCCTGAACCACCTGTTCTACCTGGTATGAGCAATGCCGTGAAACCCCTGGCCGTGGCTTCGGTACAGGCCCTGCTGGTCAGCCTCCAGCTCACCGACTCGGCCTTTCCCAGCGGCTTCTACACGCTCTCCCACGGCCTGGAGGGCTACGCCCAGGCCAAGGCCGTGACCCCCGAGGGCGTACCGGGGCTGCTGGCCGACCTGCTGCGGCATTCGGTGGGGCCTTCCGACGCCACCGCGCTGGCGCTGGCCCACCGGGCCGCGCTGGCCGGGGACTGGGAGGCGCTGGCCGAGACCGACCAGCGGCTGAACGCGGCCAAGCTGAACGAGGGGCTGCGCCGCGCCGCCACCCGTACCGGCCGCCAGTTGCTGGACATCGCCCGTGAGTGCGTCGGCGGGGAGCCCCTCGAACGGTACGCGGAGCTCGTGGCCGCCAAGCGGGCTCCCGGCTCGCAGGCCGTGGCCGCCGGGGTCGCGTACGCGGCCGCCGGGGTCCCGGCCGAACAGGCTGTCGTGAGCGATCTGTTCGCGTACTCGGCCAGCTTCACCGGCGCCGCGCTGCGGCTGCGGCTCACGGACCACCGCAAGGCACAGGTGGTGCTGCGCGGGATCGCACCCGTCATCGAGGAGGTGGCGGAGGCCGCCCTGCGCCGCGAACTCGCAGATCTCGGCGGGTGCGTTCCGATGGCAGATGTGATGTCGGGCCGTCACGAGCGGGCAGAGGCACGGCTGTTCGCCACCTGAGATGCGCCGGATCGCCAACCGGCAGGTACTCCAACCCGCTCGACCCTTGTTATCCGGAATCCGAAATCCGAAATCCAGAAGGCATGTGACTTGTGATGAACGAGGACAACGTCCTGCGCGTCGGCGTCGGCGGCCCCGTCGGCTCCGGCAAGACGGCGCTGATCGAGGCCCTGGTGCCGGTGCTCATCGCGCGCGGCCACCGGCCCGCCGTGATCACGAACGACATCTACACCCAGGAGGACGCCCATCACGTACGCCGCACCCTGGCCGGGGTGCTCGACCCCGAGCGCGTCGTGGGCGTGGAGACCGGCGCGTGCCCGCACACCGCCGTGCGCGACGACCCGACGATGAACCTGGCCGCGGGCGCCGAGATGCTGGAGCGGTTCCCCGATGTCGACACCCTGCTCTACGAGTCGGGCGGCGACAACCTCACCCTCACCTTCAGCCCGGTCCTGGTCGACCTCTTCCTCTTCGTCCTGGACACCGCCGAGGGCGAGAAGATGCCCCGCAAGCGCGGCCCCGGCATCACCGAGTCCGACCTGCTGGTCATCAACAAGATCGACATTGCCCAGTACGTGCGCTGCGACCTCGGAGTGATGGAGCGCGACGCCCACCACGTGCGCGAGGGGCGCCCCGTCGTCCTGACCAACTGCCTCACCGGGCAGGGACTGGAGGAGATCGCGACCTTCATCGAGTCCTTCCGCCGGGTACCGGCGTGAGCGTCGTGGCCGACCCGCCCCACACCCTCATCCCGCCCGCGCGGCTGGACGGGGCCCACTACGAGCCCCCGCGCGTCCCCCTCGAGGTGCTCCGGCACGCCTCCGCGCCGGACACCCTGGGCGTCGGGCGACCGGGCAAGGTCGGCCTGCTGGAGCTGGGCTTCGAGCGGGTCGGCGGGCGGACCGAGCTGGTGCGGCACTACCAGAAGTCCCCGCTGCAGATCATGCGGCCGCTGTACTTCGACCCGTACCGCCCCGATCTCCCGATCACCTTCCTGATGTCGACCGGCGGCGGCGTCGTGCAGGCCGACCGGCTGCGCACCGACCTGACCTTCGGCCCGGGCACCTCGGGGCACGTGACCACTCAGGCGGCCACCAAGGTCTACCGGATGGAGCACGACTACGCCGTCGCGCAGACCTTCCTGACCGCCGGACCGGACGCGTACGTGGAGTACCTCCCGGACCCGGTCATCCCCTACGTCGACTCGCGCTTCTACCAGCGCACGGTGATCACCGCCGACCCCACCGCCACCGTGCTGGCGAGCGAGACCGTCCTGACCGGCCGACTGGCGCACGGAGAGCGCAACGCCTACCAGGTTTTCGCCTCCGACCTCGAACTGCGCAGGCCCGGCGGCGAGTTGGTGGCTCTGGACACCGTGCGACTGGAGCCCGGCGGGCCCGGCGACTGCGCTGTCGACGGACCCGCCGTGCTGGCTGGCCACTCCGTGATGGCCTGCTTCTTCGCCGTGAGCCCGCTCGCGCCCGCCCGCGAGCTGGCCAACCTGCTCCACGGCACCCTGGCCGGGACGGAACTCGCCTACGGCGTCAGCGTGCTGCCGCAGGAGTGCGGAGCCTGGGTCCGTGTCCTGGGTGACCGCACCGAGGCGGTGACCCGGGCGCTGACGGCGGTCTGGGACGCGGTGCGGCGGCTGCTGATCGGCGTGCCCGCACCCGCCATGCGAAAGACCTGACCGACCCGCCCCGGCCGGCGGCCGGGGGCCGCCGCACTCCACGGGAGTACCCCCTTGCTCTTGGCCGCTTCCCTCGACACCGGCGACAGTGCCTGGCTCATGACCAGCACCGCGATGGTGCTGCTGATGACCCCCGGCCTCGCCTTCTTCTACGGCGGGATGGTCCGCACCCAGCACGTCCTGGTGATGCTCAAGATGAGCTTCGCCTGCCTTGCGCTGGTCACACTCCTGTGGCTCGCGGTCGGCTACTCGCTGGCTTTCGGCCCCGACATCGGCGCCGGCTTGCTTGGCAACCTCGACCACGTCTTCTTCCGCGGTGTCGGGATGAACGAGCTGCACAACACCATCCCGGCCACCGTCTTCGCCTGCTTCCAGATGTCCTTCGCGATCATCACCGTCGCGCTGATCAGTGGCTCCATCGCCGGCCGGGCCACCATGCGGGGCTGGCTCGTCTTCGTCGTCGTCTGGGCGCTGCTCGTGTACGTGCCCATGGCACATTGGGTGTTCGCCCCCGACGGCTGGATCCAGGCCGACCTGGGCGCTCTCGACTTCGCCGGCGGCCTGCCCGTCGAGCTCAACTCCGGCGCCGCCGGCCTGGCCGTGGCCATCGCCCTGCGCAAACGAAGAGACTTCGAGCGACAGCCGATCCGCCCGCACAACCTGCCGCTCGTCGTGATCGGCCTGGCGCTCCTGTGGTTCGGCTGGTTCGGCTTCAACGCCGGCTCCGCCCTCCAGGACGCGGGCGGAGCGCCCACCGCCTTCCTCAACACCCAGCTCGCCGCCTGCGCGGCGATGATCGGCTGGCCCATCGTCGAACGGTTCCAGCACGGCAAAGTCGAAATGCTGGGCGTGGCCTCGGCCGCCGTCGCCGGAATGGTCGCCATCACCCCGGCCTGCGGTGAGGTCTCCTCTCTGGGCGCCGTCTGTATCGGCTTCACCGCAGGCGTCGTCTGCGCCTTCGCCATCAACCTCAAGTACCGCATCGGTGTCGACGACACCCTCGATGTGGTCGGCGTCCACGGCTGGGGCGGCATCGTCGGCGTACTGTCCATCGGCTTCTTCGCCACGGCCGCGATGAGTGGAAAGAAGGGCCTCTTCTACGGCGGCGGCCTCGACCTGCTCTGGCGCCAGGCCGTCGCCGTACTGGCCTGCGGCACCTACTCCTTCGTCGTTACCTGGCTCATCGCCAAGGCCATCGACGGCACGGTCGGCTTCCGTACCCGGGAGGAGTACGAGGACGTCCCCGGGAGGGAGGAGGAGATCGCCTACGACAACGCGACGCTGGATGAGATCCAGGCCCGCCTCGACGCTCCACACGCAACCGCCACCGTCGCGGTCGCGGACCGCCGGGACGAAACCGGACTCCTCAGCGACGTCCTCCACGTCCTGGAGCGACGGGAGCGCGAGAAGTGATCACCCGCCGACGGCCCGCCGTGCCCCTCCCATGTGAGGTCCAGTCATGAACACCCTCTTCGACTCCGGCAACACCGCCTGGCTGATGATGGCCAGTGCCATGGTCCTCCTCATGGCCCCGGGACTGGCCTTCTTCTATGGCGGCATGGTCAAGACCGGTCAGATCATCGCCATGCTCAAGATGTGCTTCGTGTGCGTCGCCTTCGTCACCCTCATCTGGTGGGCCGTCGGCTACACCCTCGCCTTCGGCCCCGATGCGGGAGGCCTCGGCGTCATCGGCACCCTCGATCACGCCTTCATGCACGGCATCGGCCTGACCAGCAAGACCGGCGACGTGCCAACTGTCATCTACTCCATGTTCCACATGTGTTTCGCCATCGTCACCGTCGCCCTGATCAGCGGCTCGGTCGCGGGGCGCGCAAAGATGGGCGGCTGGATCGTCTTCGTCATCGTCTGGACCCTGCTCGTCTACATCCCCATGGCGCACTGGGTCTTCGACCCCGCAGGCTGGGTCGCCCGCCAGGTCGGCGCCGTCGACTTCTCCGGCGGCACCGTCGTCGAACTCAGCTCCGGCGCCGCCGGCCTCGCCCTCGCCATCGTCGCCGGAAAACGCAAGGACTTCGAGCGCCAGACCATCCGACCGCACAACCTGCCGCTCGTCGTGATCGGCTTGGCCCTGCTGTGGTTTGGCTGGTTTGGCTTCAACGCCGGCTCCTACCTCACCGGGCCCGGCTCCACTGCCATGGCGCTCCTCAACACCCAGTTCGCCGCCGGAGCCGCGATGGCGGGCTGGGCGGTCACCAGCTTCTGGCGCACCCGGCATGTCACCCTCCTCGACATGTGCATGGGCGCTGTAACCGGCATGGTCTCCATGACCCCGCTGGCCGCAGGCATCACCCCCGTCTGGGCCACGATCACCGGCTTCCTCGCCGGTCTGACCTGTGCCTTCGCCATCAGCTGGAAGTACCGCCTCGGCGTCGACGACACCCTCGACGTCGTCGGCATCCACGGCTGGGGCGGCCTGTTCGGCATGGTGATGGCCGGCCTCGCCGCCACCGGCGCCGTCACCGGCAAGAAAGGCCTCTTCTACGGAGGATCCTGGGACCTCCTGGGCCGACAGCTCATCGCCGTCGTCGTCCTCGGACTCTTCTCCTTCGTCATGACCGCCGCCATCGGCAAAGTCATCGACAAGACCGTCGGCCTACGCCAACCCGGAGGCATCATCGAAGACGAACAGGCCTACGAGAGAGACGTCACGGCCCAGCTCCAAAGCGTCACCGACGCCCTCCGCGGCTCCGACATCCCCACCGGCAAGGACCGCGCCGCCCAGATCATCACCCAGCTCCAGGACCTCCTCACTCAACGCGAACACCACGAGCCGACGTCGACGCAGGAAGAAGGGCCGACGGACCGTCGCGAACGGTAGGCCCCGGTCGGATCAGTGGCTGGGGGCGCGATCACCGGCTGGTGATATCACGGGGATGCACTGGTCTGGACTTCCCAGCCATCAGGACCGTCCGCCTCCGACAGCCTGACGCTGTCGACGACGTCGACGACGTCGAGAACACATTGACCCTGCTGCCCTCAGGGCGTGCCGACTGTATGCGCCCCACTCTCCCGCCCCCGGAATCCGGTAACGCGGAATGGCCCCGCCCAGGGGGTGGGGTCAGGTACCAGGGTCACGGTGTCTGCGGCCGTCGAACAGCCACCACCACCTGGTGTAAGGAAGCACCCACCCCGGTCAGATCTCCACAGAAATCCCGGGGATTGACCATGGCCATCACAAGTCGGAGGGGCTTCTGGAGGGTTGTCCTGACGGGCTTCGCCTGAGATCGATGCTCATATTCAGCCACTTCTAGTTATGCGTTGACCGGTGGCCTGCTTCTGGGCCCCTGGAAGGTGAAAATCGAGCTAATCGCAGGTGCAGGTGCAGTTTGTGGGTGTAATCACAAGACACCTTGAAGGATTTACCTGTATTATGAAGGTACGCCACATCGAACCAACTCTGCCTGACGCGGAGCTGGCGCGACCGCAAAGCGGCCGTGGCACCCTCCAGTACGTGGGCGCCCAGGCGGCACTCGGTTCTGCGCAAGAGGACAGCTCTCGGGGCTCCCGCATGGACGGGTGCGACTCGCTCACAAGGCTGCGCACTGTCCGGCAGGCGGGGAGCTTTCCCAGGCAGCGGAAAGGCCAGCCCGTGACAACCGCGGCCACGACCGACGGGAACGCCCGCCCCGGCTACCGCCAGCTCCTTCGCACGCCCGGCGCCCTCAGCTTCCTGCTCCCCGGGTTCGCCGCCCGGCAGCCCTTCGCGATGCTGACCATCGGCATCGTCCTTCTCGTCCAGCACACCACCGGCTCGTACGGTGACGCCGGAATCGTCGCCACCGTCACCGGTGTCTCCATGGCCCTGTGCGCCCCGCAGATCGGCAAGCTCGCCGACCGGCGCGGCCAGAGCGCTGTTCTGGTCCCGGTCGTCTTCGCGCACGCCGCCGCCGTCAGCGCCCTGACCTGGCTGGCCCTGGCCGGCGCGCCGCTGTGGGCGCTCGCGCTGGCCGCGATTCCCGCCGGTGCCTCGGTCCCGCAGGTCGGGCCCATGGTCCGGTCCCGCTGGGCCGCCAAGCTGGAGGGCTCCCCGCTGCTGCCCACGGCCACCGCCTTCGAGTCCGTCACCGACGAGCTCACCTTCGTCGTCGGCCCGGTCCTCACGACGTTCCTGTCCACCTCGGTCCATCCCTCGGCCGGTCTGATCACCGAGGCGGCCCTGACGCTCGCCGGCGGTCTGCTGTTCGCCGCGCAGCGCTCCACCCAGCCCAAGCCCGTCCCCCGCCTCGCGGGCGGTGAGAAGCATGCCTCCGCGCTGTCCTTCCCCGGCCTGCGCGTCCTGATCGTGGCCTTCGTCGGCATCGGCGCTGTCTTCGGCGGCATGCTGATCTCGCTCGCCGCGTTCTCCAACGAGATCGGCAACCCCGGCGCGAACGGCCTGCTGTACGGCGTCTTCGCGGGCGGCATCATGATCGCGGGCATAGTCTGCGGCACTATCGCCTGGAAGGTCGGCCCGCGCCGCCGCCTGCTCCTGGGCTACGTCGGCCTCACCGCCGCCGCGTCCGTGCTGTGGGCCGTGGACTCCCCGATCCTGCTGGGCGCGCTCGGCCTGGTGGTGGGCTTGTGCATCGCCCCCGCGCTGATCGCGGGCTACACGATGATCGAGCGACTGGTCCCGGCCGCCTCCCGGACCGAGGCCTTCACCTGGCTCACCGGAGCGGTCGCCTTCGGGCAGGCCGGCGCCGTGACCGTGGCCGGCCGCCTGGCGGACGCCAACGGATCCTCGTACGGCTTCCTGGTGCCCATGGCGGCCACCGCGCTCGCCCTGGTCACCCTGCTGGCACTGCGTTCGAAGCTGGCGCCGAAGTCCCCGAGCCGGACCGTGATCTCGTCCTCGCCGGCGGCCCCCAGCGCCTCGGAGCCGGCCTCGATCTCGCCAGCCCCACGATGTTGACCATTGCCGCTGTTCCTGTCGCTTCGTCCTCCGCGACGTCGTCGAGCACGAGCAGCACCTCCACGTCGGCCGCCTGACGCCCTTGACGCACCCACGCTGAATCACCAAGTGGCTCCAGGTTGATGCAGACCAGGGTCGGGACCCGGTCCAGGAGGCCCGGACCAGGACCTGCGAGCTCCGGCTCAGGGAAGGCCAGCGAGCCCGAGTAGAGAAAGGACTCGAGGACGTGTCCGTGCGGTTCGTACGGGGTGCGCAGGCGCAGCACCGTTAAGGTCCGCCTCGGCCGGGTCGGCGACGACCTCGCCGTACGGGGCCGCGAGGGTCTCGTTCACGTCCTCCGCGCACTGCTCGCCGGCGAACTGGTCGCAGCCGGCGTCCAGGGCGCGGGCCGCGCGCGCCGCGACGACGACTACCAGATCACCCAGGGCGGCCTGCTGCACCATTTTCCGCAGCAAGGAGGACCTGGTGCTGGCACTCAGCGAGTCCGGCAACCCGGGCTACCTCGCCCACGAGTATTTCAACAGCGAGGCCGACCCCTGGTGACGGACTCCGCCGGGCCCGATGCTCAACCAACAGAGCCTTGTGACGTACGGTCCGCTCTGGCTGCGCTGTGTAGTGACACCTTGATCTCTGCGGGTGAGGGATGCAGTTTGGTGTCAGGTCGGGGGATGCTCGGTGCCATGTCTGTCCCCGATGCGTGACGATGCGGCTCTGTACAGGGTGAAGTTCGCCCAGCGGTTGCCGACCCGTCTGGCTGAGCTGACCGGGCCCGTGCACGGGGTCGTCGAGCTCCCGCTGCACGTGGTGTGGTCCGGGCTGTGCGCCTTCGACCTGGACCAGCCGCGGCAGCGCATGGGCCTGTACCGGACGGTCCTCGCCGAGGGCACCCACGAGGACCTGTGCCGATTCCTGAACGCCGACCTGCTCTCCAGCCTGTGGCCGGTGCTGCGCACCCTTACCGGCCCCACCGTGCGGGAGGTGTGGGAGGACGCCTTTCCCCAGCTGCGGGAGTAGGCCGCGGCGTGAAGATGTCGGATCTGCACGCCCGGCTGCTCGCCGACGTGCTCGCGTTCGGCTCGCCCTTCCCTCTCGTCCTTACCGGCGGCTACGCCGTGCAGACCCACCAGCTCCTGGAGCGGGTCAGCCACCTGGACGTCGCCACCGAGTCCGCTACCCCGATGGAGGAGATCACCCCGACCGTGTGTGACGGACTCATGAGACGGGGCTGGCAGGTGGCCGTGGTCGAGATCGCCCCGCTGCCGGCCCGTTTCCAGGTAACTGATCCACTTACCGGCGGCGCGTGCGAAGTCGATGTTCTCAAGGAAGTGTTCTGGCGGCCGGTCGCCCACACTGCCTACGGTCCCGTCCTCGGCGAAGAGGACGTCATCGGTACCAAGGTTTTCGGGCCCTGGCCGACCGGGGCGCGGCCCGTGAGAACTACGTCTCGAGCCTGCTCTCCAAGCTGGGCATGGAGCGCCGCTCCCAGGCCGCAGCCTACGTGGCACGGGATCCAGGCGGAGAAGGGAACGTGAGCGCCCGGCCGGTTGTGGCCTTGGGCACTCCCGGTTCCGGAACTGGTCGGGGACGCGTCGGGTGACCAGCAAGCTGGGCCGGCCGCGTCACGACCAGCGCCCCGGACGCGGGCAGCCTGAGATGCAGCAGGAGGTGTCGACCGCGGGCGGAAACGGCCTCGCGCTTTTCCTCTTCGGCGTGTCCCCTGAGATAGCCGCGGACCGAGACGGGCGAAGCGAGGGCGTACGGCGACAGGAGCGCCCGCACCCTCCGATACACGCCGCCAGGGAATCGCGAGGACAAGGTCCTCCTCCTTGAGCGCCCGAAGAACCCCGACCCCTTCGGGCTGCGCCGGACCGCCGACCAGCGTTCCAGCCCAGGACCTGGGGTGCGGAGCGCCCGTTCGCAGCCCTCCAGCCGTCGGCCAAACGACCCTTCTCACGCCGGCGGCTCACTGCACGTCAGAGCCCGCTCATCTCTGCGGCCTTGGTGCCTCCATGGCCAAGGAGTGAGAGAGCGACGCAGATGTCCTTGCCGCCCTGTGGTCTACGGCTGACATTCACCGAATCGGCGAGATTCCGGACGATCGACCAGCCGTACCCACCCTCTGCTGGCCATTCCGGCGTCCGATCCGGGCTGACAGGCTGCTGTTCGCTGTGGTCGGCTACGTGGAGCACGAGCCGGTTGCCCCGGATGATGGGAGCGAAGGCAGCGATCCCGCCCCCGTGGCGAACCGCGTTGGTGACCAATTCCGAGACGACGAGGAGCGCATCGTCGATTACGCGACCGGACGTGCGCGGAGCCTGCCGATGAATCAGGTCGGCGACGTCGTCACGGGCGCGTGCGGCAAAGGACTGCGACAGCGCAGGGATAGGTGTCCCCTGGTGCATGAGCTATTCCTTGATGTGGAGGAGGAGCCAGCCGCAGCCGCGGCAGGGGCGCCCTCAGAGGGTGCCCCTCCCCCGCTCCGATCCTGCCCCCCGGCCCGGCATGGGAGTCCATGCGAAAGTCCCCTTATCTCGGGACGACCCTCCGCCTTTCGGCTGATACGCGACGCGGACACGTGTGGTGCACCCGGGAATGGCGGTGTGAGAGCGGCCACGCGGAGACAGGACCAGCCGAGCGAGTGGTGAGTGCCCGTGGCAGCGTGGAATCCGTACGGGCTGAGGGCGGGCTACGTTGTCGCTGGCGCAGGGTGTCCACTTACTCCAGCTCGACGTGCTCGACAGTGAAGGCGGCCTTGCTGTCCTAAAGGCGGATCCTGCCCAGGTGCCTCCCGCTCGAGCGCCGGACACGGACTTCCCCCGTACATACTCGTGAATCACCACCTCCCGGCGTCAGTGTGGTCGGGGTCACGACGAAGGAGGCGAGGAGCCACTTCTGCGTTGAGGCGGGGGCGGGCGGGCGCTGATCACCGCATGGAATCGCCATCCGGACGAACCGTAGGAATCTGAAGAAATCCCTGAACACAACTACTCTCTGGATATGAGCTGGCTCAGGGCGCTGAAGGAGACCGCCCGGTCCGGATTGAAGGTCGAGCGGACCCGCCTGGAACCGCTGATCGCACTTCGCGGCGCCGCCGGGCTCGCGATCGTCATCGGTGTCAGCCTGGCCCTGCTCGGCCCGGGCGCCGCCGCCAGCTCGGCCTTCGGCGCCTTCATGGCCGCCATCGCCACCTTCCAGCAGAGCTGGCGCCCGCGCCCGGTGCTTGCCCTCGCTTCCGGACTGACCCTCGCGGCCAGCACGTTCATCGGCTATCTCGTCGGCTCCTCGCACACCGCGGCCGTCCTCGCACTGCTCACGGTGTGGACCTTCGCCGCCGCAATGGCCTGGGTGGCCGGACCGACCACTGGGATCATCGCCTCCAGCAACGTGGCGATCCTGCTGGTCACTGTCACCCTGCCGACCTCCGTCGCGCAGGCCGCCGGGCATGCCGCGCTGATCGCCGCGGGCGGTGTGGTACAGGCCGCCCTCATCGTCCTGCTGCCGGTCCGCCGATGGGGCGCGCAGCGCGACGCCCTCGCGGACGCCCTGGCCGCAGAGGCCGACTACGCCCGCCGGCTGCGCCACGACCCGGTCGCCCCTTTCGACCCGCAGCCGCTGATGACCGCCCGCGCCGCGGCCGCAGTCACCCGCAGCCAGGCCCGCCGCCGCCCCGGCGAACTGCACGGCGCCCGCGGGCTCGCCGAACATATCCGGCTGGTGTTGGCGCTGCTCGCCGACCCCGCCGCAGGCGCCCCCGAAGAAGGTCCGGCCCGCGACCGGGTGCGTGACCTCCTCGCGGCTGCCGCCACGGTGCTCGACACGTCCGCCCACGCGATCCGGCACGGGCAGCCGGTAGGAGTCCCCGGGCCGGCCCTCGCCGTGCTCAAGTCGTCCGACACCGGGGACCTGCTGACCGGGGCCGCGCACCGGGCCGCCGGGCGCCTGGCCGCCCTGCTCGACGATGTGCTGGAAACCGCCGCCCCTGGAACAGGGAGCGCGCCTCCCGAAGAAGCGATGCTGCGGCCCACGCTGCCCCGGCTGATCCCGCTCGCACTGAAGGCAGTCCGCGCCGAACTGCGCCCCGCCTCACCGGTCTTCCGGCACGCCATGCGGGTCTCGGCGGTCGTCCCGGCCGGCTATCTCATCGGCCACGCGCTGCCCTTCGGCCACACGTACTGGGCTCCCATGGCGTCCGTGATGGTCATGCGCCCCGACTTCACTCAAACCTATTCACGCGCCGTCGGCCGCTTCGGCGGCACCCTCGTCGGGGTCGCCCTCGCCACCGGCATCGTGCAGCTCGCCCAGCCTGGCACATACCTCTCCGGGTTCCTCGCGGTGATCAGTGCAGGCCTGGTGTACGTCCTGATGCGCACCGGCTACGCCGTCTCGCAGGTCTTCGTCTCCGCGTACGTCGTCTTCCTCCTCGGCATGGCCGGAGGGCGCTGGGACCAGACCGTGACCGACCGGGTCGCGCTGACCCTCATCGGCGGACTCCTGGCCATGGCCGCGTACGCGCTCTACCCGGCCTGGGAGACCCCACGGCTCCGTCCTCGCCTCGCCGACTGGCTGGCGGCGAACGGGCGCTACGCAGCCGTCGTTCTCAGCCAGTACGCAGATCCCCCGGGCGCCCGCCGAGCCGACGTGCGCGAGGCGCTGCTGGCCGTACGGGAGGCTCGCATCGCCTGGCATGACGCGGTGGAGCGGGCCTCAGGCGAACCGGTACGCCACCGCGGCCTGTCCCGGGCCGCGGCCGACGACGCGGGCCAAGCTCTGGCCCTGCTGGGCCGCAACGCGATGCTATTGGAGGCGTACTTGCCGGAGCGTGGCCAGGCCCCCGTCCCCGGCGCGGGCAACCTGGCGGCCGTACTGCGCACCGCGACCGAGCAGGCGGCGAGGCAGATCCGCGAGCGGAAGGTACCGGACTGGACGCCGGTACGGGCCGCCCTCCCACCCTGTGACACCCCCGACTCCGCGGTCCTCTTCAGCCGCGTGACACTCCTCGCAGACGCCCTGGACGACCTGTCGAACGCAGTGCGCCCCTAAAGACATCCCTTCCCGGGGTCTAAGCAGACCTATTCCTACCACCGGTATGACCGGAGCGGATTCCCGTCAGCCATTCGGCCGCCCCTACTGCGACCCGCCCCAGACACGCCGAGTGTGAGGGTATGACAGAGCACACCCCACAGCCCACAGCCCGCCCATCAGCCGGTTTCCTCTCCGAGATCAAGGACGCCGTGACCACCCGGGCAGCCCTGCTGGTCCTGGGGGTGCTGGCCCTCCAGCTCGCCTTCATCACCTCCTACATCGGGGCCTTCCACCACCCCAAACCCAGCGAGATCCCGATCGCCGTGACCGCCCCCCTCGCACCCCTCGCCGAGCAGTCCGCGAAACAGCTCGCCGCGCTGCCCGGCAAACCGCTCGATCCCCGCACCGTCAAGGACGAGGCGACGGCGATCCAGCAGATCCAGAACCGGGACGTGGACGGCGCGCTGGTCATCGACCCGGCCGGCAAAACCGACCAACTGCTCATCGCGAGCGGCGCCGGAGCCTCCCTGTCGCAGGCCCTCGAAGAGGTCGTCGGCCTGGTCGAGAAGAGCCAGGGACGCACCGTCCAGGTCACCGACGTGGCCCCGGCCGCCGCCGGCGACGGACGCGGACTGAGCTCCTTCTACCTAGTCGTCGGCTGGTGCGTCGGCGGCTACCTGTGCGCCGCGATCCTCGCGATCAGCGCCGGCGCACGCCCCGCCAACACCCACCGCGCCATCATCCGGCTCGGCACGCTGCTCGCGTACGCGATTGCCGCCGGACTGCTCGGCGCGGTCATCGCCGACCCGATCCTGGACGCGCTGCCCGGCAGCATCCTGGGCCTGTGGGGCCTCGGCACCCTGATCGTCTTCGCCGTCGGCGCGATCACCCTGGCCTTCCAGGGCCTCGCGGGCGTGATCGGCATCGGCCTGACGATCCTGCTCGTCGTCGTCTTCGGCAACCCGAGCGCAGGCGGCGCCTACCCGTACCCCCTGCTCCCACCGTTCTGGAAGGCCATCGGCCCGGCCCTGCCCCCGGGCGCGGGCACGTACGCCGCGCGCTCCATCGCCTACTTCAAGGGCAACGACGCGGCCGGACCCATGCTGGTGCTCGCCGCCTGGGCAGTGGCCGGCTCGGCGGTCACGCTGGCCTGCGCGGTCTTCCGCAGGGGAAAGCCCGGGGCCGCCATCGGCAGCGGGCTCCCCGACGACTCGCCCCCCGTAGCTCGCTTCGCGGGCAACGACGAGGGGCCGGACGCCCGATGAACACCCCTGCCCTGCTCAACCGTCAGGGACCCGGCCGAACAGGCCGCCTCCTGCAAGCGGATAGAGCTCAACGCCCAGGCCCCGCTCGGCGCACTCGGCCTCACCGGCTTCATCGTGGTCACCGTCATCACCACCGGGCGGTCCTGTCAATCGAGCCGAATGGTGAAACTCGGGAGCCTCCGGCGCGCTCGGCGCCACCATCGAAGGCACCACCGAACTGGGCGATTCCTTCAAGATCACCGGATGGCCGCATCGTGCCTGCCACAGACAGGTCCCGACCCACCCGAGAACCCGCATTCCGCGTAATTCGGGGGGCACGTTACGGGGAGGGGCCAGGGGGCCTGGCCGGCGGTACATCCCCCCGCCCGACGGCCAGGATCCCGCTCGGCTCGATACGCAGTCCGATCAACGTGTCTCGGCGTGGGCCCCGGCGACGTACCTCTCCGGGGCCAGACCTATGCGGGCACCACCCAGGCCGCATGAATCGAGCGGCACATCTGAACCGGCACCACACGCCGTTCAGACCGTCGCAGGCTCAGCGGTGGCGAAAACGCCGCGGAGGCCGACGGGCAGCGCGGCATGCTCACGCTAGATGGAGCAGGTGTTCAGCAGGCTCCGCCAGGCCCTTCCAACTGCCCCCCGATCGGAGAACGGGCCCTCCAGCATCTCCAACAACACGCGAGCGAAGCAGTCGACGGCGGTGATCAGAACCTCGGGAACACGCAGGATCAGCTCGGCATCAGCGATCCTGGACTCGTCCGCGAGCTCCGGGACCCGCTGCTTCAACACGCTGTGATCTCCTCCATCCGCTCAGCGGCGAATGCGGCGAGCGCGCGTAGTTGCTGCTCCGTAGGCAGAGCGGTGACGGTTACGGTCATGCCTGCGGAGCCTACGGGCGCGGGACCAGGCCGGTCAGCCGGACAGGTGAAGTGCCCGCACGCCGCGATCGGTAGCCCGCTTCTTGCCGGACCGCCTACTCGCGAGTTACTCGGCACCTGGTTCGCCGCTCGTTAACCCTGGGTATTCAGCGGAGTAGGTCGATCTGACTGATCAACAGCGAAAGGTGCCTCCTGAGCTGCAACGATGTGAGTCTCGAGTTCGCATCACTGCAGGGATCAGGGGGCACCTTTCTGGTGAGAGAGACTACTGGGTGGGACCGTCGGCTGACCGTGGCCGCGGACGGCCGGGGGCTGATCGGGCACGCCGGGGCGGTGTTGTTACGCCGGCTCGCTGACCGGGTGGGGCTGACCGCCGGACTTGCTGAGGTGCTGCCCGTGGGCAGCGGTGCCGACTGGCGTGACCGTGCGGTGACCGTGGTCCAGCTGGCCGTCGCGATCGCGCTCGGGGCGGTGAACCTGTCCGACGCGGAGGCGGTCCAGGACCACCACCGGGGGCTGTTCGGGTCGGCGGTGTCCGACTCCACGATGTACCGCGCGCTGGCCGCGGTGGACGCCGAGGCGCTGGCGAAGATCGCCAAGGTGCGGGCGCGGGTGCGCCGCCACGTGTGGTCACTGCTGCATCTGCGGCTGAGTGGTTTCCCCTGGCTGACCATCGCCGGGAAGCGGCTGCACAACTGGGTGGTCATCGACCTCGACGCCACGATCATCACCGCCGCGTCGAAGAAGGAGCGGGCATCGGCCACGTTCAAGAAGACGTTCGGGTTCCATCCGCTCGCGGCGTGGTGCGCGACCACGTCGGAGTGTCTGGCGATGTGGCTGCGCGAAGGCAACGCCGCCTGCTCGGCCAGCCGCCCGGCGAGCTCACTCTGGGGGTGGGTCAGCATCCGGCCCCGGCGCGGGCAGCGCAACAAACTGGCCACGGTTCAATCGGCGCCGATAGCATCGACCATTGCAGTGACAAACGCCATGCCGAGGTTTGGGCCTCCACATGAAGGATTCAACTCAACCTTGGCTTATGTCACCAAGACGCTTCCCGCATCCCTGTCTCGCTTGACATTGGCCTCGATCACCGGCTTACAGTGCGGAACCGGAGCAGCGCAACGCATGCGTCAGTCCAGAACCCGACAGCGACTGACATTACTACTGCAAAGGGGCGTGTAGCTATGAGCAGCCCAGCCCACACCACCAGCACTTCATACGATCACCCGATCTACGACCATCTCGTGCTGACGCTAGGAGATGCGGTGACGGCCGCGCAGGCGGCCGCAGACGGGGTGCAACGCGAGGCAGTCGAAGCGCTTGACTGGACCAGCCTCTACGAACTCGCCTGAACGTGCCCACCGAGGATGAGGCTCCCCCGCGGGGTGCGTGCCGCCTCGCCTCGTAAAAGCCGAGAGCAATACTCAAGACCCTCGCGCACACCCGTAGGGTCCTTGGCGCACGCACGTTCGACGCCTACCTCCTCGTCCAGTGCCGAGGCCCCTCGCCGGCAGCGCCATGGCCGGTGGGCATTCAAGCAGAGGATGAGTGTGCGAAGCTTTATCTGTGGGCACAGCTGGAAAAATCTCCGTATTCCTCCTGGATGACCATGAAGTGGTCCGGCGAGGTGTCTATGAGCTGCTCACCAGTGAAGACGACATCGAGGTCGTGGGTGAGGCGGCTACGGCTGCTGACGCGCTCGTGCGGATCCCGGCGACGCGGCCCGATGTGGCGGTGCTGGACGTGCGCCTGCCGGACGGCAGCGGCGTGGAGGTGTGCCGCGAGGTGCGCTCCCAGAACGAGGACATCAAGTGTCTGATGCTGACCTCGTTCGCCGACGACGAGGCGCTGTTCGACGCGATCATGGCGGGCGCCTCGGGTTACGTACTGAAGGCGATCCGCGGCAATGAGCTGCTCAAGGCCGTACGGGACGTGGCGGCCGGCAAGTCGCTGCTTGATCCCGTGGCCACCGCGCGGGTGCTGGAGCGGCTGCGCGGAGGCAAGAGCGGCAAAGGCGACGACCGCCTGTCCAACCTCACCGAGCAGGAGCGGAAGATCCTCGACCTGATCGGCGAGGGGCTGACGAACCGCATGATCGGCGAGCGGCTCCACCTGGCGGAGAAGACCATCAAGAACTACGTCTCCAGCCTGCTCTCCAAGCTGCGCATGGAGCGTCGCTCCCAGGCCGCCGCCTACGTGGCACGAATCCAGGCGGAGAAGCGAACCTGAGCACCAGGCCGGTTGTGGCCTTGGGTACTCCGGTTCCGAAGTGTGGTCGGGGACGCGTCGGGTGACCAGCAAGCTGGGATGGCCGCGTCGCGATCGGCGCCCCGGACGCGGGCGGCCCGAGACTCAGCAGGGGGCGACTGCGGGTGGAGTCGTCCTCGCTCGCACCCTTGCTCTTCGGCGTGTACGCCGAGGTAGCCGCGGACCGAGGCGGGCGAAGCGCGGCGTACGGCGACAGGAGCGCCCGCACCCTCCGATACACGCCCGCAGGGAATCGCGAGGACAAGGTCCTCCTCCTTGAGCGCCCGAAGAACCCCGAACCCTTCCGGCTGCGCCGGACTGACCTCCCCTCCGGTCATGGTCTCTACGCTACGAGGGGAGGGTCAGCGAACGCCTGACGTGCCTCTGTGTGCGGCCATCTCGGCCCCTACACGACCGGGCATGCCCGGGTGTCCGGGTCGACGAGGATGGGCCAGTTTTTCCCCGACCCGGATCTGGTGTCCTTGTTCGTCTTTCGCCGTGGGATACCAGGTGAAGCCATAGATGCCCATGACAGCGGGAGTCGCCCACAGCCCGAGCTTGAATGCCCACTCATCCCAACGGTCAGTCAGGGTCCGGCCGGCCTCTTCCGCACCTCTCCGTGCTCCTCCCCGCCACGCTTGAGCCGCTGGAAAGCCGCGGTCGTGGTGTCCCTGCGTCATATCCGCCACTACCGCTCGGTGGCGAGGATGCTCTTTCCCGCCCGGGTGCCCGGCGGCGATCCGGACGGCAGCCCCGACGGTGGCCCCGGCAGCGGTCCGGCCGGGGAGGCGGAGATGCGGTGTAGGTGCCGACCGGTCGGCGACACCGGGACGGCTCCGGGATGGCGGAAGGTCAGCCTGGAGCCCACTTTGCGGATCCCGGGCCTTGACCGCCGCTCCCGTCCTCGCCGATGCTTTCGTTGCGGTAATTGAGACGCGTGCCGGCGCGGCTTCCTCCGCGTGTACGAGCGGGTCGCCGCCTTGGCGGGAGAAGCCGTGGGCGATTTCCTGCCCGCCCTCATCGACGATGACCGCGCCGACACTGAAGGCTCCCTTCGACGGCGGGCAGTGGTGGGAGAGTTCGATGGCTCTGATGCATCCACTGGTAGTCGATGTCTGTCCAGGGGAGATTGGGGTTCAACGGGGGTCTTCCTGTTGGGGCAGGTAGCGCAGCAGCACCATGTCGCCGACGGTCCTGGTCTCTGCGAGCGTCATGCGGTGGCCTTGTCCGTGGGGGTGGCTGGCTGGGCCGAGGAAGCGCGGTGCTTGCGGATCGCCGACCAGGAGGGGTGCGATGGCGAGTTGGATCTCGTCGGCCAGACCCTGGGAGAGGAGGGTGGCGTGGATGCGGCTGCCGCCTTCGGCCATGAGCCGGTCGACGCCGCGTTCCCCCAGGTCGTCCAGGAGTGCGGCGAAGTCGACGGTGGGGCCGAGGGAGACGACTTCGCCAAGCCCGCCGAGCCGGGCCCGCACCCTTCCCGCTCCCTCGTCGGTCGTGTAGGCGATCTTCGCTCCGCCGTGGTGCCAGAACCGTGCCTGCGGGTCCAGGTCACCGCTGCCGGAGACCGTGACCTTCAGGGGGTGCTCGGGGCGGCCCCGGGCGATGCGTTCTTTCCGGCGCTGCTCGCTGTTGACCAGCAGGCGGGGGTTGTCATTTCGGATGGTGCCGGCGCCGATGAGGATCGCGTCGGACTCGGCGCGGACCTGGTCGACACGGTCGAAGTCTTCCCTGTTGCTCAGCAGGAGGCGCTCGGGTTGCGTGTCGTCGATGTATCCGTCGAGTGAAGTGGCGACACTCAGCAGAACGTGGGGGCGGGGCATGGCCGTCTTCCTTGTCGTGGCGAGCGCCGCACTGTGGCAGCCCCCGTTCGGCGCTTTCGCCGGGCTGGTGGTCAACCGGCCTGCCCGGGCGTGCTCTCGCTCTGCCAGGTGACGGTGAGCTCGTTGCGCTGCCCGAAGCGTTCGAGGTGACGGCCCAGTACGTCCTGTACCTGCTCCAGGGCGTGGGTGTCGTCCGCGGTGGCGAGCAGGACGAGCTCGGTGGGCTGCGGGGTGAGGACGCCGTGACCGAAGGGGAAGTTGAGCTTGATCGCGCCGTCCGGGAGTGTCTCGGCCGGTATCTTCCGGCCGAGGTGGGAGGCCAGTTGCTTGGCGTAACGTGCGGCGGCGTCAGTTGCGACATGGGCGATGGATGAGGGCATCGCAGACTCCTGTGTTGTGAGGCGTGCAAGGTGTGGGCCGTGGTATCGCGCGGTGCGGGGCGGGGGGTCAGCCGTACTGGACGGACCGCTTGGACAGGCCCAGCCAGGTGCCATCGATGACCTGACGGCGGGAGTCCAGTTGGTCCTCTGCGGTGCCGAGCGTGACGGCGAGCGGTACGAAGTGCTCTACGCGCGGGTGGGTGAATGTGGCGCCGGGGGCCTTGTGCTGGAAGTCGAGGAGGGCGTCCACGTCGCCGGCGTCGATGGCGCGTCTGCCCCAGTCGTCGAACTCGGCCATCACGGCCGGGGCCTTGTTTCCGGGGTTCAGGGCGCGCAGGTTGTGGGTGAAGGATCCGCTGTTGATGATCAGGTAGCCCTCGTCGCGCAGCGGGGCGAGCCTGCGTCCGATGTCCATCAGCTTGGTGGTGTCCAGGCTCGGCAGGGATATCTGCAGTACCGGGACGTCCGCCTCGGGGTGCATGTGCATCAGCGGGATGTACGCGCCGTGGTCCAGGCCGCGCTCAGGCAGGTCCGCCACGGGCATGCCCGGGGCGCGCAGGAGCTTGCGGACGGTGTCGGCCAGCTCGGGGGCTCCGGGGGCGGGGTAGCGCAGCCGGTAGTAGTGCTCGGGGAAGCCCCAGAAGTCGTAGATCAGCGGGACGGTGGTGGTGGCGCCGAGGGCGAGCGGGGCCTCCTCCCAGTGCGCGGACACCATGAGGATGGCCTTGGGCCGCGGCATCTGGTCGGACCAGGCTGCCAGCTGACCGGGCCAGTGGGCATCCTCCAGCAGGTTGGGGCCGCCGTGGCTCAGGTAGAGACTCGGCATGCGACCGGAGGCCTGCGTGGTCATGTGCGTCCTCCTCGTACGGGGCGAGCGGCGGTCGACGCTGCCGGGTTCAGGCGCCACAGCGTGCCTGAGCCACCTGTGCGGGCAGGCGGTCCAGGTCGATGGTGTGGTGGGTGTGGTCGGCCTTGGCGTGCAGGTAGCGCAGGTTGTCGCCGGTGACGTGGACACCGGTGCGCACGCGGTCTCGCACCCGGATGCCGAGGGCGGTCAGCTGGGCGGCCTTGTCGGGATTGTTGGAGAGCAGGTCCAGTGACTGCGCGCCGAGGGCGGTGAGGATCTGGGCGGCGGCGGTGTAGTCGCGGGCGTCCTCGGGCAGGCCCAGGGCGGTGTTCGCCTCGTAGGTGTCCAGGCCCTGGTCCTGCAGGGCGTAGGCGTCGAGCTTGTTGTACAGGCCGATGCCGCGGCCCTCCTGGCGGAGGTAGAGCAGGTATCCGCCGGTGGCGGCGATGCGCTCGACGGCTTCGCGCAGCTGGGGGCCGCAGTCACAGCGGGCGGAGCCGAAGACATCCCCGGTCAGGCACTCGGAGTGCAGCCGCACCAGCGGCGCGCTGCCGGGCGCGGGGGCGCCAAGGGCGAGGGCGAGGTGCTCCCGGCCGTCGACCAGACCGCGGAAGGTCATCATCTCGGCCTCGACCGCGTACCCGTCGCCGAAGCGCAGCGGCACGGTGACCCGCGTGCGTATCTCCGCGCGGGGGAGGTCGGTGGTGGGAATCCCGTTCATGGGGCGGCTCCGCTCTGGTCAGCCAGGCATTTAGTTCGAATTTGAACGACATTCACTGGCGTGGATGGTTCAAATTTGAACAACTGGTTGGTACGGTGGATGTCATGGTTGCGGCGGCGTGGCTGAATGAGGACGAGATGCGGGCCTGGAAGAGCTTCCTGGCCACCAGGGGGCCCTGGTGAACCGGCGCGTCGAGCAGCAGCTCAAGGACGAGGCGGGGCCGTCATGTGCCGTTCGAGGTTCTGGTCCGGCTGGCCGACGCCGAGAGCGGCGAGATACGTACGACCGGGCTCGCCGGTGCCCTGCACACCGCCAAGAGCGGGCTGACCTACCAGATCACGCAGCTGGAGAAGACCGGCCTGGTCCGCCGGCGTACCCGCCCCAGCGACACGCGGGGCGCCTACGCCGCCCTCATCGACGTGCTGAGTCCACAGCAGCTCGCCGGATCGGCTTGGCCAGCCCGGTGTGGACCGGCACGAGCATCCGCAACCGGTCAGGGGTTGATGACTCCATAGAGCATGAGCGAGATGAAGTCAACCCACGAACCGGTGTAGTAGGACGGGTATTCGGCCTTGACCCGGGTGGCGAATTCCTCCGGCGTCTTCGACGCCTGGTGCGTGGCGCTCGCGCTGCGCAGGTAGGCGATGTTGTCGTCCAGGACGTCGAAGTCCGTGGTCTGTCCGTGTCCCACCAGGATGGTGGTGTAGCCCTGCTCGGGCAGCTCCTGGAAGTCCATCAGGTGGCCGATCCACGATTCGAAGTTGCCGTCCACGGTGAACATGTGGGTGTTCGGCGAGGCCACCGTGTCGAAGGCCATCAGCACGTGCTGGTCGGGCATCTTGACGACTGTCCCCCATTCGGCCTCACCCTCCAGCACCTTCTCGAAGATGAAGGTCACGCCACCGATCTCGGTGGCTTCTTCGGAGAGTTCATGCGTCGGAAGGGTGGGTGTCGCGGCGGCGGCCCCGTGGAAGAACTCGTTACGCGAGTCCAGGATGGCCTGCCCGTTGGCCGCGATGTACGAAGTCACCTCCGGGAAGGCGTAGATCGGCGCGTCCGGGAAGCGTTCGTGGAGTACTCCCAGACCGGACCAGTGGTCGGGGTGGATGTGTGACAGCACGATGCGCTCGACCGGACTGCCCAGACTCTGGGCGTAGTCGGCGATCTCGCCGGCGTACTTGGTGAACAGGTTGGCGTCGAAGATCACCAGGCCCGCCGAGGTCTCCACGATCTGCGTGTTGGCCAGCAGGCTGTCCTCGGGGCTGGTGTAGGTGTGGATGGTGGTGCCACCGTAGTTCTGCGTGGTGATCTTTCCGGCCGTGGACGGAGTGGACTGCGTCATGGGGGTCCTCCGTGGAGTTGTGTGCGTGATCCGAACGTCCGCACCCGTCTGCTGCGGGCGCAGGCCCGAAGTAGCAGAGCCCGTCAGGCGATCCGAGATTCACAATATGCCTGCGCTCGCAATATCTGCGGACGCAAGGAAAATTTACGATCGGCCCGGTCCGCGGTGAAGAGGTCTTTGGTCACCCGCCGGCAGCCGAACGGCCCTGTGTGGCCCGTTCCTCAGACCGCGGGATGCTGAGTTCGTTGACGGCAAGTGCCGGCTCGCCGCGCACAACGGCCTCGTGGATGTTCCCGTCGCGGATGCCCTCCAGATTGAGGCCCATCGCACTGTCGAGTTTCATTCCCATAACGCGATAGTGACCGAAAGCACCTTCCCTCCGGCGATCACGCGGCCGGGGCGGGCACCGGCTTTGCGCCATGTGAGCATGGTGGGCATGGATGACCGTTTTGATGGGCTGCTCGACGATGAGGCTGTGATCCTGCTCGGGCAGATGCTGCGAGCGACACATGTCGTCCTGTCTCGGGCGGTGAGGGACCTTGCCGAGGCAGGGGTAAACCGCGAGCAGTTCGAGGTGCTGCTGCGCTTGGCGCGGCATCCCGGAGGGGCGGCCCGTATGACGGTGCTGGCCGAGGAGATGGCATTCAGCTCGGGGGGGTTCACCCGATTCGTCGATCGGATGGAGCGTGACGGCCTGCTGGTCCGCGGCCCCGATCCGGACGACCGCCGGGCGGTGAGGGTGTCCGTCACCAAGAAGGGCGAGGCGCTACTGCGGGAGGCGCTTGCCGTGCATGCGCCGCGGTTGCACGGATACCTGCTGGATCCGCTCACCGAGGAGGAGCGCCGGGTGATGACGTCTGCGCTCGTCCGCCTCGACCGGTGGAACAGCGCCGGGCGGGACTGAGGCCCGGCGGAGTAAGGGACGGTCGGCTACAGGATCAGGGTCCGAGGACCCTCGGGGAGGCCTGCCGGGCGGTCTAGATTCATCTGCAACCGCAGATACTGCGAGAGCAGTCAGCGGTTGTCCGCCGAAGCGCGCGGCCAGGCGCCGCCTCCCGAGGAGAACTCATCGATGACCACCGCCACGTCCGACCGCACCGAGCTGCTCACCCTCGACATGGCCGCCCAGGACCTGCTGTTCCGCGAGGCCCGTACGGCCAACACCTTCACGGACGCGCCAGTCACCGCGGCACAGCTGGAAGCTGTCTACGACCTGGTGCAATACGCGCCCACCGCCATGAACCAGCAGCCGCTGCGCATGCTCGTCCTGGAGACGCGGGAAAGCCGCGCCCGCCTCGCCCCGCACCTCGCCGAGGGAAACCGGAAGAAGACCGCCGGAGCCCCGATGGTCGCGATTCTTGCCGCTGACACAGCGTTCCACGAGCACCTGCCGGCGCTCTTCCCCCACTTCCCCGGAGCCAAGGACATGTTCGCCGACGATGAGATGCGCGCCGACTCCGCCCGGTTCAACGCGCTCATCCAGGTCGGTTACGTCATCCTCGGCATCCGCGCCGCAGGACTCGCCGCGGGACCCATGACCGGCTTCGATGCGGCCGGCGTGGACAAGGAATTCTTCGCCGACGGACGCCACCACTCCCTGGTCGTCGTCAACATCGGCCACCCCGGCCCGGACGCCTGGTTCCCGCGCCTGCCGCGCCTGACCGCCGACCAGGTCATCACCACCCTCTGACCACACTCAGCGCATGCGCCGACCGGATGCGACCTGTCTCGTCAGGTCGCATCCGGCTTCGCCTGGGAGGGTCCCAGTAGTGGACCTGGCCGTGGACGAACTGCGCGGCGCCGGCCGCGAGGTCGACGCCGAGGTGCTGGCGCACATCTCCGCGGCCCGCAGCCAGGTGGTCACCTACTACGGCGCCATCGCCGTCGACTACGAACACGAACTCGCCCAGCTCAACGAGCGCGGACACCGGCCGCCGCGGACCGTGACCGTGGACGAGCCCGGAGCCGGGCTGTCGGGGCGGTCGACCCGGCGGGCTCCACGGGGAAGGGCGGCATCGGGGTTGGTCTAGGAGGTCGAATGACCTTCCGATATGTGACGCAAATGGGATGATCCGTCTGCAGCCGAGCGGAATTTACCAGTTTTGAGGCATACGTGGCGCCTATCCTGGCTGCTTGGTCAGCCTGTGATGCAGACCTCGGTTGCATCATCCGGCGCATCCTTACCAGAAAGGTGTGGCCGTGGCACGGCATCCAGCAGGTGACGCCAGACCCGTCCGGCCTTCCGGCCGGCAGCGGTGGACCTCGTTCATCGCCGCGGACAGCACTGGTGGCAGTGCCGTGCGAGGTCTCCACGAGCAGACGAATCCGCGGCATCGGCTGCGCGTCGAGCACGACGCCCACACGCTGCTGATCCACCTCAGCGACGAGGACGGCGGCGGGTTGTGGACCACCATCGCCGTCGATCGGGCGACACGCCAATGGGCCGTGGCTCAGGACACCCGACAGTCCGACACCGCTCGGGGTGCGTACGACGCCCTCTACGAGCAGTAGATCCTCAAGGCACCCCACATCCGGCTGAATCCCACGATTCTCACCGCCATCCCCAGGTCCGTCCCGGTTCAGGTCGCTCGCGAAGTCGGTCCCGTTGAAGCTCGCGAAGTTCGCCGGGATGGGAACGGCGCGCCCGCGGGCGGTGCGCGACTTGGTGTTGATGTCGAAGGCCCCGCCGCTGCCGTTGATGTAGAGGTCCCCTACCGAAAACGACCCGGCCTGTTGGATCGGCGGGCCGTTTTCGTCGTGCGGTTGGTCGCAGGTGTGCTGAGGGCCCGGCCGTCATGTCACGTGGGCGCCGCGAAACACGGGTCCGGCCGGTCGGTTCAGCTGCGTCGCGACGGGTGAGCGTGCTGGTCGGCCGGTGGTTCCGTCATGGCACCCGAGCGAATCAGGCGGTCGAGGTCCGGGTCGGACTCCGCCACACGCAGGAGCAGCGCCAGCAACTGCTCTCGCTCGCGGCTGCTGAGGCCGGCGAACACGGCATCGTCGACCTGGACGACCAGTTCGGACGCGCGGGCCAGGGTCTCCCGGCCGGCCTGCGTGACGTGAACCGCGTAGCGACGCCTGTCCTGCGGGTCTCGTTCCCGGCTAGCCAGCCGGTCGCGTTCAAGGTCATCGACGATGGCGACGACGGCGCTGGCGTCGACTCCGAGCTTCTCGGCGAGGGCCTGTTGTGAGATCGCGCCGTGGGCGCACAGCACGGTCAGTGCGCCCATGTGCTTGGTACGCAACTCCATCGCGTCCAGAGCGACGGCCAAGCGCCGCTCCATCGCGGATCCCAGCTTGGAGAGCAAGAGGGCCGTGCTGACGATGCGCCGGTCGGGCTGCTTGTTGTTCACGTGTCAACGTTAGCAGCCCCCACGGTTATGTCATACTATCGTTGTGAGCGGCAATGATTTATCTGTATATTCATTGACGCCTGATCGTCATCCAACGTCACGAACGGAACACCACTCATGCGCGCGCTACGCGTCACCCTGATCATCACCGGAGTCTTCCAGCTGCTGCTGGGGGCATCGTTCCTGGTGGCACCCGGTATGACCGCCGACCTGATGGGCCTGGGCCCGGCGGCGCCGTCGTGGGCGAACTGACTGTTCGCGATGATGGCCGCCCGATTCCTCGGCTACGCCTACGGCATGTTCCACGCAGCGCGGGCACCACGCGAACGGGTCGGCTGGATCAACACGATGATCGTCATCCAGGCCATCGACTGGATAGCGACCCTCGGCTACCTGGCGGCAGGCAGCCTGACCTTGAGCCAGGTGACCACTGCGGCCTTCGCCCCGGTGCTCTTCATCGGCGCGCTGCTGTGGTTCCACCCGCGCCGGCTGCCCGCCGAGCACTGATACCCCCGACGCTGAAGGAAAGACATGTCCGAGAACGAAAAGACCCCCGTCGACTTCTGGTTCGACCCGCTGTGCCCCTGGGCTTGGATGACGTCCCGCTGGATGTCCGAGGTCGAGAAGGTGCGCGACATCGAGGTCCGCTGGAACGTGATGAGCCTCGCCGTTCTCAACGAGGACAAGCTCGACGAGCTCCCCGAGCAGTACCGAGAGCTGCTCGGCCCCACAGGCTGGCGCCCGGTGCGCGTGGTGACCGCGGCCAGGGAGCTGCACGGCGCCGAGGCCGTCGGTGACCTTTACACCGCGCTCGGAACCCGTATCCACAACCGGGGCGAGGGCGCGACCATCGAGGCGATCGCGGGCGCGCTCGACGACGTCGGCTTGCCCGCGGACCTGATCTATTACGCGGACAAGGACACCTACGACGCCGAGGTGCGCGCCTCCCACAAGGCAGGCATAGACAAGGTCGGCCAGGACGTCGGCACCCCGGTCATCGCGGTCCCCGGGGCGGACGGCGAGCAGATCGCCTTCTTCGGCCCGATCGTCACCCCGGCCCCCCGGGGCGAGGCCGCGGCCAGGCTCTGGGACGGCACGCTGCTGGTCGCAGCCACCCCCGGCTTCTACGAGCTCAAACGCTCCCGCACCGCCGCACCCAGCTTCGACTGAACAGGCGGCCGCAACGGTGCCCGCCTACCGTCTGGATTGCGGGACCCAAACCGAGACACATCCCCCCACCCCCCCACATGCAGAACCGACAAGAGGAACACCCCATGTATGTCATCGCAGGAGCCACCGGCAACGTCGGATCAGCCGCCGCTCACGCCCTGATCAAGGCTGGCAAGCCGGTCACCGTCATCGTCCGCACCCAGGAGAAGGCCCAGCAGTGGCGCGATCAAGGCGCCGAGGCCGCGGTGCTGGACCTGACCGACACCGCGGCCCTGACCAACGTGCTCACCGGCGCGGCCGGGGCGTTCTTGATGGTCCCGCCGAACTTCTCCGTGCCCGACTTCCTCCAAGCGAGCCGGGAGCTCATCGCCTCCCTCGCCACCGCGGTCAAGGACAGCGCAGTGGCGCACACCGTGCTCCTCTCCTCCATGGGCGCGCAGCACGACTCCGGGACCGGCCCGATCGTCACCGTCCACTGGGCCGAGGAGGCGCTGAAGCCGGTCGCACGGAACCTCACGCTGGTGCGGGCCGCGTACTTCCTGGAGAACTGGGCCCCGGTTCTGCCCGTCGCGCTCGAGCACGGCGTGCTGCCCGCGTTCCTGGCGCCCGACACGGCGATGGACACGATCGCCACCGCCGACATCGGCGCCTTCGTCGCCGACTCCCTCCTCCACCCGGCCCAGGGCCTGCGGGTCAGGTCGGTTGGCGGACCTGAGCGGTACTCACCCCAGGACGTTGCTTCGGCACTGTCCGACCTCCTGGGCAAGCCGGTACCCCTTGCCCCCGCCCCGGCCGAAGACGCGGCCGCCGCATTCATCGGGATGGGATTCCCCCAGCAGGCCGCGGAACTCTACGGGGAGATGTACTCCGGCATCGCCTCCGGTCACGTGGCGTTCGAAGACGGCGCAGCCATCGAGCACGGCACCACCACACCGCGCGAAGTCCTCGCCCCGCTGCTGCCGCCCCGCTGAGTCCGCACCCCGCCGCCGGGGCCGCAGCCCCGGTCCTGACGGCGAGCCACGCGAAAGGCCCCCGTGGCTCGCCGTTCATCCACACCGCGGCGTTTCCCCCCGCAGGCGGCCAGGCCCACCCCGGCGCGGGTCAGGGACACGGAGCCACCGAACATTGGACGGTTGTCATGAAGCGCACCTACCGGCTGCTGTACCGGCTCGGTACCCTCCCCTGGCAGCACACCGACATTCCCACCGCTGTGCAGGATCTTGTAGTGGGCCCCGAGGCCTTGCCGGCGGGCCGGACTGTGGACCTCGGCTGCGGTACCGGCGAACAGGCCCGCTATCTGGCCGCACACGGCTGGCAGGTCACCGCCATCGACTACATTCCCGCCGCCATCACCGCCGCACGCCGCCTGGATCCCGACGGCACCGTCGACTGGCTCGTCGCCGACGTCACACGGGCCGAGGAGATCACTTCCGGACGGCGGACGGCCGCCACGGTCGGGCTCATCCTCGACAACGGCTGCCTGCACGGAATCGCCGCCGCCGACCGGCCCGGCTGGGCACACACCGTCGACACACTCGCCGCTCCCGGCGCCACCCTTCTCGTACGCGCCGCACCCGCCCGGCGCGCGAGCATCGCCGTGCCCGCCGGAATCAACCGCGACGACCTGACCGCACTCCTCGCAGACAACTGGCGCCCGGCAGACCCGCCCGATACCTCACCGCGCTCCATGTGGCACCGATACACCCGTCTCTGACGTACCCCATCAAGACCCACGGCCGCGAACCACCCGTGCACATCCCGGGTTGTCCTTCCGTCCGCAGACGCCGTTGGCACTGGTCCAGGCTGCTGTCCGCCGACCGGGCGGAATCCGTCCGGGTGACCTCCTGGCAGGACACCCCACGGGCGGGCCGTGCTTGTCATGACGAAAACCTGCCGAACGCCCCGGGTCGGCGCCCGGCTTCCGCTGAACACCCACACACAGGAGACACCTTGATCCGCTCAGCCCGTCTCGCCCACGCGGCCGCCCTCAGTGCCGCCGCCGTCGGCCTGGCCCTATTCGCGTCCGCCGTCCCGGCCGCAGCCGTCGCACCGCCTTTGTCGGACCCCCGCGTCCTGGTGCACCTCGACATCACCAAGGGACAGATGCCGGAGAACATCACCCTTGAGCCCGACGGCTCCGCCGACGTCACCCTCACCGGCGGCCGGCAGATCGCCCGGATCGGCCTCGACGGCCACACCCAGATCCTGGCCACGCTCCCCGAGCGCCCCGCCGGCGCCACCACGCCCGCGGTCGGGACCCCGCTGCTCGGCGGCATCGTCAGGGACCACGACGGAACCCTGTACGTCAGCTACGCCACCGGCACCGCCGACCTGACCGGCATCTGGCGGCTCGTCCCCGGAGGCACACCCGAACGGATCGCGGCCCTGCCGGCCGACGGCCTGCCCAACGGCCTGGCCCTCGACCCCCACACCGGCACCCTCTACTCCGCCGACTCCGCGCTCGGCACCATCTGGCGCGTCCCGGTACACGGCGGAACACCCGCCGAGTGGGCGAAGGGCACCGACCTGAACCCGGCCGGATTCATCGGCGCCAACGGCATCAAGGTCCACCACGGCGCCGTCTGGGTCAGCAACTACGACCGCGGAACCGTCGTACGCATTCCCCTCCGAGGGCACGGCTCCGCCGGCCCCATCCAGACCAAAGCAGCCGGGCTCGGCACCGGCCTTGACGACTTCACCTTCACCGGGCACCGCGACGACTTCCTCATCGCCCGCAACCCCGCCAACGAAGTCTCCTTCGTGACCTCCGGCGGCAAGCACAAGGTCGTACTCACCGAGGCCGACGGCCTGTCGAACCCCACTTCCGTAGCCGTGCGCAAGGGAACCGCCTACGTGCCCAGCGCCGCCTACACAACCCAGAAGGACCCCAACCTCCTGCTCGCCAAGATCAACAAGTAGACGAAGGCGGCCCGCACACCCACCCACCGGATACCCCCCGAACCAGGCCTTCGCCGAGATGTACGTCCCGCGCTTCGGCCCGGGGTGGAACAAGCCGGTCCTGGAGGGCACGGGCACCGACCTGCTGAAGAAGGGCCTGGGCCACTACGCCGGCTCGGCCCGGCTCGGCGGGGAGGGCAACTTCGCGGTGGCCGGCCACCGCCGCACCTACGGCGACCCCTTCAAGGACGTCCCGGAGCTGCGCCCCGGCGACGCCGTCATCCTCAAGGACGCGACCACCTGGTACACGTACACCGTCCGGCGCGAGGCCCTGCGCGTGCTGCCCGACGAGTTCGGGGTCGTGGACCCGGTGCCGAGCCGCTCGCCCTTCACCGGACCCGGCCGGTACCTGACCCTGACCACTTGCGACCCGGAATGGGGACACAGTCACCGCCTCGTCGTCTGGGCCGAGCTGACCTTGACGCGGACGGTGGCCCAGGGAAGGCCCGAGGGTTTGGCAAGGTGACCCTCCGCTCCGGGCGGCTGGCTTTAGGCTGTGGCTGTACCGCCCCCGCGGTGCGTTGAACGATCGTGGACGAAAAGGACACAGGCGGCATGTACGGCTGGATCTGGCGGCATCTGCCGGGAAACGCGTGGGTACGCGTGCTGATCTCCCTCGTGCTGGTGCTCGCGGTGGTGTTCGTGCTGTTCCAGTACGTCTTCCCGTGGGCCGAGCCCCTGCTCCCGTTCAACGATGTGACGGTGGACGAGGGATCGGGAGCCACTCCGTGAGCGCGCGCATTCTGGTTGTCGACAACTACGACAGCTTTGTCTTCAACCTGGTCCAGTACCTCTACCAGCTCGGCGCCGAGTGCGAGGTGCTGCGCAACGACGAGGTCGCTCTCGCCCACGCCCAGGACGGATTCGACGGGGTCCTGCTCTCCCCCGGCCCGGGGACCCCGGAAGAGGCGGGCGTCTGCGTGGACATGGTCCGCCACTGCGCGGACACCGGCGTCCCCGTCTTCGGCGTCTGCCTCGGCATGCAGTCGATGGCCGTCGCCTACGGCGGCGTCGTCGGCCGGGCCCCGGAACTGCTGCACGGCAAGACCTCGCCGGTGCTGCACGAGGGCCTCGGCGTCTTCTCGGGACTGCCCTCGCCGTTCACCGCGACCCGCTACCACTCGCTCGCCGCCGAGCCGCAGACCCTCCCGGACGCCCTGGAGGTCACCGCGCGCACCGCGGACGGGATCATCATGGGCCTGCGCCACCGCGAGCACGACGTCGAGGGCGTGCAGTTCCACCCCGAGTCCGTGCTGACCGAGTGGGGCCACCGGATGCTCGCGAACTGGCTGGTGCGCTGCGGTGACGCGGGCGCGGTGGAGCGCTCGGTGGGGCTGGCCCCGGTGGTGGGCAAGGCCGTCGCGTGACGTCGGTCGCGCCGTCCGCGCCCACGGAGGGCCGGGCCGCGCGGCGCAGGGCGGCGCAGGAGGCCGCGAAGCGCTCCCGTACGCGTACGGGCAGCCGGGGCCGGGGCCGGCGGCGCAGGCGGTCCGCCTCGGGCAGCCCGCTGGTGGTCCTCAGCCGGCTCGGCGGGGAGCTGTTCATCACGCTGGGCCTGGTGATGCTGCTCTTCGTCGTCTACCAGATCTGGTACACGAACTTCCTGGCGGACCGGACGGCCCAGGACGCGGCCGGCTCCCTCCAGCAGAACTGGCAGCAGGGCGGTGACGCGGCGCCCGGGGCGGCCGCCCCGCCCGTGACCGCCTTCGAGCCCGGCCAGGGCTTCGCGATCCTGCACATCCCGAAGCTGGACGTGAAGGTGCCGGTGGCCGAGGGCATCAGCAAGCCGAAGGTGCTCGACAAGGGACTGGTCGGGCACTACGACGGCGGCGAGAACTCGGTGAAGTCGGCGATGCCCTCGGACGCCCAGGGCAACTTCGGGCTGGCGGGCCACCGCAACACGCACGGAGAACCGTTCCGCTACATCAACCGGCTGGTGCCGGGGGACAAGATCGTGGTCGAGACGCGGGACACGTACTACACGTACGAGATGGCCTCGCAGCTGGCGCAGACGTCGACGAAGAACGTCGCGGTCCTGGGGCCCGTACCCGAGGGCTCGGGCTTCACATCCGCGGGCCGGTACATCACCCTGACCACCTGCACCCCGGAGTTCACCAGCACCTATCGGTTGATCGTATGGGGCAGGATGACCGGTGAACGCCCCCGCAGCCAGGGTGCTCCGCCCGAACTGGCCAGCCCGTAGAGGATCCGCAGTGTCACGTGCCGCACCGCCCCCGAACCGCAGTCTCCTCGCGGGGTTCCTGAGCCTGCTGGGCGAGCTCCTGATCACGGTGGGCCTGGTGCTCGGCCTGTTCGTGGCCTACTCGCTGTGGTGGACGAACGTGCTCGCGGACCGGGACGCCTCGGCGCGCGGCGACGCGGTCCGCGAACAGTGGGACCTGCCGGCGGCCGCCCCGTCGGCGCCCGCCGAGCCGGGGGCGCTGGACACCCAGGGCGGCATCGGGTTCCTGCACGTGCCGGCGATGAAGAACGGCGAGGTGCTCGTCAAACGGGGTACGCAGGCCGACGTCATCAACGAGGGCGTCGCCGGGTACTACACGGAGCCGATCAAGTCGGCGCTGCCGTGGGACGCGACGGGCAACTTCACGCTCGCGGCGCACCGCGACGGCCACGGGGCGAAGTTCCACAACATCGACAAGCTCGGCAAGGGCGACGCGGTCGTCTTCGAGACCCGCGACACCTGGTACGTCTACAAGGTCTTCGCGGAGCTCAAGCAGACCTCGCGGTACAACGTGGACGCGATCAGCCCGGTCCCCAAGGAATCCGGCAGGACGGCCGCGGGCCGCTACATCACCCTGACGACCTGCACGCCCGTGTACACCTCGAAGTACCGCTACATCGTGTGGGGCGAGCTGGTCCGCACGGAGAAGGTCGACGACAAGCGCACCCCGCCGGTGGAGCTCCGCCAGTAACCGCCTTGCCGGTCAGGAAGCCCCTGGTGGGGGCTGTGGCGCCGCCGGACGGCGCGGACGGCAAAAGGGTCCGGCCCCCCTCGATGAGGGGGGCCGGACCCTTTTCGCGCCGGATCGGCCGAAGCCGGTGCGCCGCTCGCCGTCAGCGGCCGGAGAGGCCTCCGAAGAAGCCTCCGCCGCCGTTGTTGTTGCCGCCGTTCTGCTGGCCGCCGGCGAGGGTGTTGACGTTGACCACCGTGCCCGCCGGGACCTGCTGGCCGAGGCCGGGGTCCGAGGTCAGGACGATCGCCTTGCCGTCGTTCGGGCCCGAGAGCACGGAACCGAAGACCAGGCCCTTGGAGGCGAGCTCCGCCTTGGCCTGGTTGACCGTCTTGCCGGCCAGGTTCGGGACCGGGACCTGCTGGACGGACTTGGCGATGGAGATGTTGACCGTGGAGCCCACCTCGACGGAGTCGTTGGGCTGGCGGTCCTGCGCGACCACCGTCTTCGGCGGGGACCCGGGGGAATCGATCTCCGTGACGCTGCCGAGCTTCAGCTTCACGTCCGTCAGCGCCTTGGCGGCCTGCTCCTTGGTCTTGCCCGTGAGGTCCGGGACCGTGGCCTTGGACTGCTCCTTGGCCACCTGGAGGCTGACCGTCGAGCCCTTCTCGGCCTCGCCGCCCTTCGGGTTCTGGTCGAGGACGGTGCCCGGGTCCCGGTTGGACTCGACCATCTTCTTGTCGACCACGAAGCCCTTCTCCGTGAGCGCCTTCTCCGCATCCGCGACCGCCAGGTTCATGACGTTCGGGACGGCGACCTTGGGCGCGCCGGTGGAGACCTTCACCTTGACGACGGACTTCTTGTCGACCTTGGTGCCCTCGGCCGGGTTCTGCTCGCAGACGCTGCCCTTGGGCGCGGCGTCGCACGGCATCTCACCCTCCTTCTGGACGGTGAGGCCGACGTTGTCGCCGTTCTTCTGCGCCTGCTCGAAGGTCTCGCCGATGAGCTTGGGCACCACGGGCCGGTTGTCGGCGCCGCCGCTGAAGAGGGAGCGCCCGATGAGGATCGCCCCGACCAGGACGAGGATGCCGGCGGTCACCAGCAGGATCGTCGAGGCCTTGCTCTTCTTCTGCGGCCGGCGGCCGTGGCCGCCCTGGTCGTAGCCGCCCTGGTCCCCGTACCCGTACCCCGCGTCGCCCGGGGGCATCGGCGGGAGCATGGAGGTCTGGCCCGGGTCGGCGGTGCGCAGGGCGGTGGTGGGCTGGTCGTAGCCCTGGTGCCCGTAGCCGTGGCCCTGGTCGGGGTAGCCGTAGCCGGCCACGCCCATGGCGGCGGTGGCGGCGACGGGCTGGCCGTCGAGGCAGGCCTCGATGTCGGCGCGCATCTCGTCGGCCGACTGGTAGCGGTAGTCGGCGTCCTTGACCAGCGCCTTCAACACGATCGCGTCCATCTCGGGCGTGATCTCGGAGTCGAAGTTCGACGGGGGCTGGGGCTCTTCCCGTACGTGCTGGTACGCCACGGCGACCGGGGAGTCGCCGATGAACGGCGGCCGGACGGCGAGGAGCTCGTACAGCAGGCAGCCGGCCGAGTAGAGGTCGGAGCGCGCGTCGACCTGCTCGCCCCTGGCCTGCTCCGGGGAGAGGTACTGGGCGGTGCCGATGACGGCCGCGGTCTGCGTCATGGTCATGCCAGAGTCGCCCATGGCGCGGGCGATGCCGAAGTCCATGACCTTGACCTGGCCGGTCCGGGTCAGCATGACGTTGGCGGGCTTGATGTCGCGGTGCACGATGCCGGCGCGGTGCGAGTACTCCAGCGCCTGGAGGATGCCGATGCACATCTCCAGGGTGCGCTCGGGCAGCAGCTTGCGGCCCGAGTGCAGGAGCTCGCGCAGGGTCGAGCCGTCGACGTACTCCATCACGATGTACGGGATGGAGATGTTGTCGACGTAGTCCTCGCCGGTGTCGTACACGGCGACGATCGCCGGGTGGTTGAGCGATGCGGCCGACTGGGCCTCGCGACGGAACCGGGCCTGGAAGGACGGGTCGCGGGCGAGATCGGCGCGCAGGGTCTTGACGGCGACGGTACGGCCGAGCCGGGTGTCGTGGGCGAGGTAGACCTCGGCCATGCCACCGCGGCCGAGCACGTGGCTCAGCTCGTACCGGCCGCCGAGGCGACGCGGCTCTTCCATAACGTTGCAGCCCTCTCCGTCAGTCCCGACCGCACCCGTGTGTGGTCCGGCGGTGTGCTGTTCGCGCAAAGGCTACCGGCCGATCGTCGGTGATCGGTTCGTGACCACAGGCTGATATCGGACCGGTACCGTACGCACGGATCCGGGCGCGATCGGTGACCTGGGTCACACCTGTATGCCCCTTGCGGCTCTCTCGTGGTGCACGGCCTCTCCCGTCACCCCTTGCTGCTCTTCAATACGGCTTCCATGACGGCCTTGGCAACGGGTGCGGCGAGACCGGCACCGGAGATGTCCTCGCGGTCCGCGCTGCTGTCCTCGATCACGACGGCGACGGCGACGGGCGAGGAGCCGTCGGGGTTCTCGGCGTAGGAGATGAACCAGGCGTACGGGCGCTTCTTGTTGCCCTCGCCGTGCTGGGCGGTGCCGGTCTTGCCGCCGACGACGGTGCCCCTGATCTTGGCGGTGGTGCCGGTGCCCTTCTCGACGACGTTGACCATCATCTCCTGGAGCTTCTTCGCGTTGTCCGCGGAGAGGGGCCGGCTCATTTCCTGCGGCTCGTGCTTCTCGATGACGTCGAGGCCGGGCGATTCCAGCTGGTTGACCATGTACGGCTTCATCAGCTTGCCGTCGTTGGCGATGGCGGCGGTGACCATGGCCATCTGCAGCGGGGTGGCGGCCGTGTTGAACTGGCCGATGGAGCTGAGGGCGTTGCCGTCCTTGCCCATGGTCTTGTCGTAGACGCTGGCGAAGGCGCGGACCGGCGTGTCGATCTTGTCGTTGTTGAAGCCGAACTTCTCCGCGGTCTTGACCATGTTGTCCCGCGTCACCTTGTCGCCCATGTTGGCGAAGACGGAGTTGCAGGAGACGCGCAGGGCCTCGTTGAGGCTGGCCTTCCCGCACCCCGAGGCGTGGTTGATCAGCTCGGTCTTGGTGCCCGGCAGGATGTACGGGTCGAGGGTGTCGGTCGGCGCGTTGATGTCCGTGACGACCCCGTTCTCCAGGGCCGCCGCCGCGGTGACCACCTTGAAGGTGGAGCCGGGCGGGTAGGTCTCGCGCAGGGCGCGGTTGACCAGCTTCTTGTCCTCGCTGTCCTTGAGCTCGACCCAGGACTTCTCGTCGGCCTTCGAGTTGCCGGCGAAGGACGTCGGGTCGTACGAGGGGGTGCTGACCAGGGCGAGGATCGCGCCGGTGCGCGGGTCGATCGCCACGGCCGCGCCCTTCTTGGTCCCGAGCGCGTCGAACGCGGCCTTCTGCGCGGCGGAGTTCAGCGTGGTGACGACGTTGCCGCCCTGCTTCTTCTCGCCGGTGAACATGCCGATGGTGCGGTCGAAGAAGAGCCGGTCGTCGTTGCCGGTGAGGATGCCGTCCTCGAGGGACTCCAGCTGCGTGGAGCCGAAGGCCTGCGAGGCGTAGCCGGTCACCGGGGACCAGAGCGGGCCGTCGAGGTAGGTCCGCTTGAACTTGTAGTCGCTGCCGTCGGTGACGGCGGAGCCGGTGATCGGGTTGCCCTCGACGATGATGTTGCCGCGCTCGGTGGCGTACTGGGCGATCTGGACCCGGCGGTTCTCCTTGCGGGTGCTCAGCTCTTCCGCCTTGACGTACTGGAGCCAGTTGGTCCGCACGAGCAGTGCCAGGACGAGCAGCCCGCAGAAGATCGAGATGCGGCGCAGGGGCTTGTTCATGACGGGCGGACCACCTGGGTCATCTCGGAGTCGGGGGACGGTGCCGGGGCCGGGGCAGGGCGGCGTGCGGTGTCGCTGATCCGGATGAGGATGGCGATGAGGATCCAGTTCGCGAGGACGGACGAGCCGCCCGCGGCGAGGAAGGGCATCGTCATGCCGGTGAGGGGGATGAGGCCCATGACTCCGCCGGCGACGACGAAGATCTGGAGCGCGAAGGCGCCGGAGAGGCCGATCGCGAAGAGCTTGCCGAAGGGGTCGCGGGCGGCGAGGGCGGTGCGCACGCCCCGCTCGATGATCAGGCCGTAGAGCAGGAGGAAGGCCATGACCCCGGCGAGCCCGAGCTCCTCGCCGACGGTGGAGAAGATGAAGTCGGAGTTGGCGGCGAACCCGATGAGGTCGGAGTTGCCCTGGCCCCAGCCGGTGCCGAGGACCCCGCCGGAGCCGAAGCTCATGATCGACTGGCCGACCTGCTCGCAGGCGCCGGACTTCTGGTAGCAGGCGAAGGGGTCGAGCCAAGCGGTGACGCGGGCCTTGACGTGGCTCGCGGTGGCGCCGACGACGGCCGCGCCGCCCACGCTCATCAGCAGGCCGATGACGATCCAGCTGGTGCGCTCGGTGGCGACGTACAGCATGATCACGAACATGCCGAAGAAGAGCAGCGAGGTGCCGAGGTCGTTCTCGAAGACGAGGACGAGCAGGCTCATGCCCCAGATCATCAGGATCGGGCCGAGGTCGCGGCCGCGCGGCAGGTAGAGGCCCATGAAGCGGCGGCTGGCCAGCGCCAGGGCGTCGCGTTTGACCATCAGGTAGCCCGCGAAGAAGATCGCGATGACGATCTTCGCGAACTCGCCGGGCTGGATCGAGAACCCGCCGACGCTGATCCAGATCTTGGCGCCGAAGACGTCGGCGCCGAGGCCCGGGACGACCGGCAGGATCAGCAGCACGAGCGAGGCGGCCATCGAGATGTAGGTGAACCGCTGGAGGACCCGGTGGTCCTTCAGGATCAGCAGCACGGCGGCGAACATCGCGATGGCGAGCGCCGTGTACAGCATCTGCTGGGGCGCCGACTCGGAGAACACCCCGTAGCGGCGCTTGGCGGTGTTCTGCAGCCGCGGGGACTGGTCGAGTCGCCAGATCAGCACCAGGCCCAGCCCGTTGAGGAGCGTGGCGAGCGGCAGCAGCAGCGGGTCGGCGTACTTGGCGTAGCGGCGTACGACGAGGTGGGCGATGCCCGCCAGGACGCCGAGGCCGAGACCGTAGGTGAGCATGCCCGGGGGCAGCTTCCCGTGGATCGACAGGCCCGCGTTGGCGTAGGCGAAGATCGGGATGACCACGGCGAAGGCGAGCAGCAGGAGCTCGGTGTTCCGCCGGCTCGGCAGCTCGATGGCGCCGATGGTGGTCGTGTTGGTGACAACGCTCATGGTGTGGCAGGCCCCCTGTGCCCGCGTATGTCTACTGCTTCTCGCACAGGCCGACGACCTGCTGCTCGGCGGCGGTCAGGGCGGGGCCGGGCGTCTGGTTGCCCTGCGCCTCGGCGGCGCGCCGCTCCTCGTCCTTCTTGCACGCGGAGGCCTGGGTGCCGAGCTGGTCGATCTTCTCGCGGGCACCGTCGAGGCTGCTCTCGCTGATGGTCGCCTCGACCTGCTTGCGCTTGAAGGCCGGCAGGTACTTCAGTTCGATGTCGGGGCGGTCGGTCTCCACCTTGGAGAGCTCCAGGGGGCCGAGCTTCTGGCTGATGCCGCGGAACAGCGCGACGTGCTCGCCCTTGACGCCCACGTAGAACTGCGTCTGCGTCCAGCGGTAGCCCGCGTACAGACCGCCGCCGAGGAGTCCGAGGACCACCAGCAGGGTCAGCGTGCGCGTGGTCCACTTGCGGCCCTTGCCGCGCCGCCGGCGCGGGTGGTCGTACGTGTCCTCGTACCCCGCGTCGCCGTCGTACGGGTCGGCTTCGCCGAAGCCGCCGTACCCGCCGCCGGCTCCGCCGCCCTGTCCCTGGGCGCCGTACCCGCCGTACCCGGGGGCCTCTCCGCTGCCGGGGGGCCCGAAGGCGCCCGCGGGCGGGGGGGCCTGGCGGCCGAGCCCGGAGGCGCGGCCGGCGGGCGTCTGCATGGCGTTGCCGCCGTCGAAGAACTGGTGGTGCTGGTTCTCGGCGACCGCGCCGACGACGACCGGGGTGTCGTTGACCTGTGCGGCCAGGGTGTCGCCGCTGTCGGTGTCGAGGACGTCGGCCACGATGCAGGTGATGTTGTCGGGGCCGCCGCCGCGCAGCGCGAGCTGGATGAGCGAGGCCACGGTCTCGCGCGGGCCGTGGTAGTCGGCGAGGGTCTCTTCCAGGGTCTGGTGGGAGACCACGCCGGAGAGCCCGTCGGAGCAGATCAGATAGCGGTCGCCGACGCGGACCTCGCGGATGGAGAGGTCGGGTTCGACGATGTCGCCGCTGCCGAGCGCTCTCATCAGGAGGGAGCGCTGCGGGTGCGTGGTGGCTTCCTCCTCCGTGATCCGGCCCTCGTCGACGAGGCGCTGCACCCAGGTGTGGTCCTGGGTGATCTGCGTGAGGATGCCGTCACGGAGCAGGTAGGCGCGGGAGTCCCCGACGTGGACCAGGCCGAGGCGCTGGCCCGTCCACAGGAGGGCGGTGAGCGTGGTGCCCATGCCCTCGAGCTGGGGGTCCTCCTCGACCATGGCGCGCAACTGGTCGTTAGCGCGCTGCACCGCCGTGCTGAGCGCGGTGAGCATGTCGGAGCCCGGGACGTCGTCGTCGAGCTGGACGAGGGCGGAGATCACCTCGGAGCTGGCGACTTCACCGGCGGCCTGGCCGCCCATGCCGTCGGCGATCGCGAGGAGGCGCGGCCCGGCGTAGCCGGAGTCCTCGTTCCCCTCCCGGATCATGCCCTTGTGCGATCCGGCGGCGAACCGCAGGGACAGACTCATGCGCACCTGCCCTGTCGACGACGCTGCCTCCGGGTACAACCGGTCTCGAGCCACACTGCCCACCCTCCGGTCGGGAGCGCGCTCGGGTCCGTGTCCCCGGTGGGACGGACCGCTGCGGCTCGCTCGCTCCGCTCGCTCATTCTCGTACTACTTCCGCAGCTCGATGACGGTCTTGCCGATGCGGATCGGGGCGCCCGGCGGAATGGGCGTCGGAGTGGTCAGCCGGGTCCGGTCGAGATACGTGCCGTTGGTGGACCCGAGATCCTCGACGATCCACTGACCGTCACGGTCGGGATAGATCCTGGCATGCCTGCTGGAGGCGTAGTCGTCGTCCAGCACGATCGTGGAGTCGTGGGCGCGGCCCAAGGTGATCGTCTGGCCCGCGAGGGCCACCGTGGTACCCGTGAGGGTGCCCTCGGACACGACGAGCTTGGTCGGCGCACCGCGGCGCTGGCGCTGCTGCGGTGGAGCCGCCGCCTGGCGGCCCTGCTGCTGCGGGGCGCCGGTGGCGCTTTGGCCGCGCCGGGAACCGCGCTGCGTGACTCTCGTACCGAAGAGATCGCTGCGGATGACCTGGACGGCCACGATGACGAACAGCCACAGAACGGCCAGGAAACCCAACCGCATGACCGTCAGGGTCAGCTCTGACATTGCCCCCGCTTCACCCTTCGGCTTGCCGATAAATGATGGTGGTGCTGCCCACGACGATCCGCGAACCGTCGCGGAGCGTAGCGCGGGTGGTGTGCTGCCCGTCCACCACGATGCCGTTGGTGGACCCTAGATCCTGGATCGTCGAGGGCGTTCCGGTCCGGATCTCACAGTGCCGGCGCGAGACGCCGGGGTCGTCGATCCGCACATCGGCTTCGGTGCTTCGGCCGAGTACGAGCGTGGGGCGCGAGATCTGGTGGCGGGTGCCGTTGATCTCGATCCAGTGGCGTCGCACGGAGCCACCGGGGGACGCGGGAGCCGCGGGGCCCGGTCCGCCGGGAGCCGGCCGGCGCGCGCCGGGTCCGCCCGGGGGCGGTCCCGCCGGCATCGGCGGCGCGGAGACCGGGGGGTACCCGTAGCCGCCGGGCTGGGCCGGCGGGGCCTGGTGCCCCTGGCCCGGAGCCGGCTGGCCGGGGGCCTGGGAGGTGCTGGAGGCGAGCGTACGGCTGCGGACCCGGTAGAGCCCGGTGTCCAGGTCGTCCGCCTTCTCCAGCTGGACCTTGATGGTGCCCATGAAGCTGTAGCGCTGCTGCTTGGCGTAGTCGCGGACGAGGCCCGCGAGCTCGTCGCCGAGCTGGCCCGAGTAGGGGCTCAGGCGCTCGAAGTCGCCCGTGCTCAGCTCCACGATGAAGTCGTTCGGGACGACCGTCCGCTCCCGGTTCCAGATGGTCGCGTTGTTGTCGCACTCCCGCTGGAGGGCGCCGGCGATCTCCACCGGCTGGACCTCGGACTTGAACACCTTGGCGAAGGTGCCGTTCACCAGACCTTCGAGTCGCTGCTCGAACCGCTTCAGGACTCCCATGGGGCACCTCCTCCGTCGTTGTCGCCCTGTACTGCTTACTGATCGTATCCACGCATGGCGGATTCGGGTGGTTCCCCATCGGTCACGAGCCCAGGAGTGTTGGTCCTCACAAGCGATCGTAGGGGCGCCCCGGGACAGTGTCCCGCACCTGGAGCCGAGTGCGGGAGGGGCGGTCCGCACGGGTGCCCCGGGGAGCACGGAAAGCGATGTGAATCCACCCCCTCCGACGTGCTAATGTTCCGATGTCGCCAGGGGAACGGCCCGCAAGGGAAGAGCCACTGGTAGCCACTTGCGCGAGTGGCGGAACGGCAGACGCGCTGGCTTCAGGTGCCAGTGTCCTTCGGGACGTGGGGGTTCAAATCCCCCCTCGCGCACTTGGAACACCGGTAAAAAAGTGTTCTTGGCAACGACGAAACGGTCGTCATCGTAATCACGATGGCGACCGTTTTGCTTTGCCCGCGCGAACCGTACGAATCCGGGCCGGGCGGGGCGGGATGCGCCGGGAGACTTTCGTTGGGCGGGGCGCGACGAAAGAGAGCAGACCGGGGTCGGCCGCGGTGTCTAGGGTCGGGCGCGTGGATGCGACGGCGAGAGCACGTGCGGGATGGGACTGGCTGAAGGGGCCCGAGCCCTGGACCCGGCGCACGCTGGCCGGGGACCTGGCGCTGGCGGCGGTACTGGCGCTGATGGGGCTCGGCGTCGAGGAGCTCGACAAGGGCTCCGGGATGCGGATGGCGGCCAGTGTCGTGGCCGTGGTGGTGCTGACCCTGCTGCGGCGGAGACTGCCCGTGCTCACGCTGGTGGCGGGCTCGGCGGTGGGCGTCTACCTGCCCGGGGCCTTCCTGGTGGCGATCCCGCTCGGCTGGTCGGCGGGGCGGCGCATCGTCGGCGTCGGGCGGGCGCTGGGCGCCTTCACCGCGGCCTTCGCGGCGACCATCGTCCTCAGCGTGGTCAAGGACTGGTCGCTGGGCCGCCCCGTGCTGATCCTCGTCTTCGGCACGCTCATGTTCCTGGCCATGGTGGTCATGCCCGGCCTGGCCAGCCGCTACTGGTCCCAGCGCAATACGCTGCTGCGCGCCCTCCAGGAGCGCAACGCCCAACTGCTGCGCGAGCGGGCGATGGTCGCCGGGCAGGCCCGGCTGCGCGAACGCCAGCGCATCGCCCAGGACATGCACGACAGCCTCGGCCACCAGCTCGCGCTGATCTCGGTGCACACCGGTGCGCTGGAGGTCGATCCGGTGCTGACCGACCGGCAGCGCGAGGCGGTGGGCGTGCTGCGGCAGGCCTCCGTCGCGGCCATGCACGAGCTGCGCGAGGTCGTCGGCATCCTGCGGGACGGGGTCGAGGCGCCGTCGGCGGAGGAGGCGCAGCCGGCCGCGCGCGGGGTGGCGGGCATCTCCGGGATCGTGGAGGCGGCACGGATCGCGGGGACCGACGTACGGCTCACCACGGCGGGGCGGCCCCGGCCGCTGGTCGCCGCGTGCGACCACGCGGCGTACCGGATCGCTCAGGAGGCGCTGACCAACGCCTACAAGCACGCTCCGGGGGCGCCGATCACGGTGGAACTGCGCTACGAGGACGACTCGCTGGTGGTGGAGATCGCCAACGGTCCGGCGGCCGGCCCGGGCGCCGGCGAGGTGGTGTCCGGCGGGCAGGGGCTGACGGGGCTGCGCGAACGGGCCCGGCTGGTCGGGGGCATGGTCTACGCGGGGGCCGCCGAGGACGGCGGTTTCCGGGTCGCCGGGGTGCTTCCGTACGGGAGCGAGCCGGCCGGGGCCCAGGAGAGCGGGGCCGGGGCGGTCGGACTGGGCGGGGTCGCCGACGACTTCGGGCAGCAGGTGCTGGGCATCGGCGCGGCGCCGGTGGACTGGGTCGCCGTCGACCGCAAGCTGCTGCGCGGGAACGGCCGGACCGGGGGCGTGGCGCTGGGCTGTGGGATCGCGGTCGCGGCCGTGGTGGTGCTGCTGATCGTGATCGGGGCGGCGGTGGCGCTGCTCGTGGGCTCGGTGAGCGACACGACGATCAGCCGGGCCGACTACGACGGGGTGCAGGTCGGCGAGGCGGAGGACGCGGTGCGTTCCCGGCTGCCGAGCGGGGACAGCATCCTGACCGAGGGGCTCGACCGGAAGGGACCGCCGCGCCCGCAGGGCGCCGCGTGCGTGGCCCTGCTGGCGGACGATGATTCCGACTTGGGCAGCAACAGCGTTTTCCGGTTCTGCTTCAAGGACGGCAAGCTCGTCGACAAGCAGGCGTACCAGGCCGAGTAGGGGAGCACGGGTGACAGCCAAGGTGATCCGCGTGGTGATCGCGGATGACGAGCCGCTGATCCGGGCCGGGATCAGGATGATCCTGACCTCGGCGGCGGACATCGAGGTCGTCGCGGAAGCGGCGAACGGCCGGGAGGCGGTGGAACTGGCCCGCGCGCACGGGCCGGACGTGGTGCTGCTCGACATCCAGATGCCGGTCATGGACGGGCTGACGGCACTGGACGAGCTCGGCCGGGCGGTGCCCGAGGTGCGGGCGCTGATCCTGACCACCTTCGGGGAGAAGGAGAACGTGCTGCGGGCCCTGAGCGGGGGCGGCGCGGGGTTCCTGCTGAAGGACTCGGCGCCCGGCGAGCTGATCGGCGCCGTGCGGGCGGCGGCGGCCGGGGACGCCTACCTGTCCCCGGCGGCGACCCGGCACGTGGTGGACCAGCTGGCGTCCGGGCAGTCCGCCGGGCGCGCCGAGGCGGCCCGGCGCCGGGTGGCGGAGCTGAGCGAACGCGAGCGCGGTGTACTGGCGTTGCTGGGGGAGGGGCTGTCGAACGCGGACGCGGGCCGGCGGCTGCACATGAGCGAGGCGACGGTGAAGACGTACGTGAGCCGGATCCTGGCCAAGCTGGAGTGCGAGAACCGGGTTCAGGCGGCCCTGCTGGCCAGGGACGCCGGGCTCTAGGTACGGTCTGGGCCGAACCGATGGTGATCAGGGGGCGGAACGCATGACGGCGGTAACGGAAGCGCGTGTGGTGGAGCCGGGGTCGGACCAACGGATCCCGAGGGTCGAGGGGTTCGCACCGCGCTTCGACGCGGGACCGGCGAAGGGCTCGACCAGGGAGGCCGGCAAGGCGCTGCGCACGCGCGTGCCACGGTCGGCCCACGCGCTCTTCGAGGCCCCGGCGGACCGCCCCGACGCGGTGCGCGCGGTGGAGGAGTCCAATGCCGGCCGGGTCGCCGGGCTGACGCCGATACGCGTCGGACGGATGGCCGCGAACCCCTTCGCGTTCCTGCGCGGGGCGGCCGGGCTGATGGCTCACGACCTCTCCGGCGGCCCGGTGACCGGGGTCGGCGCGCAGATCTGCGGCGACGCCCACGCGGCCAACTTCGGCCTGTACGGGGATGCGCGCGGCCGGCTCGTCATCGACCTCAACGACTTCGACGAGACCGTCTTCGGTCCGTGGGAGTGGGACCTCAAGCGGCTGGCGACCTCGCTGGTGCTGGCCGGCCGGGTGGCCGGCGCGGACGAGGACACCTGCCGGGCGGCCGCGCGCGACGCGGCCGGCGCCTACCGGCGCACCATGCGGCTGCTGGCCAGGCTGTCCGCCCTGGACGCGTGGAACGCCATCGCGGACGAGGAGCTGGTCTCGCACACCGACGCCCGGGACCTGCTGGGCACCCTGGAGCGGGTCTCGGAGAAGGCCCGCAACAACACCTCCGCCCGGTTCGCCGCCCGGTCCACCGAGGCCACGCCCGACGGGGGCCGGGCCTTCGTGGACGCGCTGCCGGTGCTGCGCCGGGTCGGGGACGGGGAGGCGGCCGCCGTGGCGGCCGCGCTGGGCCCGTACCTGGAGACGCTCCAGGGGGACCGGCATCCGCTGCTGGCCCGGTACGCGATCCACGACGTGGCCTTCCGGGTGGTGGGCACCGGCAGCGTCGGCACCCGCTCCTACGTGGTGCTGCTGCTGGACCACCGGGGCGAGGCGCTGGTCCTCCAGGTGAAGGAGGCCCGGCCCTCGGTGCTGCTGCCGCACCTGCCCGGGCTCGGCTTCGTCTCCCCGCCGGAGGAGCACGAGGGCCGCCGGGTGGTGGCCGGGCAGAAGCGGATGCAGGTGGTGTCCGACAACCTGCTGGGCTGGACGACGGTGGAGGGGCGGCCCTTCCAGGTCCGCCAGTTCCGCAACCGCAAGGGCAGCGTGGACCCGGCGGCGCTGGCCGTCGAGCAGTTCGACGACTACGGGCGGATGACCGGAGCCCTGCTGGCGCGGGCCCACGCGCACAGCGCCGATCCGCGGCTGCTGGCCGGCTACTGCGGGAAGAACGAGGAGCTGGACGAGGCGATGGCAGCCTTCGCCGTGGCCTACGCCGACCGGAGCGAGGCCGACCACGCCGTGCTGGTGGCGGCGGTGCGGTCCGGACGGATCGCGGCGGAGTCCGGAGTCTGAGCACCACGGGGTGATGTTTCACGTGAAACCGGTGGATGTTTCACGTGAAACACCCGGGCGGCAGGGCCTTAGGCTGGCCGGGTGAGCGAGCAGACAGTTCCCGAAGCGCCCGAGCCCGGCCCCGGTCAAGGCCCGGGCCCCGCTGCCGACGAACGGCCCGAAGCGCGGCTGGAGCGCGCCGTGCGGGCCGCCGAGCAGGCACTGATCGAGTTCGAGATCGCCGTGGAGACCTTCCGGGTGGAGGTGGAGAACTTCTCCCGCCTGCACCACCAGAAGCTCGGCCCGATGTACTCGCGCCTCGACGAGCTGGACGCCCTGATCGCGGAGGCGAAGGCGGCGCGCACCGGGGACCCGGAGGACCTGCGCCGGGCCCGCGATGCCCGTTCGCTGGTGATGCCGATGCCCGGGGTGGAGGAGCTGTTCCACGACTGGCTGGACTCGGACGGGATGCCCGACGACGCGTCCGCGATGCTCACCGACCGCCAGGTGCGGCCGCCGGAGCGGGTGCGCCCCTCGGAGGAGGTCCGCCGCCTCTACCGCGAGCTGGTCCGCCAGGCGCATCCGGACCTGGCCCAGGACGAGGCCGAGCGCGAGCGGCGCGATGCGTTCATCGTGCGGGTCAACGCCGCCTACGGGCGCGGCGAGGAGCAGCTGCTGCGCGAGCTGGCGCAGGAGTGGGCGGCCGGCCCGGCGCCGGCCGAGCAGCGGCTGAGCGAGAGCGAGGAGCTGTACGAGCGGCTGGAGTGGCTCTCGCGGCGCAAGGAACTGCTGTCGCTGGTGGCCCGGGAGCTCGAGGAGAGCGCGATCGGGTCGATGCTGCGGATGGCCCCGGAGGATCCGGACCGGCTGCTGGAGGAGATCGCCGAGCAGCTGCTCGGCGACGTGGAGAAGCGCGAGGCGGAGCTGGCGGCGCTGGGCACTCCGTAGGGGGTGCGCGGCCGCTTCGGATAGGTTGGCTCACCTATCCGTGACGAGAGAAGGCGACAGACATGAACTCCGGACCGCTTCCCTCGGTGGCCGCCTCCGCACTGCCCTCCGAGGCCTTCGTCCTCGATGTTCGGGAGAACGACGAATGGGCGGCCGGCCATGCCGAGGGTGCGCTGCACATCCCGATGAGCGAGTTCGTGGCGCGCATCGGTGAGCTGACCGAGAAGATCGAGGACGAGCGCCCGGTCTACGTGATGTGCCGGGTCGGCGGGCGCTCCGCCCAGGTGGCCCAGTACCTGCGGGGCCAGGACATCGACGCCGTGAACGTGGCCGGCGGCATGCAGGACTGGGAGGCCGCGGGCCGCCCGGTCGTCACCGACGCGGGCGCCCCGGGCTTCGTCGTCTGACGCCTGACGTCTGACGTCTGACGCCTGCCTCAGGCGAGGGGGTGGGCGGCCAGCAGGTCGCCCAGCGCCTCCTCGTGCACGGCGGCCGGGCCGAGCTGGAGCTCCAGCTGCTTGGCCCACGCGTGGTAGCGGTGGAGCGGATAGTCGGTGTCGGCGCCGAAGCCGCCGTGCAGGTGCTGCGCGGTCTGCACGACGCGCCGTACGCCCTCGGAGGCCCAGATCTTGGCCACGGCCACGTCGCCGGCGCTCGGCAGCGGGCCGCCCGCCCCGCCCGTGGACGCGTCGAGCCGCCAGGCGGCCTGCCAGAGGGTGACCTCCATGGCGCGCAGGTCGATGTAGCGGTCGGCGGCCTGGACGGCGACGGCCTGGAAGGTGGCCACCGGGAAGCCGAACTGCTCGCGCTTGCCGGTGTACTGGCTGGTCATGGCGAGGACGCCCTCGCCGAGGCCGAGCGCGAGCGCGCAGGTCCCGGTGGCGAGGAGCTGGCGCAGGTGGTCCCAGGCCCCGGGGGCGTCGATGAGGTGCGCGGCCGGGACCCGTACGCCGTCGAGGGTGACCTCGGCGAGCCGCTCCCCGCTGGTGGAGTACTGCTCCGCGAGGGACAGGCCCTCGGCGGGGCGGGGGACGAGCGCGAGGACGCTCTCGCCCTCCCCGGTGTGGGCCGGTACGGCGATCCAGTCGGCGTTGTGCCCCCAGGCGACCGAGGTCTGCACCCCTTCCAGCACCCACTCCGCGCCGTCCCGCCGTGCGGTGACGGCCAGTTCGGCCGGGTCGTGGCCGCTGCGGCCGTGCGCGGCGACGGTGAGGACCACGCTGCCCTGCCCGGCCTCGCGCAGCAGGGCGCCGGCCAGTTCCGGGCTGCCGTGGGCCTGGACGGCCATGGCGGTGGCGCAGTGTTCCAGCAGCGGCACCCGGGCCAGCACCCGGCCCGCCTCGCGCAGCACCAGGCACAGGGCGATCGCGTCGAGTCCGGGGCCGCCGTGCTGCTCGGCGAGGACCAGGCTCAGCAGGTCGGAGCCCGCGAGCTTGGCCCACAGCGCGCGGTCGAACTCCTCGGCGACGGCCCTCGGGGTGAGCGCCGGACTGGGCACGCTGTCGGGGGCCACGCCCGCGAAGACGGCCTTGGCCGCCTCGACGGCGGCCTGCTGCTCCTCGGTGAAGGTGAAGTCCACTGCCTGTCCTCCCGCGTGCCCGGAACGTGCTCTGTCTGACGGTGCGTCAAGATAGAACACGTTCTTGAAAATGGACAGGGGGGCGGCGCGGAGGGCCGCTCAGCGGTCGAAGTCGATCTCCACTTCCTCCGACACCGGGTGCGACTGGCAGGCCAGGACGAACCCGGCCTCCGTCTCCTTCTCCTCCAGGGCGAAGTTCCGGTCCATCCGCACCTCGCCCGTCACCACGAACGCCCGGCAGGTGCCGCACACCCCGCCCTTGCAGGCGTACGGGGCGTCCGCGCGGGCCCGCAGCACCGCGTCGAGCAGGGACTCGCCCTCCCGGACCGGCCAGGTGCCCGAGCGGCCGTCGAGCCGGGCCGTGACCCGGGCGTGGGTGGCGCCGGCCGGGGCGCCGGCCTTGTCGGCGGGCACCGACGGGGCGGTGTCCTCGACGTGGAAGACCTCCTCGTGGACCCGGGTCCGCACCACCCCGAGTGCGCCCAGGGCCCGCTCTGCCCCGGTCACCAGCCCGTACGGCCCGCACAGGAACCAGCCCGCCACCTCCGCGACCGGCAGCAGCGCGGGCAGCAGCTCCGTCAGCCGCTCCTCGCCGAGCCGCCCCGAGGGCAGCCCGGCCTCCTGCTCCTCCCGGGACAGGACGGTGACCAGCTGGAACCGGTCGGGATGGCGGTTCTTGAGGTCGGCGACCTCCTCCAGGAACATCGTCGAGGCCGCGCTGCGGTCACTGCGCACCAGGCAGAACCGGGCGTCGGGCCGGGCCGCCAGCAGGGTGGCGGCGATCGACAGCACCGGGGTGATCCCGCTGCCGCCGACGATCGCGGCATAGTGCGCGGCGGGCGGGGCGGCCGCCGGGTCCAGGACGAACCGCCCGGCCGGGACCATCACGTCCAGGGTGTCCCCGGCGGTGATCTCCTTGTGGGCGAACGTGGAGAACTCCCCGCCCTCCACCAGCCGCACCCCGACGCGCAGGGTCGCGGGGCCCGGCCCGTCGGCGGCGGGCGCGGGGGAGCAGATCGAGTACGTACGGCGCACCTCTGACGTGCCGGGGCTGTCGGGGCCGCCGGACCCGCCGGGGGACTGCCGGCGCAGGGTGAGGTGCTGGCCGGGGGCGTGCCGGTACTCGGCGCGCAGCTCCGGCGGGACGGCGAGGGTCAGCGCCACGGAGTCCTCGGTGAGCCGGTCGACCGCCGCCACCGTCAAGGTGTGGAACGCGCCGTGGCGCGCGGGGCGCGCCGGGCTCGCCGGGCTCGCGGACCCCGGCGTGGGCGACGGCGGTGACACGGCCATCTACAGCTCCTTGAAGTGGTCGAACGGTTCGCGGCAGGCGGTGCAGCGGCGCAGCGCCTTGCATGCGGTGGAGGAGAACCGGCTGAGCAGCTCGGTGTCGGTCGATCCGCACTGGGGGCAGCGGACGGACAGGGTGAGCGGGACCGGTCCGCCGGCGGAGTGCGGCCGCGGCGGGGCGATGCCGAACTCGGCCAGCTTGCGGCGGCCCTCGGCGCTGATGTCGTCGGTGGACCAGGCGGGGGCCAGGACGGTGCGCACCCGGACGTCCGGTATGCCGTGGCCGGTCAGGACCCGCTCGATGTCCTCGGACATGGCCTCGATGGCCGGGCAGCCGGTGTACGTGGGGGTGAGGGTGACCTCGACGTGGCCGTCCTCGAACATCCGCAGCCCGCGCATCACGCCGAGCTCGGCGAGGGTGAGCACGGGCAGCTCGGGGTCGGGGACGGAGCCGGCCAGCGCGGCCAGCTCCACCTCGAGCCGGGTCTGGCCCTCGGTCACCACGATGCCCCCGGGTGGCTGCGGTGCAGGTGCTGCATCTCCGCGATCAGGCGGCCGAACGGCTCGGTGTGCAGTCCTTGCCGGCCGGCTCCGGCGGCCCAGGCGCCGTGGCGCGGGCCCTGGGGCAGCTCCAGCCCGGCCCGCTCCAGGACGGCGCCCAGGGCGGCCAGCCAGCGGCCCTCCAGGGCGGCCCAGTCGATGCCGTCGGCCCCGTCGAGACCGTCCACCGGCCGGAACATCTCCCCGGTGTACCTCCACAGCGCGTCCAGCCCGGCGCGCATCCGGGCCCGGCTCTCCGCGGTCCCGTCGCCGAGCCGCAGCGTCCACTGCTCGGCGTGGTCGCGGTGGTAGGCCGTCTCCTTGACCGCCTTCGCGGCGAGCGGCCCGAACGGGCCGTCGCCGAGCGCGAGCTCCCCGTAGAGCTCGTGCTGGTAGAGCGAGAAGTAGAGCTGGCGCGCGATGGTGTGGGCGAAGTCGCCGTTGGGCTGCTCGACCAGCTGGAGGTTGCGGAAGGACCGCTCCTCGCGCAGGTACGCCAGCTCGTCCTCGTCGCCCGCCATCGACAGCAGGACGCGCGCCTGTCCGAGCAGGTCGAGGGCGATGTTGGCGAGGGCGACCTCCTCCTCCAGGACGGGTGCGCGGCCCGCCCACTCGCCGAGGCGGTGGGAGAGGATCAGCGCGTCGTCGCCGAGGGCGAGGACGGCGGCGGTGGGGGCCGCGGGGGCCGCCTCGGCGACGGGACCCGCTTCGGTGCTGAGGCCGGTGCTGAGGCCGCTGCCGGTGCCGGTGCTGGTCACAGGTGGTTCACCCCCTCGGGGATCTCGTAGAAGGTGGGGTGCCGGTAGGGCTTGTCGGCGGACGGGGCGAAGAACGGGTCCCGCTCGTCCGGCGAGGAGGCGGTGATCTCGGTGGAGGGCACGACCCAGATGGAGATGCCCTCGCCGCGCCGGGTGTAGAGATCGCGGGCGTTGCGCAGGGCCATCTCCGCGTCGGGGGCGTGCAGGCTGCCCGCGTGCGTGTGCGAGAGGCCGCGCCGCGAGCGGACGAACACCTCCCACAGGGGCCAGTTCTGCGTCATACCCGCGCCTCGCTTCCGGTGGTGGTGGTTGCTGTTGCCGCTGCTGTGGCCGCCGCCTGCTTCCGCGCGTACGCGGCGGCCGCGTCGCGCACCCAGGCGCCTTCCTCGTGCGCCGCGCGGCGCTGCCCGATCCGCTCCTCGTTGCACGGGCCGTTGCCCTTGAGGACCTCCCAGAACTCCGTCCAGTCGATCGCTCCGAAGTCGTGGTGCCCGCGCTCCTCGTTCCACTTCAGGTCCGGGTCGGGCAGGGTCAGGCCCAGCGACTCGGCCTGCGGGACGGCGATGTCGACGAAGCGCTGGCGCAGCTCGTCATTGGAGTGCCGCTTGATCCGCCAGGCCATCGACTGCGCCGAGTGCCCCGACTCGGCGTCGGGCGGGCCGAACATCATCAGGGAGGGCCACCACCACCGGTCGACGGCGTCCTGCGCCATCGCGTGCTGGGCCTCGGTGCCCCGCGAGAGGGCGAGGAGCAGCTCGTACCCCTGGCGCTGGTGGAAGGACTCCTCCTTGCAGATCCGGACCATGGCCCGCGCGTACGGCCCGTAGGAGCAGCGGCAGATCGGGACCTGGTTGGTGATCGCCGCGCCGTCCACGAGCCAGCCGATGGCGCCGACGTCGGCCCAGGTCAGCGTGGGGTAGTTGAAGATCGAGGAGTACTTCTGCTTCCCGGCGTGGAGTTTGTCGAGGAGCTCGTCGCGGCTGGTGCCCAGCGTCTCGGCGGCGCTGTACAGGTACAGGCCGTGGCCGGCCTCGTCCTGCACCTTGGCCATCAGGATGGCCTTGCGGCGCAGTGAGGGCGCGCGGGTGATCCAGTTCGCCTCGGGCTGCATGCCGATGATCTCGGAATGGGCGTGCTGGGCCATCTGGCGGACCAGGGTGGCGCGGTACTCGTCGGGCATCCAGTCGCGCGGCTCCACGCGCTCATCGGCCGCCACGGCGGCATCGAAGGCCGCCGCGAGCTGGGCGCCGAGGTCGGCGCTCACGCCGATCCCGGCATCCCGTCCCGCGTCCTGCCCCGCCCCCGAGGTCACTGCCGGGGTCACTGCCACCATCACGGCCCCCTGTCAGGAGTCTTTTCCGCCTCGTCCGCCCGACCGACCGATCGTTCGGTTCATGCCCTTCAATGGTGGGACGACGGCCCGTAGGGTGTCAACCTCTGTGGTCAACCCTGTGGACGCCAGATGATCGGGGCGGGATGGATTCGAACGAGCACGAGCCTGCGGAAGGGGACGCACCACCACCCGCCGCACCGCTCGCCGCACCGCCCCATGCACCGCCCACCGCGCCGCCCCACGCACCGCCCCCGCCCAGGGCACCCGGGATCGCCGGTCTGTCCGCCCCGTACCGGGTCGTCGCCGCCCTCGCCCTCGGTGCGGTCGCCGTGGCCGCCTGCTGGCACCTGGCGCTGGTCTTCCTGCACGTCGCGCCGTCCAACACGGTGAGCAAGCAGCACGCGGAGACGGTCGACGGCTGGGTCTATCCCGAGTTCGAACAGAACTGGAAGCTCTTCGCACCCAACCCGCTCCAGCAGAACATCTCCGTCGAGGTGCGCGTGGAGGTGCGGACGGACGAGGGCCTGCTGGTCGTCGGCAACTGGCGCGACCTGTCCGCCGAGGACGGGCGGGCCATCCGCCACAGCCTGTTGCCGAGCCACACCGAGCAGAACGAGCTCCGCCGGGCCTGGGACTTCTTCACCGGCTCGCACGACGAGGACAACAAGGCGAACGGCGAGCGCGGCGAACTCGCGGAGCAGTACCTGCGCCGCATCGCGCTGGACCGCCTCGACCCCCGGACGGAGGCCGACATGGCCGTGGGCAAGGGCGGGCGCCTCGCCGTGGGCCGGATCGTACGGATCCAGCTGCGCGCGGCGACGACGGCGGTCCGCGCGCCCGAGTGGTCCGACGAGCAAACCGACACCCAGACGTACTACCGGGAGCTGCCGTGGTGGACGGTGTGAGCGGCGGCCCGCGGGCCACGGCCGGGCAGGCCACGGCCGGGCAGGCCACGGCCGGGCAGGCCACGGACGGGCGGGCCACGGCGGGCGGGCCACGGCCGGGCAGGCCACGGACGGGCGACTCACGGCCTGGCGGACCGCCGCCGGGCGGGCCCTGGCCAAGGTCACCGGTCAGGCTCTGGGCCCCCACCAGAGCGCCGTGGTCCGCATCGGCTTCGCCGGCACCTGGCTGTTCTTCCTGCTGCGCGAGTTCCCGTACCGCCACGAGCTCTACGGGCCGGACGGCCCCTGGAGCTGGGAGCTGGCGCGCCGGCTGATCGACTCGAACCACGCCTTCACGGTGCTGATGTGGTCGGACTCGTCCCTCTGGTTCGAGATCGTCTACGCCGTCTCCGTGCTGTCGAGCGCGCTGCTGCTGCTGGGCTGGCGCACCCGGGCGACGTCCGTGCTGTTCATGGTCGGGGTGCTGTCCCTGCAGAACCGCAGCGTCTTCATGGGCGACGGCGGGGACAACGTCATCCACCTGATGGCGATCTACCTCGTCCTGACCCGCTGCGCCCGCGTGTGGTCGCTGGACGCCCGCCGCGCCCGCCGGCTCGGCAGTGCCTCGGCAGGGCCCGCGGGGCCGGTGCTGTGGGGCGTGCTCGGCGCGGTGTTCGCGTACGGGGCGGTGACCGACCGGTTCACCACCGGCTGGCTGGTGGCCTTCGCGGCGCTGTGGGTGCTCGCCGCGCTGTGGTGGATGGTCGACCGCCACGAACCGGAGGGGGAGGGCCGCGCGGTCCTCGACGTCCTGGCCAACCTGGTGCACAACGCCGGGATGCTGGTGATCATGGCGGAGGTCTGCCTGATCTACGCGACGGCCGGGTGGTACAAGATCCAGGGCTCGCGCTGGCAGGACGGCACCGCCCTGTACTACCCGCTGGGCCTGGACTACTTCACCCCGTGGCCCGGGCTTTCGGCCTTCCTGGCGGGCAGCGGCACGCTGGTCATGCTGCTGTCGTACGGGACGGTCGCCGTCCAGGTGGCCTTCCCGTTCACGCTGTTCAACCGGCGGATCAAGAACGTGCTGCTGGCGCTGATGATGCTGGAGCACGTGGGGATCGCCGTGCTGCTCGGGCTGCCGTTCTTCTCGCTGGCGATGATCGCCGCGGACGCGGTCTTCCTGCCGACGGCGTTCCTGCTCTGGCTCGGCGCGCGCGCCGCGGCGCTGCGCCCGCGCGGCCGCCGGCCCGCTCCGGAGGTGGAGGCGGAGGCGGAGGCTGAGCCGGGGCCCGGCCCGGAGCGGGAGCGGGAGGAACGGCCGGGGACCGTAGGCTCGGCGGTATGAGCGAGCAGCACGCGGATCCCGAAGATCCCCAGGTCACGGACGGCACCGAACGGCAGTGGCGGGAGGCAGCCGCGCGGGAGGACCTCGTCCTCCTCGACGGGTTCCACGCGCTCAAGCACGCCCTGCGCTTCGGGGCGGACGTGCGCATCGCCGTCGCCGACGAGCCGGATGCCGTACGGGACCTCGCGCACGAGCTGGCTCCGGACGTGGCGGCGGACGTCGCCCGGCTGGTGCGCCGGGCACCGCTGAAGGCGCTGCTGGGCGGGGGCCGGGTGCACCCCACCGGGGTGGCGGCCCTCGCGGTCCGGCCGAGCCGCGCAGAAGGGCTGGCCCGGCTCGCCGCGCTGCCCAGGACGGCCCCGGTCGTCGTCCTCGACAACCCCCGCAACCTCGGCAACGTCGGCGCCGTCGTCCGCCTCGCCGCCGGTTTCGGCGCCACCGGCGTCGTCACCCGCGGCGACCTCGACCCCTGGCATCCCAACGTGGTCCGTGCCGGAGCGGGACTGCACTACGCCACCACCGTGGACCGGGTGGACCTCGACACCCTGCCGCCGGGCCCGCTGTACGCGCTCGACCCGGAGGGCGAGGACATCCGTGCCCTCACCCTCCCGGACGACGCCCTGCTCGCCTTCGGCTCGGAACGCCACGGCATCTCGCCCGAGCTCCGCGCCCGCGCCGACCACCTGGTGTCCCTGCCGATGCGCCCGCAGGTCTCCAGCTACAACCTGGCCACCAGCGTGGCGATGGCCCTCTTCCACTGGGGCGGGCCCCGGCAGGATCCGGAAGAGCCGGTCTAGGCCTGGCGGCGGACCTCCACCACGCGGAAGCGGTTGGAGACGAACGCCCCGTCGCACAGCGCCGCGTTCGCCGCGGGGTTGCCGCCCGAACCGTGGAAGTCGGAGAAGGCCGCGGTCTGGTTCACATAGACCCCGCCCGTCAGGTTCAGCGAGAGCTGCGCCGACTCCTCCAGACAGACCTCCTCGATGGCCCGCTCGGTGTCCGCGGAGGTCGTGTACGCCCCGACCGTCATCGCGCCCTTCTCGCGGACTGTGCGCCGCAGCAGTTCGAGGGCGTCCGCCGTGGAGTCGACCGCCACCGCGAAGGAGACCGGGCCGAAGCACTCGGAGAGGTAGGGGGCGGATTCGTCCGGCTTGGAGGAGTCCAGCTTCACCATCACCGGCGTGCGCACGACGGCTCCCGGGAACTCCGGGTGCGTGATCTCGCGCGAGGCCAGCGCGACCTCGCCGAGCCCGGCCGCCGCCTCCAGACGGGCCTTGACGTCCGGGTTGACCAGCGCGCCGAGCAGCGCGTTGGCCCGGGCGTCGTCGCCGAGGAGACCGCCGACCGAGCCGGCGAGGTCCGCGACGACCTCGTCGTACGACTTGTGCCCGGCGTCCGTCTCGATGCCGTCGCGCGGGATCAGCAGGTTCTGCGGGGTGGTGCACATCTGGCCGCTGTACAGGGACAGCGAGAAGGCCAGGTTGGACAGCATCCCCTTGTAGTCGTCGGTGGAGTCCAGGACGACGGTGTTGACGCCGGCCTTCTCCGTGTAGACCTGCGCCTGGCGGGCGTTGGCCTCGAGCCACTCGCCGAACTCGGTGGACCCGGTGTAGTCGATGACCTTGATCTCGGGGCGGACGGCGAGCTCCTTGGCGATGCCCTCGCCCGGCCGCTCCACCGCCAGCGCCACCAGGTTCGGGTCGAAGCCGGCGCCCGCGAGGACCTCGCGGGCCACCTGGACGGTCAGCGCCAGCGGGAGCACGGCGCGCGGGTGCGGCTTGACCAGCACCGGGTTGCCCGTGGCGAGGGAGGCGAAGATCCCCGGGTAGCCGTTCCAGGTGGGGAAGGTGTTGCAGCCGATCATCAGGGAGATCCCGCGCGGGACGGCCGTGAAGGTCTTGCCCAGCTCCAGCGGGTCCTTCTTGCCCTGCGGCTTCGACCAGTCGGCCTGCCCCGGGACCCGGGTCTGCTCCTCGTACGCGTAGGCAACCGCCTCCAGGCCGCGGTCCTGCGCGTGCGGGCCGCCCGCCTGGAACGCCATCATGAAGGCCTGGCCGCTGGTGTGCATGACCGCGTGCGCGAACTCGTGCGTCCGCGCGGAGATCCGGGCCAGGATCTCGATGCAGACCAGGGCGCGGGTCTCCGGACCGGCGTCCCGCCAGGCCGCCATGCCGGCCCGCATCGCGGGCAGCAGCACGTCCGGGTCCACGTGCGGGTACTCGACGCCGAGCTCCACGCCGTACGGGGAGGTCTCCGCGCCCGTCCAGTCGTCGGTGCCGGGCTGCCCGAGGTCGAGCCGGGTGCCGCGCAGCGCCTCGAAGGCGGCGAGGCCGTCGGCTCCGGCGGTCTCCCCGTACGCCTTGGGGTGCTCGGGGTGCGGGGACCAGTAGGCGCGGCTGCGGATCGTGGCCAGGGCCTGGTCCAGGGTGGGCCGGTGCTTGGCGGACAGCTGGGGGACGGTGAGCTCGGCGGCCATCAGGGACCAACTCCTCGTTGAGCCGGGCGGGATCAGGCGATCGGGTCGGGCAAGAAGGGATGAAGAAGAGCAGACTGGAGTTAGAGTAACCGAACGATCGGTCGGGACAAGAGGGCCCGGCGGGCCTGTGGACAAGTCGGTGCGGGAGGATCGGGTCATGACAGCAATCGAGCGGTCCCGCACAGTGGCGGTAGTCGGCGCGGGGACCATGGGGCAGGGCATCGCCCAGGTCGCCCTTCTCGCAGGTCACCGCGTGCTGCTCTACGACATCGACGCCGTCCTCGCCGCCGACGCGGTCGGCTTCGTGCAGGACCGCGTCGAGCGGATGGCCGCCAAGGGCCGGCTGGATCGGGCCGAGGCCGAGGACGCGATCGGCCGAATCGATTCGGCGGCCGAACTGTCCGGGCTGGCGGGCGCCGCCCTCGTCGTCGAGGCGGTCGTCGAGGACGCCTCCGTCAAGCGCGCGCTGTTCGCCGCACTCGAAGAGGTGGTTTCGCCGGACGCGCTGCTGGCCACCAACACCTCCTCCCTCTCCGTCACCGAGCTCGCCGCGGGCCTCGCGCACCCCGGCCGCTTCCTCGGCCTGCACTTCTTCAACCCGGCCCCGCTGCTCCCGCTGGTCGAGGTGGTCTCCGGGTTCGCGACCGAACCGGCCGCCGCCGAGCGCGCGTACCGCACCGTGCTGGGCTGGGGGAAGACGCCGGTGCGCTGCGCCGACACCCCGGGCTTCATCGTCAACCGGATCGCCCGCCCCTTCTACGCCGAGGCCTTCGCGGTGTACGAGGAGCAGGGCGCCGATCCGGCCACCATCGACGCCGTGCTCCGCGAGAGCGGCGGCTTCAAGATGGGCCCCTTCGCGCTGACCGACCTGATCGGCCAGGATGTCAACGAGGCCGTCACCCGCTCCGTGTGGGAGTCCTTCTTCCGCAGCCCCAAGTTCACCCCGTCCCTCGCGCAGCGCCGGCTGGTCCAGTCGGGCCGCCTCGGCCGCAAGTCGGGGCACGGCTGGTACCCGTACGGCCCGGACGCGAAGGCCCCGGCCCCGCACACGGCCGGACCCGAGGACGCTCCGGGCGCGGTCACCGTGGTCGGCGACCTCGGGCCCGCCGCCGGCCTCACCGAGCTCCTGGAGGAGGCCGGGATCGCGGTCACGGCCGTCGGCCACGGGGGCCCGTACATCCAGCTCCCCGGCGAGGGGCAGCTCGTGCTCGCCGACGGCAAGACCTCGATCGAGTTCGCCGACGTCGTCTACTTCGACCTCGCCTTCGACTACCGCGCCGCGACCCGCGTCGCGCTCTCGGTGAGCGAGGACACCAGCGAGCGGACCCTCGCGGAGGCCGTCGGGCTGTTCCAGAAGCTCGGCAAGAAGGTCTCCGTCATCGGCGACGTCCCCGGCATGATCGTGGCCCGGACCGTCGCGATGCTGATCGACCTCACCGCCGATGCCGTCGCGCGCGGGGTGGCGGTCGCCGAGGACATCGACACGGCGATGAGGCTCGGGGTCAACTACCCCGCGGGCCCCGCCGAATGGCACGACCGGCTCGGCCGCGACTGGGCGTACGACCTGCTGCACCACCTCGACGCGCGCTGTCCGGGCGGCCGGTACGCGCCCTCGCTGGCGCTGTACAAGCTGGGGTACGCGGCGGGGGAGGAAGACGCCGAGGACGGGGACGAGGCGTACGACGAGGCGGGGGAGACGGAATGACGACGGCCAAGCGGGACACCTACACGCCCGAGACCCTCCTGTCCGTCGCCGTCCAGGTCTTCAACGAGCGCGGCTACGACGGCACCTCGATGGAGCACCTCTCCAAGGCCGCCGGCATCTCCAAGTCCTCGATCTACCACCACGTCGCGGGCAAGGAGGAGCTGCTCCACCGGGCCGTCAGCCGGGCGCTGGACGAGCTCTTCGCGGTGCTGGGCGAGCCCGGGGCGGTACGGGGACGCGCGGTCGAGCGCGTCGAGTACGTCACCCGGCGCACGGTCGAGGTCCTCGTCGCGGAACTGCCGTACGTGACGCTGCTGCTGCGGGTCCGGGGAAACACCCGCACCGAGCGCTGGGCGTTGGAGCGGCGCCGCGAGTTCGACCACCAGGTCGCGGAGCTCCTGAAGGCCGCCGCCGCCGAGGGCGACCTGCGGGCGGACGTGGACATCCGCCTCGCCACCCGCCTCCTCTTCGGCATGGTCAACTCCCTGGTCGAGTGGTACCGCCCGCACCCGGGCACCACCTCGGACCAGCTGGCGGACGCGGTGGTCAGCATGGCCCTGGACGGCCTGCGCACCCAGCGCTGACCGGGCGCACGCCCGGCCTCCGGCTCGGCGCAGGCGGGGCGGGGCAGGGCGGGGCGGAGGCTCAGTCCTCGGAGATCGTCGGGCCCGCGGACGGGTCGCGGGCCAGCAGGTCCGTTTCCTCGAAGACCAGCAGGGTGCGGGTGGAGAGGACCTCCGGGATGGACTGGAGGCGGGTCAGGACCAGCTCGCGCAGGGTGCGGTTGTCGGGGGTGTGGACCAGGAGCAGGACGTCGAAATCGCCGCTGACCAGGGCGATGTGGGCGGCGCCCGGGAGCTCGCGGAGCTGCTCGCGGACCGTCCGCCAGGAGTTTTGGACGATCTTCAGGGTGATGTAGGCGGAGGCGCCCTGCCCGGCGCGCTCGTGGTTGACGCGGGCGGTGAAGCCCCGGATCACGCCGTCGTCGATGAGCCGGTTGATGCGGGCGTAGGCGTTGGCCCGGGAGACGTGGACCTGCTCGGCGACGGACCGTATCGAGGCGCGGCCGTCCGCCTGGAGCAGGCGCACGATCGAGCGGTCGATGGAGTCGAGGGGGCGCGGCGGTCCGGGCGGTCCGCCCGGTCCGGGCGCTCCGGGCGGCACCGGCGGGCCCGCCGGTGCGCCGGTACCCGGGAGTGCGCCCCCGGATGCGCCCCCCGCCCCGGGCACCACTCCGGAACCCGCTCCGGCCATTTGTTCATCCGCCATCGCCCGCTGCCTGCCTCTCCTGGACGTCCTGCACCCATCCCAGGGCCCCGCCGCCACTTTGTCCACAGCCTGGGGCTGCCTGTAGCCAAATTGCGCGGACAACCGAACAATCGGTAGGTGAGGGGCCTCACACCCGGGGCCCTCCCCGCCCGCTTCCCACGAGGAGGTGTACGCCGCCATGACGGTCCAAGAGCTGCCCGGTGCCGGTGCGTCCCACCGCTCCACCCCGCCGCCCGCCTGGAGGCCCCGTACGGATGCCGCCCCGCTGCTCCCGGACCCCGAGCCGTACCGGGTGCTGGGCACCCCGGCCGCAGACCGGCTCGACCCCGAGCTGATGCGCCGGTGCTACGCCGAGCTGGTGCGCGGCCGCCGCTACAACGCCCAGGCCACCGCCCTCACCCGGCAGGGCCGATTGGCCGTATATCCCTCCACCGTGGGTCAGGAGGCGTGCGAGATTGCCGCCGCGATGGTCCTGGAGGAGCAGGACTGGCTGTTCCCGAGCTACCGCGACACCCTCGCGGCCGTGGCGCGCGGACTGGACCCCGTGGAGGCCCTGACCCTCCTGCGCGGCGACTGGCACACCGGCTACGACCCGCGCGAGCGCCGGATCGCCCCGCTGTCGACCCCCCTCGCCACCCAGCTGCCGCACGCGGTCGGCCTGGCGCACGCCGCGCGGCTGCGCGGCGACGACGTGGTCGCCCTCGCCATGGTCGGCGACGGCGGAACCAGCGAGGGCGATTTCCACGAGGCCATGAACTTCGCCGCCGTCTGGCAGGCGCCGGTGGTCTTCCTCGTCCAGAACAACGGCTTCGCGATATCCGTCCCGCTCGCCAAGCAGACCGCCGCCCCGACCCTGGCCCACAAGGCCGTGGGGTACGGGATGCCGGGCCGCCTCGTCGACGGCAACGACATCGCCGCCATGCACGAGGTGCTGTCCGAGGCGGTCCGGCGGGCCCGGGCCGGCGGCGGACCGACCATGATCGAGGCCGTCACCTACCGCATCGAGGCCCACACCAACGCCGACGACGCCACCCGCTACCGGGGCGACGCCGAGGTGGAGGCCTGGAAGGCGCACGACCCGATCCAGCTGCTGGAGCGCGAGCTGACCGCCCGCGGGCTGCTGGACGAGGCGGGCATCCAGGCGGCCAAGGACGCGGCCGAGGAGATGGCGGCGGCGCTCCGGGACGGGATGAACGCGGAGCCCGTGCTCGATCCGATGGACCTCTTCGAAAACGTCTACGCGCAGCAGACCGGCCGGCTCCGCGAACAGGCGGCCATGCTCCGTGCCGAGCTGGACGCGGCCGAGCAGGACGCGGCAGAAGAGGAGGACCCGTCATGACCACGGTGGCGGCGAAGCCGACGACCACGAAGCCGGCGACCATGGCGCAGGCCCTGAACCGGGCCATGCGCGACGCGATGGCCGAGGATCCGACCGTCCACGTGATGGGCGAGGACGTCGGGGCGCTCGGCGGGGTCTTCCGCATCACGGACGGGCTCGCGAAGGAGTTCGGCGAGGACCGCTGTACGGACACCCCGCTCGCGGAGGCGGGCATCCTCGGCGCGGCCGTCGGCATGGCCATGTACGGGCTGCGGCCGGTCGTGGAGATGCAGTTCGACGCGTTCGCCTACCCGGCCTTCGAGCAGCTGATCTCCCACGTGGCCAAGATGCGCAACCGCACGCGCGGCGCGATGCCGCTCCCGATCACCATCCGCGTGCCCTACGGCGGCGGGATCGGCGGCGTGGAGCACCACAGTGACTCCTCCGAGGCCTACTACGTGGCCACGCCCGGGCTCACCGTCGTGACCCCGGCGACGGTCGAGGACGCGTACGGGCTGCTGCGCGCGTCGATAGCCAGCGACGACCCGGTGGTCTTCCTGGAGCCGAAGCGGCTGTACTGGTCCAAGGCCGACTGGTCTCCCGAGGCGCCCGCCGCGGTCCCGGGGATCGGCGAGGCCCTCGTCCGGCGGACCGGCACGAGCGCGACGCTGATCACCTACGGGCCCTCCCTGCCGGTGTGCATGGAGGCGGCCGAGGCGGCGCGCGAGGAGGGCTGGGACCTGGAGGTCGTGGACCTGCGCTCGCTGGTCCCCTTCGACGAGGAGACCGTCGTGGCCTCCGTGCGCCGGACCGGGCGCGCGGTCGTGGTCCACGAGTCCGGCGGCTTCGGCGGCCCGGGCGCGGAGATCGCCGCCCGCGTCACGGAGCGGTGCTTCCACCACCTGGAGGCGCCGGTGCTGCGCGTGACCGGCTTCGACATCCCGTATCCGCCGCCGATGCTGGAGAAGCACCACCTGCCCGGCGTGGACCGGATCCTGGACACCGTGGCCCGTCTGCAGTGGGAGAACTGATGCCGCAGGTCATGGAGTTCAAGCTGCCGGACCTGGGGGAAGGGCTGACGGAGGCGGAGATCGTCCGCTGGCTGGTGGAGGTCGGCGACGTCGTCGCCATCGACCAGCCCGTCGTCGAGGTCGAGACGGCCAAGGCGATGGTGGAGGTGCCCTGCCCGTACGGGGGCGTCGTCACCGCCCGCTTCGGCGAGGAGGGGACGGAACTGCCGGTCGGCGCACCGCTGATCACCGTCGCGGTGGGCGAGCCGGCCGAGCTCTCCGACGGGCCCGCGGAGGCTTCCTCCGGCTCGGGCAACGTCCTGGTCGGCTACGGGACGGACCATTCGCGTCCGGCGCGTCGGAGGCGGGTGCGACCCGGCTCCGCCGCGCCGGGAGGCGGCTCCACGGCTCCCGCCGCACCGGCTCCGGCCGCGGCTCCCGTGGTCACGGCACCGGCGGCCGCCGCACCGGCCGTCGTCGCCGGGCCCGTGCCGGTCATCTCGCCGCTGGTGCGCAAGCTCGCCCGGGACCACGGGGTGGACCTGCGCGCGCTGCGCGGCTCCGGCCCGGAGGGCCTGATCCTGCGCACGGACGTCGAGACGGCCCTGCGCGCCCCGGCGGCCCAGGCCCAGGCCCAGGCCCAGGCTCCGGCTCCGGTTCCGGCCGTCGCCCCTGCCCCCGCCGCCTCCACCGCGCCGCAGGGCGCCACGCGGATCCCGCTCAAGGGCGTGCGGGGCGCGGTCGCGGACAAGCTGTCGCGCAGCCGGCGCGAGATCCCCGACGCCACGTGCTGGGTCGACGCGGACGCCACGGAGCTGATGGCGGCCCGGGCGGCGATGAACGCGGTGGGCGGGCCGAAGATCTCGGTGCTCGCCGTACTGGCCCGCATCTGCACGGCGGCGCTGGCGCGGTACCCGGAGCTCAACTCCACCGTGGACCTCGCGGCGAACGAGATCGTCCGGCTCCCGGCCGTGCACCTCGGCTTCGCCGCGCAGACGGAGCGGGGCCTGATGGTCCCGGTCGTCCGGGACGCGCAGGCCCGGGGAGCCGAGTCCCTGTCGGCGGAGTTCGCCCGCCTCACGGAGCTGGCCAGGGCGGGGAAGCTCGCCCCGGCCGACCTCACCGGAGGCACCTTCACCCTGAACAACTACGGGGTGTTCGGGGTGGACGGCTCCACGCCGATCATCAACCACCCGGAAGCCGCGATGCTCGGCGTGGGCCGGATCATGGCCAAGCCGTGGGTGCACGGGGGAGAGCTGGCGGTCCGCCAGGTCGTGCAGCTGTCCCTCACCTTCGACCACCGGGTGTGCGACGGCGGCACGGCGGGCGGCTTCCTGCGGTACGTGGCGGACTGCGTCGAGTCGCCGGCGGTCCTGCTGCGCACTCTGTAGCCACCCCGGCCCGGCGGGGCTGAGACCAGCCCCGCCGGCAGTGGGTCAGAGCGTCAGAGGGTCAGAGCGTCAGCAGGATCTTGCCCACGTGCGCACTGGACTCCAGGACGCGGTGGGCCTCGGGCGCCTGCGCCATCGGGTACGTCGCGTGCACCACCGGGTGGATCCGGCCCGACCCGACCAGGGGCCACACGTGCTCCCGTACGGCCGCGACGATGGCCGCCTTCTCCTCCAGCGGACGCGCCCGCAGCGTGGTGGCGGTGATCGCCGCGCGCTTGGCCAGCAGGGCGCCCAGGTTGAGCTCCGCCTTGACCCCGCCCTGGAGCCCGATGATCGCGAGGCGCCCGTTGACGGCCAGCGCCTCCACGTTCCGCGTCAGGTACTTGGCGCCCATGATGTCCAGGATCACGTCCGCCCCGGCGCCGCCGGTGGCCGCCCGGACCTCCTCCACGAAGTCCTGCTCGCGGTAGTCGATCAGGATGTCCGCGCCCAGCTCCGCGCAGCGCGCCAGCTTCTCCTTGCCGCCCGCCGTCACCGCGACCCGTGCGCCGACCGCCTTGGCCAGCTGGATCGCCATGGTCCCGATGCCGCTCGACCCGCCGTGCACCAGCAGGGTCTCGCCGGGGCGCAGCCCCGCGACCATGAACACGTTGGACCAGACCGTCGTGACGACCTCCGGGAGCGCCGCCGCCGTCACCAGGTCCACGCCCGCCGGAACGGGCAGCAGCTGGCCCGCCGGGACGGCGACCTTCTGCGCGTAGCCGCCGCCGGCCAGCAGCGCGCACACCTCGTCGCCGACCGACCAGCCCGAGACCCCGGGGCCGATCGCGGAGATCCGCCCGGAGCACTCCAGGCCGGGATGGGGCGAGGCCCCGGGCGGAGGGGCGTAGAACCCCTGCCGCTGCAGGACGTCGGCGCGGTTCACGGCGCTGGCCGCGACCTCGACGAGGACTTCGCCGTCCCCGGCCACCGGATCGGGCGCTTCGCCCCACACCAGGGCGTCGGGACCGCCGGGCTGTTCGATGGTGATCGCATGCATGGCCGGAGGCTACCGCCCGGACACCCGGGGCCGGCGGCGGACGTGCCTACTCGGCCGAGCCCAGGACCACCGGCGGGGAGGACGGCGGGGCCGCGCGGACGATGCTGATGAGACGGTCCGTCAGCTGGAGCGGGCTCGCGTGCGGATCGTCGTACGGGAGCAGCCGGTGGCCGCGCAGGACGCTGACGACCAGGTCGTGGGTGTCGCGGACCGACTTGCCCACCTCGGACTTGGTGACCGGACGCTCGATCAGGTCGAGGCCGCTGCCCTGCTGGATGAGGTCCTCCATCACCGTGCCCGCGCTCGGGCTGAGCACCGACAGCCCGAGCAGCCGGCCCGCCGCGCTCGCACTGGTGATGACCGCGTCCGCGCCCGACTGGCGCAGCAGCGGCGCGTTCTCCTCTTCCCGGACCGCCGCCACGATCTTCGCGCCGCGGTTGAGCTGGCGGGCCGTCAGGGTGACCAGCACCGCCGTGTCGTCCCGCTGGGTGGCGATGACGATCTGACGGGCCTTCTGCAGTTCGGCGCGCAGCAGTACGTCGGAGCGCGTGGCATCGCCGACGACCCCGGTGAACCCCTCCGAGTTGGCCATGTCGATCACCTTGGCGCTGGGGTCGACGATGACGACCTGCTCCTTCTGGAGGCCGGTGGCCAGCAGCGTCTGAAGGGCCGAGCGGCCCTTCGTGCCGAAGCCGACGACGACCGTGTGGTCACGCAAGTTCTTCCTCCAGCGGTTGAGCCGCCACTCTTCTCTGGTCCGCTCGGTCAGCACTTCCAGCGTGGTTCCGACCAGGATGATCAGGAACAGGACGCGGAGCGGCGTGATGAGCAGGACGTTGACCAGCCGCGCGCTGTCGCTGTACGGGACGACGTCGCCGTAGCCGGTGGTCGACAGGGTGACGGTCGCGTAGTAGACGCAGTCGAGGAAGTCGACCTTGCCGTTGGCGTTGTCGTGGTAGCCGTCGCGGTCGATCCACACGATCAGGACCGTCAGGCACATCACGAACAGCGCCATCAACAGCCGTCGGCTGACCTGCCGCATCGGTTTCTCGACGATGCGCCGGGGCAGTTTGATGCGGCGCGAGACGAGTTTCTCGTCGGCGCCGCGTGCCATCGCGTCGGAGCCGTGCAGTTTCACGTGAAACATCCCCCTGAAGCCCACGGCAGGTCGAGGATCTCCAGGTCCTGCCCGGAGCGCGCCCCGTGGGGCGGTACGACGGCCAGCCCGTCGGCGGCGGCCACCCCGCGCAGCATCGCGGGGCCGTTGTAGCGCAGCGGCACGGCGTGCTCGTCGGTCAGCCGGACCGGTACGAGCCGGGTGTCGCGCGGGTGTCCCGGTACGCCGCCCTGCACGGGCACCGCGTACCGGGGGCGGGCGCCGCGGCCGGCGAGGGCGCGCAGCAGCGGCTCGGCGAGGGTCAGCAGCCCGGAGACGGCGGCGAGCGGGTTCCCGGGCAGGCCCACGAGGTGGCGGGTGTCGGCGCGGCCGCCGAGCCGGGCCAGCAGCATCGGGTGCCCGGGGCGCACGGCCACCCCGTCGACGAGCAGCTCGGCCCCGGCCTCGGCGAGCACGGGGTGCACGTGGTCCACGGGGCCGGAGGCGGTGCCGCCGGTGGTGACGATCAGGTCGGCGGTGGAGGAGGTGACGGCCCGCAGCAGTTCCTCGGCGCCCGCCGGATCGTCGCCGAGCCGCCGCACGGAGACCACCTCCGCGCCGAGCCGGGTCAGCCAGGGGGCCAGCATGGGGCTCAGCGCGTCGCGGATCAGGCCGTCGTGCGGGCGGCCTTCGGTGAGCAGCTCGTCGCCGAGCACCAGGATCTCGACGCGGGGCCGGGGCCGGGTGGTGAGCTCGTCGTACCCGGCGGCCGCGGCGAGGCCGAGGACGGCCGGGGTGACCAGGGATCCGGAGGGCAGCAGGAGGTCGCCCGAGCGGCACTCCTGGCCGCGCGGGCGGATGTCCTGGCCGGTGGCGACGGGCCGGTCGGCGTACAGCTGGGTGCCGGCCTCGTGCGAGTGCTCGCTGCGGATCACGGCGCTGGTGTCGGCGGGGACCCGGGCGCCGGTGGCGATCCGTACGGCCTCGCCGTCGGCCAGGGGCGCGGGGCGTTCGCTGCCGGCCAGCGCGCTGCCGCCGGGGCGGACGCTCCAGGGTCCGGGTCCGGCGACGGCCCAGCCGTCCATGGCGGAGGTGTCGAAGGAGGGCAGGTCGCCGAGGGCGGTCAGGGGCTCGGTCAGCACCTGGCCGAGCGCCTCGGCCAGGGGGATGCGGTGGCTGCGGACGGGGAGCACCGTCCCGGCGCGAACGGCGGTCTGGCGGGCCCGGAGCCAGGGGGCGGCGCGGTGGCCGCCGCCGTCCGGGTTGCGGCTGACCAGGGCGAGTGCCTGGTCCAGGGCGCGGTCGGCGTCGGAGGCGGCGGTCATCCGGACCCGGTCTCTTCGGCGCCGGCGCTCTCGGCGGCCTCCGCGGCCCAGCGCAGGGCCAGGTCGGCAACCTTGCGGGAGGCCTCGGCGACGGCCTCGGCGGGGTCGGCGCCGGCGGCTTCGGCGCGGGCCGCCGCGTAGCCGACCAGGAAGGTGGTCAGCGGGGCGGCGGGCCGGGCGACGCCGTGGGCGGCGTCACGGGCGAGGTCGAGCAGCACCGTGATGTCGACGTCGACGTCGATGCCCAGCTCGGCCTTGGCAGCGGTGATCCATGATTCCAGCACGGTTCCATGCTCCCTGATCCGGGCGCGAGCGGCGGCGAGATCGTCCCAGGTGTCGCAGTCGAAGGAGGCGAGCGGCGCGGCCGCGGTGACGTGCGCGAGCTCGAGTTCGGCGGTGAGGGCGCGGAGCGGGAGGCCGGTCACGGAGCCGTGCTCGGCCGCCAGCAGGGCGATTTCCCTACGCAGCGGCTCCGCCCGGTACGCGGCGACGAGGGGCTGGTCGCGGCCGTCCGGATCCCGGAGCAGGGCCCCGTCGCCGCCGGGCGCGTCGAGCAGGGCCCGGACCGTGTCGCGGTCCAGGAACGGCAGATCGGCGGAGAGCACGACGACCAGCCCCTCGTCCCGGGCGACGTCCAGCCCCCCGTCCCGCGGCGGCAGGCGGCGCAGCCCGGCGTCCAGCGCGGCCAGGGGGCCGCCGCCGGGCGGGTCCTCCCGGGCCCACTGGACGGGCCGGGCGGTCGGCCTGCGGCCGCCGACGACGACGGTGGTCCGCGCGTCGGCGCAGGCGTCGAGGACGCGGTCGAGGAGGGGGCGGCCGCCGACGAGCAGGCCGGGCTTGTCGGCCCCGCCCAGTCGCCGCGCGGCGCCGCCGGCCAGGACGATGGCGTCGTACGTCATGCCCTGAGTATGCGGGGGCCGCGTTGCGGATGTGTTCCGCCGTTTACCGGGCCCTTACGGCCGCGTGGTGAGATCGCCCGCCGCCCCGAACGGCTCCGGGGCCGCCCGCGGCCCCGGAGGGTGCGGACGGCCCCGGAGGGTGCGTTCAGTACGGCGGGCGGCAGGGCCTGAACCCAGGACCTGAACCCAGGGCCTGAAGGTACGGGCCTGAGGTACGGGCCTGCAGGGGTGAGAGGTACGGGCCTAGAGATACGGGCCCGAGCGGACCGCGCCGTGCGGGCCGTCCTCGTCGTCCTCGTGGGAGGAGCCGGGGGGCAGGGCGCGGCGCATCTGCTCCAGTTGGGCCCGCGCCGCCATCTGCTGCGCGAACAGGGCCGTCTGGATGCCGTGGAACAGGCCCTCCAGCCAGCCCACCAACTGGGCCTGGGCGATCCGCAGTTCCGCCTCGGAGGGGATCGCCTCCTCGGTGAAGGGCAGGGAGAGCCGCTCCAGTTCCTCGACGAGCTCGGGAGCCAGACCGTCCTCCAGCTCCTTCACCGATGCCGCGTGGATGTCCTTGAGACGGACCCGGCTGGCCTCGTCCAGAGGTGCGGCGCGTACCTCTTCCAGGAGTTGCTTGATCATGCTGCCGATCCGCATGACCTTGGCGGGCTGTTCGACCATCTCCGTCACCGGGACCTCGCGCGACTCGTCATCGGCGCCGCCGACCGGCATCCCGTCCTGCCCCACGATCAGGCCGTGCGGGGGGCTGTCCTGCGACCGTTCACTCCTCGGCATCTCCATGCCGTCATTCTCTCGCACACCTTCGTACTCACACGGTGTGCCCCCGCACAGGCGTGATCCACCCTGTGCGGGGGCACCAATGCGCCGCCGTGTACCACCTGTGCGGGAGCGCGGGGAGCCGCCGGCCGTCAGACCTCGCGCCGGGCCAGCGCCCCGCTCGAACGGGTGACCAGGGCGGCCAGCAGGGCCGCGCCCAGCGGGACCGCGACCAGCAGACCGGCCAGCGTGGCCCACGGCACCGCGATCGGCATGTAGGGGACGGTCTCGGAGGCCGCCGTGTAGCCGTTCTCGATGCCCGTGCGGATCATGTCGGCCGCGGCCCGCCGCTCGGTGAGCCGCAGTCCGACCGCGGGCAGGATGCCGGCCGCCGAGCCGAGGACGACGCCCATCAGGGCGACCACCCCGCACTGGAAGCCGCTGAGCGTGCGCCGCACCCGCGGCGGTGCGCCGACCGCCGCCAGGGTCTTCAGATCGCCCTCGGCGTCCGCCTGGGCCAGTCCGGTGGCGATGCCGGCCGCGCCGATGGTGACCAGGCCCGCGAAGACGGTCAGGGCGAGCATGGCGAGGCTGTCGTTGCCCTCGTAGCCCTTCTCGATCCGTACGGACGCGTCCAGGCCCATCTTGTCCAGGGACCCGTCCAGCCGCTGCCGCTGCTCGGAGCTCGCGCCCCCGTCGAGGGTGAAGTACGAGCCGAAGGGTGCGGTTTCGATGGCGGCGCCCTTCGCGGCCGAGGCCGGGAGCACCAGCTCCAGGCCGTAGCCCTTCGCCGACTCGGGCGCCTGGTACGCGGCGAACACCTTGTCCTGGCCGGGCGCCGGCTCGCCGGGGGCGTACCCCCCGACCGGCTCGTCACGGCCCATGATCAGCCGGACGGTGACCTTGTCGGCGAGCACGTTCTGCTTCTTGAAGGAGACGGCCTTGCCCGCCTTCAGCGCGGCCACCGCGCCCGGGTCCTCGACGGCCAGGACGGAGAGCAGCTTCTCGTCCGCGACGACCAGGGGTGCCCGGATGCCGAAGGGCTCGTCCGCGCACCGCCAGTCGTTGCGCAGTTCCCTGCGCTGTTCCGGGGTGAAGGAGCTGGGGCCGTTCTCCGCCGTGTAGAGCGGGCAGCGCTGCTCCTTCGGGATGATGATCTCGGCCCGCCCGCAGTCCGGGCTGGAGGAGTACGAGGAGCAGCCCGGCCTGCCGACGACGAGGCGGTCCACATCGGCCCGCACGTTGACCGGGAGTTCCTTCGACAGGAGCTCGCGCATCGAGGTGACGTCGCGGAACGCGGAGTTCTCGTTGGTCTCGATCAGCCCGGCCCCGTAGGGCAGATGGGCGCTGTACTCGGCGCGCGCCTGCACGTCCTTGCTGTGCTGGTACGTGGCCACCGCGACGGTGCCGGCGACGGCGGCGAGCACGGCGGCCACGGCCGGAGCCGTACGCCCCCGGTTGCGGACGGCGTCGCGCAGCGCGAGCCGGGGCGACAGCGGCAGCCAGCGCCCGGCGCGCCCGAACATGCCGACCAGGGTGGGGGTGAGGGCGACGACGCCGAGCTCGGCGATGGCGCTGCCGCCGGCGACGACGGTGGAGCCCATCTTGGACACGGAGCCGAACAGGGCGATGGCCGCGCCGCCCGCGATGGCGAGCAGGCCGAGGACGGGCAGCACCCGGTTGGCCCGGCGCACGCCGCGGCGGCCGGTGAGGGAGGCGAGCACGGTCTGCCGGGAGGCGTTGACGGCCGGGACGATGGCGGCCAGCAGCCCGGTCAGGACGGCGAGCAGGCCGATGGCGAGGAGTTCCAGCGGGCGGACGTCGAAGCCGCCGAAGCGCTGGCCGATCGTGTCTTCCAGCACGGGCCGGAGCCCGATGGTCAGGGCCACGCCGATGACGGTGCCGGTGACGGCGGCCGCGGCGCCGATGACGAGGCCGCCGGAGAGCACGATGGCGCGGATGTGCCGCCGGTCGCCGCCGTTGGCGCCGACGAGGCCGAGCTGGCGGCGCGAGCGCCGGGCGCCCACCGCGAAGGCGGGTCCGGCCAGCAGGCAGATCTCCAGCATGGCCAGGCCGACGACGGTGGAGAGGATGGCGAGTTCGGTGGCGCTGACGAATCCGCCGGGGTTCCAGCGGTCGCCGGGCTGCTCCGTGTAGAGCGGCACCTCGGAGTCGGCCGGCGGGTTGATCAGCACGACCCGCGATTCGATGAGCAGCTGCTTGGCGTTGGCCTGCTTGACCATGTCCCAGGTGAAGCCGGCGCCGCCCACCTTCACGAGGTGGCTGTCCTGGGCGCGCAGTCCCTGGCCGCCGGCGGCCTTCAGGTCCCGGTCGAGCGGGGCGAGCAGGGTGCCGGGAGGGGCGAGCAGCTGCGGCTGGTTCAGGGCGTCGGGCAGCTCGTAGGCGCCCACGATCTTGTACGAGGTGGTCGACTCGCGCGGGGTGACGCTGGAGCCGACGAAGTAGCCGGACTCCTCCAGGAAGGCGGTGGTGGCGAGGATCTCGCCCGCCGCTTGCGGCAGCCGGCCGCGCTCCAGCGTCCACAGGCCCTTGACCAGCGGGTTCGCCGCGTCGGTCTCCCGCAGCTCGGTCTCCAGGATCCCGAACCGGGTGCGGACCTTGCCGTAGGACTTGCTGTCCTTGACGGACTGGGCTCCGGCGGGGAGTTCGGGCGTGGGCTTGGCGAGCTCGTCCCGGTTGCCGCCGGCGCTCCGCTCGTACTTGTCGTATCCGCCGACCGGGGCGTAGCTCTGGGCGTCGGGACTCTGGTAGATGGCCGCGCCCATCTCGGAGTCGGTCACCTTGGCGTCGGCGGCGCCGAGCACGCGCTCCACGCGCTGCTCGGGGGAGAGCTGGGAGCTGCGCACGGTGAGGTCGACGGCGCTCACGCCGACGATCGGCAGGGCGATCATGGCCAGCACGAGGGAGCTGCGGCCCTTGGAGCGCCAGGCGTCGCGGCGGGCTATCCGGATGGCCGCGATCCAGGAGTGGTACGAGGAGATCACTGAGCGGCCGCCTGCCCGGTGAGCAGGGAGTCGGCGTGGCTGCGCAGGGTCTCGTCGACGACGCTGCCGTCGCGCAGGAACACCACGCGGTCGGCCCAGGCCGCGAAGCGCGGCTCGTGCGTGACGAGGATGCCGGCCGCGCCGGCCTCGCAGCGCGAGCGCAGCAGGGCGAGTACGGATTCCCCGGTCTCGGAGTCGAGGGCGCCGGTCGGCTCGTCGGCGAGGACGAGGCGGCGGTCGCCGACCAGGGCGCGGGCGATGGCGACGCGCTGCTGCTGGCCGCCGGACATCTCGTCGGGGAAGCGGTCGGCGAGCTGCCCGAGGTTCATCTCCTCCAGGGCCGCCAGTGCGCTGCCGCGGGCCTTGCGGGCGGAGACGCCGTCGAGTTCGAGCGGCAGGGCGACGTTCTCGGCCGCGGTGAGGGCCGGGATCAGGTTGTAGTCCTGGAAGACGTAGCCGATGCTGCGGCGGCGCAGGGCGGCGAGCTGCTTGCGGCTGGCGGTGGTGATGTCGGTGCCTTCGACTATCACCTTGCCGCTGCTGGGCTTGTCGAGTCCGCCGGCGAGGGTCAGCAGCGTGGACTTGCCGGACCCGGAGGGGCCCATGACGGCGACGAGTTCGCCGGGGTACACGCTGAGGTCGATCCCGCGCAGGGCGTGCACCTCGGTGGCGCCGCTGCCGTGGGTGCGGACGAGCTTGTCCAGCTGCAATACGGGCTGGTCGGGCATGAAGGTTCCCCCCTGGGAGGTGGAGCGGTGGTTCAGCCCCGCCGCGAGCGGGCGGTACGGGGCGGAGTCCGGTCGGTGGTCGTGGTCGTGGTCGGGGTGGTGGTGGGGACGGCGGTGGCGGCGGCCGGCCGGCCGGGGTCCCGGTGGTCGGGCGGCTCGGCCTCGGCCGGTGCGAGCTCCCGGCCGGCGGCGAGCCGGACGAGCCGGGACTCGCAGTGGTCGAGCCAGCGGGCCTCGGCCTCGGTCTGGAAGATCAGCTGTTCCAGGACCAGCAGCCAGGCGATGTCGTCGCGCTCGCCGCCGCGCCCGGTCTCGATGGCGGTGAGCGCCTGGGCCTTGAGCCGGGTGTAGTCCTGCATGGCCTGGACGGTGGCGTGCCGCTGGGCCTGGATGACGGCGCGGATGTTCACGCCGGGGGCGCCGACGGCCATGGCGAGCTTGATGGCGAGTTCGTCGCGGGGCGGGTTGGCCCGGTCGACGGGGCGCTCGAACCACTCGCGCAGTTCGGACCGCCCGGTCTCGGTGATGGCGTAGAGGGTGTGTCCGGCCGTGTCCTCGCCGCCGGGTGCGACGAGGCCGTCGCGCTCCAGGCGCGCGAGGGTGGTGTACACCTGCCCGACGTTGAGCGGCCAGGTGGAACCGGTGCGTGATTCGAACTCGGTGCGCAGCTGGGAGCCGTACCGGGGGCCCCGTTCCAGCAGGGCGAGAAGGCCGTGGCGGATCGACATACTCAGTATGTATACCGAGTATGCCCGCGGCCGCAACCACCCTGAGACGTAGGTCATGAGGGGGAGGCGGCCGATCCGTACGTCTCGGGAGGGAGGCGCGGCGGTGCGGGGAGGGGCTTCGCGGCCCCGCCGCGGGAAGGCCTCAGCGCCCTCGGCGCAGCCGCATCCCCATGAATCCGAGACCCGTCCCCATCAGGGCGAACCCCGTTCCGAGGGGCCGTATGTGCGCGGCCAGATCGGCGGCGCGCTCGTTCGGCTCGGTGCCGAGCGCGCCGACCACCGCCGCGGAGGGGGCCGGGGGCTCCGGTCGGGCGGGCTCGGTGCGAGGGCGCACCGGGACGGGGCGCGAGACGAGCACGGCCTCGGGGTTGGCGGGCTCGGCCGCCGGCAGCCCGGGCCGCTCCCGGCCGGCTCCGGCGGCGCTTCCGGCGAGCTCCTCGAACGCCTCGCGGGCCGAACCGGCCGCATCGCCCGCATCGGCCGGCGCGGAGGTACGGGCGGAGTGCCCGGCCGTCGCGTGTCCGGACGCCGCGTGTCCGGATGCCGCCCGCGCAGGCGCCGCGTGCGCGGGCGCCGAGACCAGCAGCGTGGCGGTCGCCATCGCTGCCCCGGCGGTCCAGCGCAGCGCGCGGGCGTATGTCACGCACTCAGATTTGCATAACCGGACAAAACCGGCATCCCGTACGGGCTGTACGAGTACGCGGCGCGGGGCGGCGGGCGCCGCCCCGCTCTCTCACTCCGGGTCGCCCGTCGAGATCCACAGGGTGAAGGTGGTGTCCTTCGGGTCGATCGCGGTGCCGCCGGCGGGCTGCTGCTCGATGATCATCCCCTCGCCGTAGACCGCCTCGTCCCGGGGCTTCTCCTCGTACTTCCAGCCGCCGGCCCGGATGCACGCCTTCACCGAGACCTGGTTCAGGTACCGGAAGTCCGGCGCGGTCACCTTGTCCGCCTTGCTGGTGTACTTCGAGGGCTCCTTGCACTTCGACTCGGCGATCGTGCGCGAGAGGTCCGGACCCTTGTGCCCGGCCGGCGCCGAACCGGACGCGGAGTTCGAGGGGTTCGGGCCGGTGTTGGCCTTGTCCTTGGCGCCGCCCAGGTCCAGCGCGTAGAGCAGCCCGCCGACGGCCAGCAGCGCCACCACGACGGCGCCCACCACGACCGGGGTGTTCTTCTTCGCCGGGGCGGAGCCGCCGCCCTGCCCCTGACCGCCCTGCGGCGACACCGAGTACGGCGGCGGGGTCGCGGGCGCGCCGTACGGCTGCGGGGCCGGCGCCTGCGCCTGGTGCTGCGGGTACCCGTACGAGCCCGGCGCGGGCGTCTGCACCGGCGGCGGGGTCGGCGCGTACGCGTACGGCACCGGGGTCTGCGGAGCCTGGTACGGCTGCTGCACCGACGGCGGCGGCGCCTGGAGGGAGGAGTCCACCGGCGGGAACACGGCCGAGCCGAGCCCGGCGCCGCTGTTGGTCGGGTGCGAGCCGGGGACGATGACCGGAGCCCCGGTGTGACCGGCGCCCGCCACCCGCGCGACCTCGTCGAGCATGGCGGCCGCCGTGGGGAAACGCTCGTTCGGGTTCTTCTTCAGGGCCCGCGCCACCAGCGCGTCCATCGCCGGGGTCACCGAGCGGTTGATGGAGGACGGCGCGACCGGGTCCTCCTGCACGTGCGCGTACGCCATGCCCAGCGCCGAGTCCGCGACGAAGGGCACCCGCCCGGTCAGCAGCTCGAAGAGCATGATGCCGACCGAGTAGAGGTCGGAGCGGGCGTCCACGGCCCGGCCGAGCGCCTGCTCGGGGGAGAGGTACTGGGGCGTGCCGACGACCATGCCGGTCTGCGTCATCGAGGTGACCCCCGACTGCATGGCCCGCGCGATGCCGAAGTCCATCACCTTGACCACGCCGCGCCGCGTCATCATGACGTTGCCCGGCTTGATGTCGCGGTGGACCAGCCCCATCTCGTGGCTGCTCTCCAGGGCGGCCAGCACATCGGCCGTCACCTTCAGCGCCTTGTCGGCCGGCATGGCCCCGTACTGGCGCACGTCCCCGTCCAGGACGGAGCCGAGCGGCTGCCCCTCGACGTACTCCATGACGATGTACGGCATGACCGCGCCGTCGTCCCGGCCGGTGCCGGGGAAGGTGACCACGCCCTCGCCGGTGTCGAAGACCGAGACGATGTTCGTGTGCGACAGTTTCGCTACAGCCTGCGCCTCGCGGCGGAAGCGCTCGCGGAAGGACTGCTCGCGCCCGAGCTCGCTGTGCAGCGTCTTGATCGCGACCTGCCGGTCGAGCGCGGAATCGTAGGCGAGGTAGACGGAAGCCATTCCGCCCTCACCGAGCAGATCCCTTAGCTGGTAACGGCCACCGGCCAGAGAGCCGCCCGCGTACTGGCCCTGAGTGCCGTCCTGGCTCATGACTGTTGCTTCCCCTCGGGATGTGTCCCTGCGCCTCTGGCCGAGCGCACGTGGCGCTCAGTCTGCCGGAGGGCACACACACGTCAAGCCGGGTGCCCGTTCCGTGACCACAAGGCCACCCGGGGTCCTTGTCCGGACGGCGACCGGTTGCGAGGCTGTAGCGTTCGTCGGAGCACACGACGAGGACCTACCGCTGAGCGGCGGCCGAGACAGACGACGGCGAGGACTGATGGCACCCGAACCCGATGGAAGCGGCGCCGGGATGGCAGACGGTCCGGAGCACTGGGGCGCGGGCGGCCTGGTGGGAGACGGCCGTTACCGGCTGACCCACCGTCTGGGACGCGGCGGCATGGCCGAGGTGTTCGCCGCCGAGGACGTCCGGCTGGGCCGGACCGTGGCCGTCAAGCTGCTGCGCCCGGACCTCGCAGAGGACCCGGTGTCCAAGGCCCGCTTCACGCGCGAGGCGCAGTCGGTCGCCGGCCTCAACCACCATGCCGTCGTCGCCGTGTACGACTCGGGCGAGGACCGGGTCGGCCCGAGCGTCGTCCCCTACATCGTCATGGAACTGGTCGAGGGCCGCACCATCCGCGACCTGCTGATCAGCGCCGAGGCCCCGGGCCCCGAGCAGGCGCTGATCATCACCTCCGGCGTGCTCGAAGCGCTCGCGTACTCGCACCAGCACGGCATCGTGCACCGGGACATCAAGCCCGCCAACGTGATCATCACGGAGACCGGCGCGGTCAAGGTGATGGACTTCGGCATCGCGCGCGCCCTGCACGGCGTGCAGTCGACGATGACCCAGACCGGCATGGTCATGGGCACCCCGCAGTACCTGTCGCCGGAGCAGGCTCTCGGCAAGGCCGTGGACCACCGCTCCGATCTGTACGCGACGGGCTGCCTGCTCTACGAACTCCTCGCGCTGCGGCCCCCGTTCACCGGGGAGACCCCGTTGTCGGTGGTCTACCAGCACGTCCAGGACGCGCCGATCCCGCCCTCGCAGCTGCCGGAGGGCCACGCGATCCCGCAGGAGCTCGACGGGCTCGTCATGCGCTCGCTGGCCAAGGACCCGGACGACCGGTTCCAGAGCGCCGAGGAGATGCGCGGGCTCGTCCAGTACGCCCTGCAGATGCTGCACGACCAGGGGCCGAACTCCGGGACCTGGAGCACCGGCCCGGTCACGATGGCGCTGCCGCACGGGCGCGGCCCCTCGCAGACCACGGCGATGCCGATGCCCGGCGGCGGCCACGGCCAGCAGCAGTACGGCGCGCACTCCTCGACCTCGCAGTTCCAGCAGGCGATGGTGCCGCCGCTGAACCCGGACGACGGCTCGGCCTTCCCCGGCGGCGGTGGCGGCCAGGGCGGCAACGGCGGCTACGACGGCTACGACGGGTACGACGACCGTTCCGGCGGCCGCTGGAAGCTGTGGCTGTTCGCCGTCCTCGCGGTCCTCGCGGTCGCGGGCGGCGTGGCGTACGCGGTCAACGGCCTCGGCGGCAAGGGCGGGACCTCGGACACGCCCCCGCCCGTCGTCTCCTCCTCATCGAGCAGCGGGTCGAGCAGCCCCACCCCGGAGAACACCCCGTCGCGGACCCCGGAGACCTCGCACTCGTACGACAACTCGCCGACGCCGAGCCGCAGCAAGTACACGCCGAGCTCGTCGCCGTCCACCACCCCGTCGCCGTCGCCGACCCCCACGCCGACGCCGACCCCGAGCCCGTCGAAGACGCCGAAGCCGACGCCGACCCCGACGCCGACGCCGACCCCCGAGGGGCGCGGCGTCGACCAGGACTGAGCCGCGCCGCTCACCCTGAGTCATGGAGAAAGGCCCGGCGGAATTCCGCCGGGCCTTTCTCCGCTCGGGACCAAAGTCCTCAGAGCGCGTGCTGGTACTGCCGGTCCAGGTTCCCCGCGAGCGTGTGCACGGTGACGAGCTGGGGTTCGATGCGCATGTAGACCGGGTCGAACACCGCGCCGTCCACGAAATGCGGACCGGGGCCGAAGAGTTCCAGTTCGGCGGTGGTGGGTTCGACGATGTTCGCGGTCCCCGTGAACTGCACCGACCACAACCGGGCCTCGGCGGTGTTGAAGTTGTCGGCGCCGTAGGAGACCACACTGCCGTTGCAGGCGTGGTGGTAGCCGAATCCGGCGTGCATTCTCAGGACTACCTTGCCGTTCACCACGATGTGGCGGGCGACAGCGAGGAAGGGCAGCGCGCGCATGCTGGTGGCCACTCGGCCGTACGGCACCCGGCGCAGCAGTTCGGTGGCGTGGAGTTCCTCTGGGGACATGTCACCCACTTTCCGGTACCGACACGGTGCCGGAAAAGAGGAGCCCGCCCCGCACATCGGGGACGTTGGTCCCGAATCAAACGGAACGCCCCGTGGAATGACACGGCCACGGGGCGTCACGCTGCGTTGCGGGAAAGGGTGCCGATCAGCCGGTGCCGGTCAGCCGGTGCCGGTCAGTGCCGCTTCTCGGCCTGCAGGCGGGCCACGAACGCGGCGGCCTGGGAGCGGCGCTCCATGCCCAGCTTGGAGAGCAGGCTGGAGACGTAGTTCTTGATGGTCTTCTCGGCCAGGTGCAGGCGCTCGCCGATCACGCGGTTGGTCAGGCCCTCGCCGATCAGGTCGAGGATCTTGCGCTCCTGCTCGGTGAGGTTGGAGAGCCGGTCGTCGCCCTTGCCGTTCTTGCCGTCGCGCAGCCGCTCCAGCACGCGGGCCGTGGCGACGGGGTCCAGCAGCGACTTGCCGGCCGCGACGTCCCGTACGGCGTTGAGCAGCTCATTGCCGCGGATCGCCTTCAGCACGTAGCCCGAGGCACCGGCCATGATCGCGTCGAAGAGCGCCTCGTCATCGGCGAACGAGGTCAGCATCAGGCACTTGATGTCCTCGTTCTGCGAGCGGACCTCGCGGCAGACCTCCACGCCGCTGCCGTCCGGCAGCCGGACGTCGAGGACGGCCACGTCGGGGCGGGTGGCGGGGATGCGGACCAGTGCGTCGGCGGCCGTCCCGGCCTCGCCGACGACCTCGATGTCGGATTCCATCGACAGCAGCTCGTGCACGCCCCGACGCACCACTTCGTGGTCGTCCAGGAGGAAAACCTTGATCTTTGCCTGACCGTCTTGTGCGCTCATCGACTACCCGTCCGAGTGGTTGTGCGTCCCCGGATGACCACCGGCGGAGACTCAGCAGAAAAGAGCCGTCCGTGTCAAGAACAGGGCTCCTTTCTGCGTCCATCCTAGCGGCGAAGTGTTCCAAGGCGCGCTTTTGCGGGCGGAGCGGGCGCAATCGGAGCAAGCAGACATGTCGCCGCCGCCGGGCCCGGCGGCGGCACCGCGCCAGCACGACGGGGCGGCGCGCACGCGTCGTACAAGGGGTCGAGGATTCAAACACTCAAACCCTTCCCTGCCGGTGAAGGCCGGGATAACGTGCCGTTGTTCCGGCCCCCTGCAAGGCTGTGACCAGTGGTTGTTCCCGCTTCCGCGGATTTACTTGGAAATCCAAGCAAAATCGCAGGTCAAACGGGGTTTCGCAGTTATGCGACGCACTGGGTAACGTGCATTGCGCAGGGCACTCGCCGGGGCACCTGTCACGCCTGAATCCCACACCCGAAGCGCACCCACCCCGTGCGCGGGCAGAGATGCAGGTGAGCCGCACTGGACCCCGGAGAACCCGGGTGCCGGACCGACGGAGGAGCAATCGTGACCGTGGAGAGCACTGCCGCGCGCAAGCCGCGACGCAGCAGCGGCACCAAGCGGCCGGCCGGCGCGGCAAGCGCCGCCAAGCCCGCCGCTGCCACCGCGAAGACGCATGACGCCGAGCCCCAGCTCGTACAGCTGCTGACGCCCGAGGGCGAACGGCGCGAGGTCGCGGACCATCCCGACATCGCCGAATTCGCACCCTACGTCGCCGACATCACCACCGAGGACCTGCGCGGTCTCTACCGCGACATGGTCATGACCCGCCGCTTCGACGGCGAGGCGACCGCCCTGCAGCGCCAGGGCGAGCTGGGCCTGTGGGCCTCGCTCCTGGGCCAGGAGGCGGCGCAGATCGGCTCCGGCCGGGCGCTGCGCGACGACGACTACGTCTTCCCGACCTACCGCGAGCACGGCGTGGCCTGGTGCCGCGGGGTCGACCCGACGAACCTCCTCGGCATGTTCCGCGGTGTGAACCACGGTGGCTGGGACCCGACCACCAACAACTTCCACCTGTACACGATCGTCATCGGCTCCCAGACGCTGCACGCGACCGGGTACGCGATGGGCGTGGCCAAGGACGGCGCCGACTCGGCCGTCATCGCCTACTTCGGCGACGGCGCGTCCAGCCAGGGCGACGTCGCGGAAGCCTTCACCTTCTCGGCCGTCTACAACTCGCCCGTGGTGTTCTTCTGCCAGAACAACCAGTGGGCGATCTCCGAGCCCACCGAGCGCCAGATGCGCGTACCGCTCTACCAGCGCGCACAGGGCTTCGGCTTCCCGGGCGTCCGCGTGGACGGCAACGACGTACTGGCCTGCCTCGCGGTGACGCGGTGGGCGCTGGAGCGGGCCCGCCGGGGCGAGGGGCCCACGCTGGTCGAGGCGTTCACGTACCGCATGGGCGCGCACACCACCTCCGACGACCCGACGAAGTACCGGCGCGACGAGGAGACGGCGGCCTGGGAGGCCAAGGACCCGATCCTGCGCCTGAAGGCCCACCTGCTGGCCACCGGAGGCGCCGACGAGGCGTACTTCGAGCAGCTGGAGGTGGAGAGCGAGGCGCTGGGCAAGCGGGTGCGCGAGGTCGTGCGCTCGATGCCCGACCCCGACACCATGGCGATCTTCGAGAACGTCTACGCGGACGGGCACGCGCTCGTCGACGAGGAGCGCGCGCAGTTCGCCGCTTACATCGCGTCCTTCGAAGGCGGGGAGTGACCGTCATGGCCGTACAGAAGCTCACCATCGCGAAGGCGCTCAACGACTCGCTGCGCAAGGCCCTGGAAGAGGACCCGAAGGTCCTGATCATGGGCGAGGACGTCGGCAAGCTGGGCGGCGTCTTCCGCATCACCGACGGACTGCAGAAGGACTTCGGCGAGGAGCGGGTCATCGACACCCCGCTCGCCGAGTCGGGCATCGTCGGCACCGCGATCGGCCTGGCCCTGCGCGGGTACCGGCCGGTCGTGGAGATCCAGTTCGACGGCTTCGTCTTCCCGGCGTACGACCAGATCGTCACGCAGCTCGCCAAGATGCACGCGCGCTCGCTCGGCACCATCAAGATGCCGGTCGTCATCCGCATCCCGTACGCCGGCGGCATCGGCGCGGTCGAGCACCACTCGGAGTCTCCGGAGACGCTGTTCGCGCACGTCCCGGGCCTGAAGGTGGTCTCGCCGTCCAACGCGAGCGACGCCTACTGGATGCTTCAGCAGGCCATCCTCAGCGACGACCCGGTGATCTTCTTCGAGCCGAAGCGGCGCTACTGGGACAAGGGCGAGGTCGATGTCGAGGCCATCCCGGACGCGCTGCACGGCGCGCGGGTGGCCCGCACCGGCACGGACATCACCCTGGCGGCCTACGGGCCGATGGTGAAGGTCTGCCTGGAGGCCGCCGCGGCCGCCGCCGAGGAGGGCAAGTCGGTGGAGGTCGTGGACCTGCGCTCGATGTCCCCGATCGACTTCGACACGCTGCAGGCCTCCGTGGAGCGCACGCGCCGCCTCGTCGTCGTGCACGAGGCGCCGGTGTTCCTCGGCGTGGGCTCGGAGATCGCCGCCCGCATCACGGAGCGGTGCTTCTACCACCTGGAGGCGCCCGTGCTGCGGGTGGGCGGCTACCACGCCCCGTATCCGCCGGCCCGCCTGGAGGACGAGTACCTGCCGGGCCTGGACAGGGTGCTCGACGCAGTCGACCGCTCGCTGGCGTACTGAGGAGAGCCGTGACCATCCGCGAATTCAAGATGCCCGATGTGGGCGAGGGCCTCACCGAGGCCGAGATCCTCAAGTGGTACGTCCAGCCCGGTGACACCGTCACCGACGGCCAGGTCGTCTGCGAGGTCGAAACCGCCAAGGCGGCGGTGGAGCTCCCGATCCCCTTCGACGGCGTCGTGCACGCGCTCCTCTTCGAGGAGGGCGTGACGGTCGATGTCGGCCAGGTCATCATCTCCGTGCAGACGGGTCCGGCGGACGAGGCTCCGGCCGCGGCCGTCGCCGCGGCCCCGGTGGCCGCTGCCCCGGTCGCCGCCGAGGCGGAGCCCGAGGCCCCCGCGGCCCGCCAGCCCGTCCTCGTCGGCTACGGGGTCTCCACGGCCTCCACGAAGCGCCGCCCGCGCAAGGCGCCGCAGCCCGCGGTCGCCGCGCGGAACGGCACGGGCGTGGCCCAGGCGGCTCCGGCCGCCGCTGCCCCCGCCGCGCCGGCCGTCGTGGTTCCGGCCGTCGTGCTGCCGGCGCAGAACGGCACCGGATCCGGTGCCAGGGCGCTGGCCAAGCCGCCGGTGCGCAAGCTCGCCAAGGACCTCGGCATCGACCTGGCGGTCGTGGTCCCCACCGGCGACGGCGGCGTCGTGACCCGGGAGGACGTGCACGCGGCGGCCGCCGCGGCCATCGCCCCGCAGGCCCTGGCCCCGGCTCCCGAGGCGCCTCCGGTCCAGGCCCAGGCCCAGGCCCCGGCATCCGCCCCGGCCGAGGCACCCGCGTCCGCGCGGGAGACCCGCATCCCGGTCAAGGGCGTCCGCAAGATCACCGCCCAGGCCATGGTCGGCTCCGCCTTCACCGCGCCCCACGTCACCGAGTTCATCACCTTCGACGTGACCCGCACGATGAAGCTGGTCCAGGAGCTCAAGGCGGACCCGGACCTCGCCGGCCTGCGGATCAACCCGCTGCTGCTGATCGCCAAGGCCGTCCTCGTGGCGGTCCGCCGCAATCCCGAGGTCAACGCTTCGTGGGACGAGGCGGCCCAGGAGATCGTGCTCAAGCACTACGTCAACCTGGGCATCGCCGCGGCCACCCCGCGCGGGCTGATCGTCCCGAACATCAAGGACGCCCACGCCAAGACGCTCCCCGAGCTGTCGACGGCCCTGTCCGAGCTGGTCGCCACCGCCCGCGAGGGCAAGACCTCCCCGGCCGACATGCAGAACGGCACCATCACCCTCACCAACGTCGGCGTCTTCGGCGTCGACACCGGCACGCCCATCCTGAACCCCGGCGAGTCCGCGATCCTCGCGGTCGGCGCGATCAAGCTCCAGCCGTGGGTCCACAAGGGCAAGGTCAAGGCCCGCCAAGTCACCACGCTGGCGCTCTCCTTCGACCACCGCCTCATCGACGGCGAACTCGGCTCCCGCTTCCTCGCGGACATCGCCGCCGTCCTGGAGCACCCCCGCCGTCTGATCACCTGGTCCTGACGGCGAAGGCCGGCCCCGGGCACCCGCCCGGGGCCGGCCTTCCCCTCTGCCCTGCCCCAGACCGCTCTGACGTGCGCAAATGCTGTGGCGGGCGAGCCCGTCCGGTGTGATCATCGGCCCATGCGCTTCCGCTCTGCCACCGCAGACCCCACCGACCTGGACCGCGCCCTCGCCTACCCGGCCGACGGCCCCGTCCCCGCCCTCACCCCCGAGAAGATCCGGGAAGAGCTCGCCGCGCGCCAGATGCGTCCCGAGTGGACCTGGTTCGCCGAGGACGACAACGGCGAGATCCTCGCCCGCGCCCTGTGGTGGGGCCGCGCCGACGGAGAACTGCCGATCGCCCTCGACTGCCTCCAGGTCCGGAGCTCCGCCGCCGATCCGGCCGCCGTCGCCGCCGGGCTGCTCGCCGCCGGGCACGAGGCCTTCGGCAAGGCCCCCGACTACAACATCTCCCTGCCCCGCGACTGGCGCACCGCCCCCGGTGGCCTGGCCGACGCCGTCGCCTGGCGGCAGGAGGCGGCGTACGCCTCCGGGCTGACCCGCGAGATCGAGCGGCTGCGCTTCGAGTGGACCCCGGCCGCCGGAACCGCCGCCCCCACCGGCCGGCTCGTCTTCCGCGAGGGCACGGACGAGGAGTTCCTCGACGCCTTCACCCGCCTCGCGAGCGGCAGTCTGGACCTGCACACGCAGAGCGAGCTGCGCACGATCGACGCCGCGGAACTGGCGCGCGACGACATCGAGTTCTACACCGACTGCCCCGGCGAGCGCTCCTGGTGGCGCCTGGCCCACCTGCCGGACGGCACCCTCGCCGGGATGGCGATCCCGTCGGCGACCCCGTACCACCGCAACGTCGGCTACCTCGGCGTGGTCCCCGAACAGCGCGGCCGCGGGCTGATCGACGAGATCCTCGCCGAGATCACCCGCTTCCACGCCGCCGAGGGCGCCGAGCGCATCACCGCCACCACGGACACCGTGAACGCCCCGATGGCCGCCGCCTTCACCCGCGCCGGCTACGAGATCACCGAGATCCGCCTGGTGCTGGAGCCGTCCTGATGCCGTGACCCCGTCGCGCCGTTCAGGAGGTTGCCCGGTCCGGCACGTCCCCGGCGCCGGGACGCGGTAGCCTCCCCGCCCGGGAGAGGGGTGGGGCAGGGTGTCCATCGCCGAGTTGCAGGTGTACGCCGTCGAGACGGCCGATGCCACGGGTGGCGTGTGCGTGGTGCGGTGCGTCGGCGGTACGGCCCGGGCCGGGCAGGTCTACGCGGCCGGGGAGCTCAGGCTCCGACTGCGCCGGATCGAGCGGTACGGGCGCACCGTGGACTTCTGCGACGCGGGGCACACGGCCACGGTCCGCCTCGCGGGCGCCGTGGTCGCGCTGCTCGCGCGGGGGCAGGTGCTGACGTACGTACCTCCGGACGGCCACGCGCTGGCGGAGCTGGAGGCGTGGCTGGCCACCGGGCCGTCGCTGCTGGAGGAACCGCATCCGGGCCCGCTGCGGGCCCTGGCGACCGCCTGGATGCAGGACGACTCCCTGCCCGACGGGGTGCGGCTGCGCTGGGGCCGGATCGTGCTGGCCGCCATCGAGCGGGCCGGCCGGCCGGAGGAACAGCCGTACGTGCGCGGCTACTTGATCCGGTGCTTCGGCCCCGGACCCGCCGGGGACCCCGACCGCGATCCCGCCGCGCTCTGCCGGGACGTGCTGGCCCGCATCGACCTGACCCCGGCCCAGGCGGCCGAGCAGGCCCGCGCCTGGCGGGACCTGCCGCGCCCCGCCATCCTGCGCCTGCGCCGCATCAAGAACCTGATCCCGTGCATGGCCCCGGCCCGCCCGCACCTCGCCGCCACCGACCCGCTGGCGGCGGCGGCCGACGCCTGGACGGCGCTGCGGCCCCGGCTGCCCTAGGCCGTCTCCCGGTGCCGTGACCGGGCCCGGGGCCTCAGCGGGCCGCGTTGCCGAGGACCTTGGACGGGGTCAGGCGCACGACGACCCGTACGTCCTCGGCCGGGGCCTGCGCGTACGCCTTCCCCGCGCCCGGGCCCTCGTACTCCTCCGCGATGCGGACGGCGACGGCCCGGCCGGTGTCCTCGGTGACGCTGGCGGTGCCGCGGATCTCGGCGTAGAGGAAGGGGTTCGCCAGGTCGAAGACGGTCAGGCCGATCCGGGGGTCCCGCGCGATGTTGAGCTCCTTGCGGCGCCCGCGCTGGGTGGAGATCAGGATCTCGTCCCCGTCCCGGGTCACCCACACCACCGAACTCTGCGGGCTGCCGTCGGGGTTCAGGGTCGCCAGCACCGCCGGGTGGGGGGCGTCGAGCAGCTTGCGGACCGTGTCGTTCAGCTCAAGAGTCATGGCGGTCACGGTAGTCGGGGCGTACGGGGTCGGGCCCGGGTTTGCCGGCGCCCCCGGGCCGACTACGGCAAGTCCGGCCGGTCCCGCCACGGGATGTTGCGCCAGGGCCCCGCCGGGTCGGTGGTCAGGGTGAGGTGGGTGGCCAGGGCCCCCGCGTACCACTCCCCGAACTCCTCCTCGTCGAAGTGCAGGCAGCGGCCCAGCGCGTACCCGGCCGAGAACTCCTCCCACGAGCGGTACGTCTCGCGCGCCGCCTCTCCGGCGCGCAGGACCCCGCGCTCGGCGTCGGCCAGGGTGCCGTAGCGGGTGCCCGTGCCCCAGCGGGCCATCTGGGAGGCCCGGCCGTAGTCCCAGCCCTCGACGGAGCGGACCCAGTCCCCTTCGGCGAGCAGCCCGTCGGCGCGGAAGCGCTGCTCGTAGCGGGCGATCCGGCCGATCAGCCGCTGCACGCCCGCGACCTCGCCCTCCACCTCGGCGGTGGGGCGGGGCTCGGCGACGGTGACCCCCTCGGAGGTGAGCTGCGGCTCGGCGGCCCGCTCGGCGCTGCGGCGCAGGGTGGAGGCGGCCGCGTGCCGCCAGTGCTCCACGTCGACGGCGCCGGCGAAGTCGGAGGCCAGGACGCGGCGCACCCGCAGCGCGAACTCCCAGACGGGACTGACGATCTCGGCGGCGAGCATGCGGCGCAGGACGTCGTGCCAGTCCTCGGGGGTGGTGATGCCCCAGGCCTTGCGCAGGCGTTCGCGCTCGCGGGTGTAGCCGTTGCCGTGGTAGGCCAGTGCGTTCCAGAACTCCCCGTTGGACACCGCGAGATGGGCGCCGACGGCGAGTCCGTGCGCGACGGGCCCGTGCAGCGGGCCGCCGGTGTGCAGGGTGTGCACGGAGCCGGCGGCGAGGCCCCAGGCAGGGGCGACGGCGTCCCAGTGCGCACGCCAGCGGGCCCGGTCGGCGGGGGTGGTGGTGAGGTAGGCAGGAAGGCGCCACGGGGGCCGGGCAGCGGGCGGCGGCGCTGGGCCCCGTACTGGCACTGGCCGCGGGGCCGTCCGCCCGGCGGGAGTCCGCGGCCAGCATGGACGCGGCCGGGTAGGTGGTCGTGCACCTGCCGGACGCCCCGGCCCTGGGCGAAGCCAAGTCTCCCGGGGCGCTGCTCGAACGGGCCCGGCAGGGCCGCGAGTCCATCTCCCAGCGCATGCCCGGCGGCTGGATCTGCCTGCAGCCGGTGGTGCTGCCCGTGTGGCCCCCGCTCGCGGCGGAGCCCGCGCCCGAGCACGTACCCGAGCACGTACCCGAGCCGCCGGCCGCACCCGCACCCGCACAGGAGCCGCCCTCCGAGCCCGAGCCCGAGCCCGCGGACGGGCCCCCGCCCGTACGGGAGACCCCCGCGCCGGCCGAGCTGTCTCCGCTGCCCGCCCCGGAGGAGGTCATCCCCTCCCGACGCGCGGCCGCCAAGGCCCTGCTCGGGCGGCTGCGCCGCATCGACCAGCGGCTCCTGCTCGGCGCCCGGGACATCGACCGGCTCGCCGGGGCCGTCGAGGCCTGGCTGGAGCGGGGAGCCAGCCTGGAGGCCGTGACCGTGGCGCTCACCGCCGGCCTGCCCGAGCGGCCCCGCAATCCGGCCGGGCTGGTCGCCTACCGGCTCACCCACCAACTGCCGCCGGTCGCCGAGCCGATCCCGCGCGAGTTCACTCACGCGCGGCCGCACCCGATCCAGACCTGCGATACCTGCGACAAGACCTTCCGCGCCCCCAGACCGGACGACGACTGCCCCTGGTGCGTCGCGAGAGCCGCGGCCTGATCGGAATCTGCCAGGCGGAAACGACGGCATTCCACACAGTTGCGGCTCATATCAAGCTGGCCTTCGACGCCCGCCGCCGCAAGGACCGTTCGCGCTACCTGATCGCGGTGAGCGGCGGGGACGGGCACCACTCGGTGCTCTCCTGGGCCGAGTTGGACGCCGACTTCGGCGGCAGCCCGATGCTGCTGGCGACCCGCCTCGACGGTGAGGACCTCGACGAGGCGGGCGCGCAGCTGGTGGTCCCCTCGGACCGGTGCGGGGCGCGCTACGTCAGCGCGGTCACGCACGTGTGGTTCGGCGCGCTGTCCCCGCCGGAACCGGGTGTGTAGCGGCGGATCAGACGGTCGCGAGGCTGATCTCGGTGGACTTGATCAGCGCGACGACGGGGGAGCCGGCCGCCAGGCCGAGCGCCTCGACGGCGTCCTTGGTGATGGCGGCGGTCAGGCCGCCGCCGTTCACGTCCACCTTGACGGACGCCATGGCGCCGCCGGCGGCCACGTCGACGACGGTGCCGGCGATCTGGTTGCGGATGCTCAGGGTCATGACGGGTTCGACCTCTTACGTGGACGCTCGTACGGCCCGGGTGGAACCGCACGAGATCGACGCCATGTGCCGCCCGGCCGACGTGCGTTCAAGACCTCGCAGCCGCGAGCCGCAACCACTCGGGCGGCTCGCCGATGCGCCCGGAAAAAGAAATTCCCGGGTTCCTGTCACACCTGCCGGGCGGCGCGGGTCAATGCGGTGAGGGGCGAACACAGCGCCCCCGCCCCGCCTTCCGAGGAGCACCTCTCATGAACACCGCCGCCACCGTCGTCGCCGTCCTCGCCGCCGCCATGTCGGGCTTCTCGGGCTACTCGCTGCTGCGCCGCGCCCCGTGGGTCGTGGAGGCAATGGAGGAGTACGGGGTCCCCGCGGCCTGGTGGACCCCCCTCGGCGCGGCGAAGGCCGCCGGAGCCGCGGGCCTGCTGATCGGCCTCTTCGTCCCGTTCATCGCCGTCGCGGCCGGCATCGGTCTGGTCCTCTACTACACCGGAGCCGTGGTCACCGTGATCCGTGCCCGCTCGTACAAGCACATCCCCTTCCCGGTGCTCTACATGGCTCCGGTCATCGCGGCCTTCGCCCTGGGCTTCGCCGCCTGAGCGGCCTCAGCCCCCTCAGCCCCCTCAGCCGCTTGAGCCGCCTGAAGACCGGCCGGGGCACGGCCCGCGCCCCGCCCGGTCTCCTGGCGGGCCCGCTACGCGAACTTCGGCATCTCACCGACCGTCGTCGCCATGTCGATCACCGCGAACGCCGCGCCCTGGGGGTCCGTCAGCGCCGCGAAGCGGCCGAACGGGCTGTCCATCGGGCCGAAGTGGAGCGCGCCGCCGCCGGCCTGGGCCTTCGCGACCGCCTCGTCGCAGTTCGGGACTCCGAAGTAGACCTGGACGTAGGACGGGATCTCCGGCGGGAACTCGTCACCCATGCTCATCCGGCCGAGCACCGGGTTCTCGGCGCCGCCCAGGCTGAAGACCTTGTAGTCCATCCCGGCCATGTCCGGGTCGCTGCCGGCCTCCATCTGCTGCGCGCCGTAGGGGAAGACCTGCGGCAGGAACGCGTCCGGCTTCGCCACGTCGCGCGAGAACACCTCCGCCCACGCGTACGCGCCGTTCTCGCCGAGCTTCTCGAAGCCCTTGTGCTCGCCCGGCTGCCAGACGCCGAAGACCGCGCCGCTCGGCTCCTTGGCGATCGCCATCGTGCCGAAGGCGCCGACCTGCATGGGCTCCATCAGCACCTCCCCGCCCGCCGACTTGATCTTCTCGGCGGTGGCCGCCGCGTCCGGCGAGGCGAAGTAGAGACACCACTGCGACGCCCCCTCCGCCCCCGGCATCGGCGGGACGACGGCCGCGACGGCCTTGCCGTCGGAGTAGGCCTGCGTGTAGTTGCCGTACTCGCTGCTGGACTCGCCGAACGTCCAGCCCAGCACATCGGAGTAGAAGGTCTTCGCGCCCTCCACGTCGGAGAACATCGCGTCCACCCAGCAGGGTGCGCCTTCCGGGAACTCAGCCATGATCGATCGACTCCTGTGTCGCCGTATCTGTCGCTCTCACGCTAGGCGCGGGGTCTGACAACCGCGCGGGGAGCGCCACCGCGCGGGACCCTGGAGGCATGGACAAGGACAAGGACCCGGCCGTCGTCATCCGACTCGCCCAGCAGCCGGAGGCGGACGAGCTGCTCGGCCGCAGCCCGCTCGCCGCGCTCGTCGGGATGCTGCTGGACCAGCAGGTTCCGATGGAATGGGCCTTCTCGGGGCCGTACACGATCGCCCGCCGCCTGGGCTCCGACGATCTGGACGCGCACGCGATCGCCGCCCGGGACCCGGACGCCTTCGCGGCGCTGCTCTCCGAGAAGCCGGCCGTGCACCGCTACCCGGGATCGATGGCGAAACGGGTCCAGCAGTTGTGCGCGTACCTCGTGGAGCACTACGACGGGGACGCGGCGGCCGTGTGGGCCGGCGTGGGGACGGGCGACGAGCTGCTCGGACGGCTCAAGGCGCTGCCCGGCTTCGGGGAGCAGAAGGCCCAGATCTTCCTCGCGCTGCTGGGCAAGCGGTTCGGGGTGCGGCCCAAGGGCTGGCGGGAGGCGGCCGGCGGCTACGGCCCGGCCGGCGTCTACCGGTCGGCGGCCGACATCACGGGGCCGGAGTCGCTGGCCAAGGTGCGGGCGCACAAGCAGGAGGCCAAGGCGGCCGCGAAGGCCGCCAAGGGGGCCTGAGAAGGGGCCTGAGAAGGGGGTCTGAAAAGGGGGCCTGAAACCGGTCAAGAGGGCTCCACCCAAACGGAATTGACTGATCCGGGATCTGGTCCCGCGGTGCTCCCGCTCAGCTCCCGCGCATTGTCAGACCCGGCGCGTAGGATCGTGATCATGACCGAGAACCTGGCCCGCGCCGCCACCGCCGAGACCATCACCGACGGCCCCGGCAGCCTCATCACGCTGCTCACCGACACCCCGGAGCTCACCTGCAACACGGCGACCTTCGAGGTCGGCGCTGCCGGTGCCCCCGTGCACTTCCACACCAAGGCGACCGAGTTCTTCCACGTCACGGAGGGCCGGCTCGACGTCCTCGTGGGCGAGGAGATACACACCCTCGCCAAGGGCGACTTCCTCGCCGTGCCGCCCGGCGTGAAGCACGCCTTCGCCCCGGCCGCGGACAGCACGGCCGAGGTCTTCGTCGGCTTCACCCCGGGCATGGCCCGCTTCGACTACTACCGGCTGCTCGGCCGCGTCCGGGCCGGCGAGGCCACGGTGCAGGACATCATCGACAGCCAGCCCGTCTACGACAACCACTACGCCGAGAGCGACGCCTGGGCCGGCCGCCTGAAGCGCAGCGCCGAAGCGTAGACCTCGTCGGCGTCGAGCCTGCGCAGCTCCTCCGCTATGAGCTCCGCGCTGCTGCGGATCTTCAGCGCCACCTTGCGGTCGGGGCTGCCGGGCAGCAGCAGCGTGGCCAGGACCCCGTTCGGGCGGTCCACCCGGATCTCCCCGCCCGTGGTCTCCAGCCGGACACCGGTGATCACCGGCCCCTCGGTGGCCACGCGCGCCACGGCCACCCCGAGCCGGTCCTCCAGCCAGCGGGCCAGCAGCTCGGCGCTCGCGTTGCCGGGCTCGCTCTCCACCGCCGCGCCCGTCACCGGGAGCGGCTTCTGGTCCAGGGCGGCGGCGAGCAGGGACCGCCAGGGCGTCAGGCGGGTCCAGGCCAGGTCGGTGTCGCCGGGCTCGTAGGCGCCGGCCCGTACGTCGAGCGCCGCGACCGGGTCGACGGCCGCCTCGGCGTCCGTGATCCGCCGCTGCGCGAGGACGCCCAGCGGATCCCGGCCCGGCGCGTCCGGGGCGTCGGCCGGCCACCACGCCACCACCGGGGCGTCCGGCACCAGCAGCGGGAGCACCACGGAGCCCGCGTGCTCGGTGAGCGACCCGTGCAGCCGCAGCAGCACGACCTCTCCGGAACCGGCGTCGGCTCCGACGCGCAGCTCGGCGTCCAGGCGGTTGGGCCGCAGCCGGTGCGAGCCGCGCGCGGTCCGCTTGATCACCGCGATGATCCGGCAGGGGTGCTCGCGCGAGGCCTCGGAGGCGGCCCGGACCGCGTCGTAGGCGTTCTCCTCGTCGGTGGCCACGAGGAGGTTCAGGACGAGCCCCATGGTGGGGCTCCCTATGGCCCGGCGCGCGTCGAGCATGGCCAGGTTGACCTTGCTTGAGGTCGTATCGGTGAGTTCGGTCCGCATGGTCCGAGTCTCGCAGCCCCGGCAGCCCCGGCGGTACGGGTTCCCCGGGGCACGTCGGTCGGGCCGGAGCTCAGCGGCGCCTGCGGGCCGTCCCGAAGATCGACCGGGAGATCTCCCGGCCCAGCTGCGTGCCGATCGAGCGGGCCAGGGAGCGGAACAGCCCGCTGCCCACCACCTGCTCCGCCAGGGAGGGGTCCGGCTTCGGCGCGTTCCGGGCGGCCTTCTCCGCCTCCTTCGCCTGCTTCTCGGCCTCCGCCGCGGCGGCCGCGGCCTCGGCCTCCGCCTCCGCCGCCGCCTGCTCGGCGCTGATCTTCTCGTACGCCGACTCGCGGTCGACGGGCTCCGCGTAGCGCGAGTACAGCAGGGAGGACTTCACGGCCTGGTCCAGCGCCGCCGCGTCGATCGGCCCCATCAGCGACTGCGGAGCCCGCAGCCTCGTCGCCGCCACCGGGGTCGGCGCCCCGTTCTCGCTGAGCACGGTGATCACCGCCTCGCCCGTGCCCAGCTGCGTCAGCAGCTCCTCCAGGTCGTAGGCGGAGTTCGGGAAGGTCTTCACCGTCGCCTTCAGCGCCTTCGCGTCGTCCGGGGTGAAGGCGCGCAGCGCGTGCTGCACCCGGTTGCCGAGCTGCGCCAGCACGTCCGCGGGCACGTCCTTCGGGGTCTGCGTGACGAAGAAGACGCCGATGCCCTTGGACCGGATCAGCCGGACCGTCTGCGTGATGGCCTCGAGGAAGGCCTTCGAGGCCCCGTTGAACAGCAGGTGCGCCTCGTCGAAGAAGAAGACCAGCTTGGGCTTCTCCAGGTCGCCGACTTCCGGCAGGTCGGTGTACAGATCGGCCAGCAGCCACATGAGGAAGGTGGAGAAGAGCTGCGGTTTGTCCTGGACCGCCGGGAGCTCCAGGACGGAGACCAGTCCGCGCCCGTCCGCCGCCGTTCGGAGGAATTCGCTGGTGTCGAATTCCGGCTCCCCGAAGAATTCCGCCGCGCCCTGTTGCTCGAAGGCGGTCAGCGCCCGCAGGATCACCCCGGCGGTCACCGTGGACAGTCCGCCGATGCCCTTGAGCTCCGCTTTTCCCTTGTCGGAGACGAGGAAGGCGACCACCGCCCGCAGGTCCTTGAGGTCGATCAGCTCCAGGCCCTTGGCATCGGCGTAGTGGAAGATCAGCCCCAGGGACTGCTCCTGCGTCTGGTTGAGCTGGAGCACCTTGGACATCAGGACGGGCCCGAAACTCGTGACGGTGGACCGCAGCGGGATCCCGGGGCCGATGCCGCCCAGCGAATAGAACTCGCTGGGAAAGCCCGTGCCCCGCCACTCCTGGGCCACGTCCGCGGCCCGCTGCGCGACCTTCTCGTTTTCCGCGCCGGGCGCGGAAATGCCCGAGACGTCGCCCTTGATGTCCGCCAGGAACACCGGAACGCCGTTGGCCGACAGTTGTTCGGCGATGAGCTGGAGCGTCTTGGTCTTGCCCGTACCGGTGGCTCCCGCGACCAGTCCGTGCCGGTTGAGCATCGACAGCGGAATGCGGATCTGGAGCTCCGGAAGGCAGGCTCCGTCCCAGAGCAGGGCCCCCAGATCGAGCGCTGGTCCGGTGAAGGCGTACCCGGCGGCGATCTGGCCGGCCGGGGACGCGGGGGCGGTGCTCTGGCTCATTTATCACTCCCGAAATAGCGCTATTCGCCACCTTTGCACCGTCATCGCAAGGCTGCGCCCGCAGGCCCCTGCCCGGTAGGCTTTCCGTGTGATCTTCAAGCGCATCGGAAATAGGCGGCCGTACCCCGACCACGGCAGGGAAACCACCCGGCAGTGGGCGGATGTCGCCCCGCGTCCGGTCCGGCTCGACCAGCTGGTGACGACCAAGGGCCAGCTCGACCTCGAAACGCTGCTCGCCGAGGACTCGACCTTCTACGGCGACCTCTTCGCCCACGTCGTGAAGTGGCAGGGCGACCTCTACCTGGAGGACGGGCTGCACCGCGCCGTCCGCGCCGCGCTCCAGCAGCGCCAGGTCCTGCACGCGCGCGTCCTCGAACTGGGCTGACCCGCACGAACGGGCTGACCCGCACGACCTGGGCCGACCCGCACGACCCGCACGACGCGCCACCGACACACCGGCGCCGCGCCGCCCCGCCGGGTCCTCGCGCTGCTCTCGCCAGCGCTGAAGGGCCCCCTCCGGGTGCCGGTTGCGTCCCGGTTGCGCCTTTCGGGTCACCCTTGCCCTATCAACAGATGATTCAGTGGGCATCGGCAGCGGTCGGCATTACGCTGCGCACATGAGCATGCTCACACCCCCTGGCATGGGCGGAAAATACCGCGTCACGGGAGCGGCTTACCCCCGCATGTCCCGCCCGCGGCGCCGCCGCCGGATCGTCCTCATCGTGCTCGGATCGATCGTCGGGCTCGCCCTGATCGGTTACGGGGCCATGCAGCTCATCGACGTGTTCCGCGGAGACACGAACAAACGCAACACGGCTGCCGCCGCCAAGGACTGCGCCACCCCCGCCCCCAAGGCGGGCGCCGCGGCCGCGGCCGCGTCCGCCGCACCGCAGGTCGCGCTCCCCCAGCCCGGCCAGATCACGGTCAACGTCTACAACGCCACCCCGCGCGCGGGTCTCGCGAAGGCCGTCGGCGACGAGCTCAAGAAGCGCGGCTTCGTCATCGGCCAGGTCGGCAACGCCCCCGCCGACTTCGACAAAAAGGTCCCGGACGCCGGGATACTGGTCGGCTCGCCGAAGACCGACAAGGCCGCCTTCTCGGTCCTGGGCGCCAACCTGGCCGGCGCCGCCCACCAGACCGACGCCCGCGAGGGCGCCGACATCGACCTGATCCTCGGCGACGCGTTCAAGGAGCTCACCCCGAAGGCGGACGCGGACAAGGCGCTGGCCGCCCTGGCCAACCCCCAGCCCGCACCCGCCAAGAAGTGCTGACCGCCTGATCGCCTGATCACCCGAGCGCCCGAGCGCCTGAGGCCTGGAGCCCGAGGCCTGAGACCCTGGAAACACCGAACGCCCGGACCCCGCGAAGGGGCCCGGGCGTTCTGGTCGTCCGGGCTATTCGGCCGAGCCGTACATGCGGTCGCCCGCGTCGCCCAGCCCCGGCACGATGTAGCCGTGCTCGTTGAGCCGCTCGTCCACCGCGGCCGTCACCACCGTCACCGGCGTGCCCGCGAGCTCGCGCTCCATGACCTCGACGCCCTCGGGCGCGGCCAGCAGCACCACCGCGGTCACGTCGTCCGCGCCGCGCTTGATCAGCTCCTTGATCGCCGCGACGAGCGTGCCGCCGGTGGCGAGCATCGGGTCCACCACGTACACCTGGCGGCCCGAGAGGTCCTCCGGCATGCGCGTCGCGTACGTGGAGGCCTCCAGGGTCTCCTCGTTGCGGACCATGCCCAGGAAGCCCACCTCGGCGGTCGGCAGCAGCCGGACCATGCCGTCGAGCATGCCGAGCCCGGCGCGCAGGATCGGTACGACCAGCGGGCGCGGGTGGGAGAGCTTCACACCGGTGGTCGGGCCGACCGGGGTGACGATGTCGGCCTGCTCCGTGCGCACGTCCCGGGTGGCCTCGTACGCGAGCAGGGTCACCAGCTCGTCGGCGAGGCGCCGGAACGTGGCGGAGTCGGTGCGCTTGTCGCGCAGCGTGGTGAGTTTGTGCGCCACCAAGGGGTGATCGACGACCTGCAAACGCACAACATCCTCCAAGACTCAGCTGTCGGGTCCACCTGCGCCCGCTGCCTGCGGCCCCGCGACCTGCGACCCCGCTACCTGCAAAATTGGTCGCAACCGCGCGACCCACACCCAAAAGGCTACGCGCTGTGCCCGCCCCTTCGCGCCCGAAGCCCGCGCCCGAAGCCGCGCCCGAGGGCGCCAAGGCCTGGAGATGCGCCCCGGCCGGACCCCGACCACGATTGACGGATGACCAACCCCATGGTGATCGCGGCCGTCGACGGATCCGAGCACAGCCTCAAGGCCCTGGAGTGGGCGCGGGCCGCCGCCGTGCGGCACGGCACCGGGCTGGTCGTCGCCCACGTGCTGCCCGACAGCGTCCAGCTCTACGCGGCACGCCGGTCCTCCCTGCACGACGCCGGCGAGCCGGAGGACCTCGCCGACCCGGTCAGCGAGCGGATACGGGCCCTCCTGGCCGCCCGGGGCCCGCTGCCCTCCGAAGTCCGCTACGAGTCCCTGGAGGGCTCCGTGCCGGATGCCCTGCGGAGCGTGGGGGCGCACGCCAGGATGCTGGTGATGGGCTCGCGCGGCCGGGGCGGCTTCGCCGCGCTGCTGCTCGGCTCGAACAGCCGCGCCGTGGCCACCAGCGCCGCGTGCCCGGTGGTCGTGGTCGCCCACGAGGCCCGCGGCGTGGAGGTGGCCGCCCAGCCCTCGGCCGGCCGGGTGGTGCTCGGGCTGCACGCCTCGGAGACGCCGGACGACGTACTCGACTTCGCGTTCACGGAGGCCGCCGCGCGGGCCACGACCCTCCAGGTGGTGTCGGCGTACGCCATTCCGCCGTCGCCGACGATGGTGATCGACAGCCCCTTCGCGGTGATCCCGCCGGAGATGCTGGTGGGGGAGGACGAGAACGCGGTGCCGGCCGAGCGGGAGATGCTGCGCTCCCAGACGGAGCGGCTGGCGCCCTTCCGCGCCAGGTACCCCTCGGTCCCCGTCGAGCAGGCCGCCGTGCCCGGGGACGCGGCGGGACGCCTCGTCGCGACCTCGAACTCGGCCGCCCTGGTCGTCGTCGGCCGCCACCACCCGCGCCGGCACATCGGGTCCCTGATGATGGGCTCGGTCGCGAACGCCGTGCTCCAGCACGCGCACGGACCGGTGGCCGTCGTTCCCTCTTTGTCGGAATCCGACTGAATTACGCCGAACGAGCACCTGGTCGTGACCGAGGGTGGCATCAAAAGGCCGGTCCGAGGGAAGGTGGGGTGCGGGGGGCGGACCGGACCGGACCATCCAGGGGCGGTGACCCATGCCCGATGACGACCACGAGACACCGGAGACGACGGCACAGCGCAGAGCCCGGCGCGCGCAGTTCCTCCGCGACCTGAACGAGGCCCGGGAACTGCGCGACCGTGTCCAGCCCAGACGGGCCCGAGCGGCCCGCATGCGCCAGCAAATGCGCATGCGCACCTTCCGCTGGTGAGCCCTCCGGGCCGCTCCCGACGGGCCTCGCCGGAACCCCGAACAACACGCGCGGCCAGCGCCACGGCGCGGAAGACCTCTCGCAAAGCCTCCGTTTCTGCCACGATGCCGATTGGGCGGGGCACGGAACGGCGAGCACGACGGCCGTTCCACTCCCCACCCACCTCCGGCCGGGGGGACCTCCAACCGGCACGCCTATGACCAGTGGGAGAGTCACGGTGTATTTCGCCGCACTGCTCGCGCGCACCGAAGACGGGTGGGAAGCGAGCGACCTGGAACTCGACGACGTCGAGTCCCTGAGTGATCTGATCGATCTCGCGCGCTCCGCCGCTGTCGACGACGACACGGTGGTAGCCCTCATCGAACAGGAGGACGCCTGGTTCGGGGTCGTCCGCGTGGACGGCGAGGAGGACCCGCGCTACTTCGTGTCCGCCGCCTCCGCCGCCTCACGCAGCTCGTACGGATCGATGCTGACCGACGAGCTGCTCGGCAAGGACGACGAGGACGACGAACTCGACGAGTTGGACCTCGACGGCACCGAGGACGGCGAGGACGAAGCCGTCTCCTCGTACTCGGACGACGGTCCCGATGACGAAGGGGAGGACGACGACACGGACGAAGAGGTCCGCGCCGGCGCCGAACCGGTACCTTCCGGCCCGCTCGGCGACCCCAGGCTGCTCGACGACCTCGGGGTCAGCCACAAACAACTGATGACCCTCGACGGGGACGCGCTCTCGGAGATCGCCGACTCGCTCGGCGCCACCGAAGTGCTGGAGGGCGTGCGGTAGTGGTCTCCGCGCACCACCCCCACCCCCACCCCCACGGCACCACCACGCACGCACCCGATCCCGTACGGGACCCGTGGCGGGACTCCATGCGCCTGGCGCTCCAGGAGGCCGCCCGGGCGGTGCCGGCCGGCGACGTGCCGGTCGGCGCCGTCGTGCTCGGCCCGGACGGGAAACTCCTCGCCACCGGGCACAACGAGCGCGAGGCGACCGGCGACCCCACGGCGCACGCCGAGGTACTGGCGCTGCGCCGGGCGGCCGCCGCGCTCGGGGAGTGGCGGCTCCCGGGGTGCACCCTCGTGGTGACCCTGGAGCCGTGCGTGATGTGCGCGGGCGCGCTCGTGCAGTCGCGGGTGGCCCGGGTCGTCTACGGGGCGTCCGACGAGAAGGCGGGCGCGGCCGGCTCGCTGTGGGACCTCGTGCGCGACCGCCGGCTCAACCACCGGCCGGAGGTGATCGCGGGCGTGCTCGCGGGGGAGTGCGCGCGGCAGCTGACGGACTTCTTCCGCGCGCTCTGACTCCCCCGGTCCACTTCCGAGGGTATGGATTTCAGAGCACGGGTCTCCTTGGGCTAAGCTCTCTCTCGGTAGCGTGTCCGAGCGGCCGAAGGAGCACGCCTCGAAAGCGTGTGATGGTGCAAGCTATCCGTGGGTTCAAATCCCACCGCTACCGCTCTGATCGAGAGCCCCCGCCCCGCAAGGGTCGGGGGCTCTCGGCGTTCTCCGGGGCTCGCGGGGCGTCGGGCGCCCCTTGTTCGCCCCTCGTGCGCCCCGGATCCGCCCCGGATCTGTCCCGGATCCGGCACACCTCCGCGGCCGCGACCGCGCTTCCTTGTCTGCCCTCCGGGGGACACCCGCGTGACCGCCCGCCCGCTCGGCCGTTGTCACGGCATGACCAAGACCCAGCGCATGCTCGCCGCCTTCGCCCTCGCGGGGGCCGCCGCGGGCCTCGCGGCTCCCGCCGCCTCCGCCGCCCCCATCGCCCCGCTCACCCTCCCGGACCTGCCGACGGCGGCCCCGGGCATGCCGGAGGGTGCCACGCCGTCTTCGGTTCAGGAGATCGGCGGGCAGGTCGGCGGCGGCCTCAACCAGCTCAACCAGCTGATGGAGCTGCCGAACCAGCTCGCGCCCGTGATCGCCCCGGTCCAGCCGATCACGGACCTGGCCGGCGGCCTGGAGTAAGCGGCCCGAGGCACCCCGAGCGAGGGGTCCGGGGCAGGAGCGGCCCGGCACGGACGGCGGACAACGCGAAGAAGGCCCCGACCGGAGTCGGGACCTTCGACGGTTGGGACGGGGGAAGTGGCATCGGGGGGACAAGCCACTTCCCCCGATGAGGACGGAACCTGCCAGTCCAAGCCGCAGTCAGGGGGGAAGCTTGCGGCTCGGACCCCGCAGTGAGGTCCTGTCCCTCGCTCACCGATTTCCTGCCAGAACCGGTGGGCTTGTCTTCAATCCTGCGCCCCCCGGAAGGCTCGGCACACCGACAAAAGGCCCGGACCGCCGGGTCATTGGTCCTTAAAGGGCAGGTGAGGGTTCGAACACGACCCGTTAGACTCCACCGACCTTGCAGGACCGGTTGGGGAGGCCGACGCCCACGTGGAAACCAAGAAGCTGATCTCGGGCGCCCTCGTCGTCTTCGTCCTCTTCATCATCATCACGCAGCCGGTGAAGGCCGCCGACATGGTCCAAATAGGCTTCCAAGGAATCTCGGATGCCGCCACGGCGATCGGCGAGTTCATGACCGAACTGGTGCGCTGACCCCGTACGCTGAAGCGGTTTCCGGACTTCCCGGCCCCCCACTCCGACGGGTGGGGGGCTTTTTGCGTTCTCAGGCATGGACATGATGTCCCGATATGCCCAACTTGCCCTCAACACGTGGTTATACGGTGCTTGCACACAGTGCACATGTCTTGTGATGCTATGACCGCTTTTGACGGATGAATCGATGACGTGACGTGAAGGGGTGGCGTGACCGTGCCGGCCAGTACTGCGCCTCAGGTGCCACCCCAGCAGGACCCTCAGCAGGAGCACCCGCAGGAGCCGCGCCACGGCTCACCGCAGGCCCCGGCACCGGCCCCGCTGCAGACACCGCCCCAGGGCCCGATCCACGGGCTGACCCAGACCCCACCGCAGGCCCAGCCACAGAGCTCGGGCCAGAGCTCGGTCCAGGCCCAGAGCTCGGTCCAGGCCCTGCCCCAGCCGCAGCAGCCGCAGCCGCAGGCCCAGGCCCAGGCCCAGGCCCAGGCTCCCGAGTCCCACGTACCGCCCCAGCACGAGGCGCCCGAAGAGCCCCCGGCGGCCCCGAGACCGCAGAGCCGGGGCGCCGACACCCGGGCCCTCACCCAGGTCCTGTTCGGGCAGCTGAAGGACCTGCAACCGGGCACCAGCGAACACACCCGGGTGCGCGGGGCCCTCATCGAGGCCAACCTCCCCCTCGTCCGGTACGCGGCCGCCCGCTTCCGCAGCCGCAACGAGCCGATGGAGGACGTCGTCCAGGTGGGCACGATCGGGCTGATCAACGCGATCGACCGGTTCGACCCCGAGCGCGGGGTGCAGTTCCCGACCTTCGCGATGCCCACGGTCGTGGGCGAGATCAAGCGGTACTTCCGCGACAACGTCCGCACCGTCCACGTCCCGCGCCGCCTCCACGAGCTGTGGGTCCAGGTCAACGCCGCCACCGAGGACCTCACCACCCTGCACGGCCGCAACCCGACCACCCCCGAGATCGCCGAGCGGCTGCGCATCGGCGAGGACGAGGTGCTCTCCTGCATCGAGGCCGGCCGCAGCTACCACGCGACCTCACTGGAGGCCGCCCAGGAGGGCGACGGGCTCCCGGGGCTGCTCGACCGCCTCGGCTACGAGGACCCCGAGCTGGCCGGGGTCGAGCACCGCGACCTCGTACGCCACCTCCTCGTACAGCTGCCCGAACGCGAGCAGCGGATCCTCCTCCTGCGGTACTACAACAATCTGACGCAGTCGCAGATCAGCGCCGAGCTCGGCGTCTCCCAGATGCACGTCTCGCGGCTGCTCGCCCGGAGCTTCGCCCGGCTGCGATCCGCAAACAGGATCGAGGCTTAACCGGATCGGGTGGAGATCGTTCTACGCGTTTCCTGACAGACCGGCAGTTTCCCGCCCTAGAGCAGGCCTATCGTGTTCTGTCGCTGGAGATACATGTCGACATGGCGCTACAGCGTGTTGCCGACATGTGACATTCTGCTGGAACCGCGTTTGCCGCAGCCCCGCCTCCGGTATTCAGGTGGAGGCTGCGTTCCTCCGACGGGCGCGCAGAGAAGCGCGACCGTCCGCGACCTCAAGGGGGTGGCATGTCCGTAGACCAGGGCAGCTCCAAGGTGCTCACGCTCGTCAAGCAGCGTGAAATGCCGGCAGTGTCCCACCGCTCGGAAGCCATCGACACCCGGATCGACACCCGCACCCTCTCCCGCTCCCTCTTCCACCGACTTGCCGCGCTCGAAGCGGACAGCCCGGAACGCACGTACGTACGCGACACCCTGATCGAGCTGAACCTCCCGCTCGTGCGGTACGCGGCAGCGCGCTTCCGCAGCCGCAACGAGCCGATGGAGGACATCGTCCAGGTCGGCACGATCGGCCTGATCAAGGCCATCGACCGGTTCGACTGCGAACGCGGCGTGGAGTTCCCGACCTTCGCGATGCCGACGGTCGTGGGCGAGATCAAACGATTCTTTAGGGACACCTCCTGGTCCGTGCGCGTCCCGCGCCGGCTCCAGGAGCTGCGCCTGGCCCTCACCAAGGCCAGCGACGAGCTCGCCCAGAAGCTCGACCGCTCGCCGACCGTGCCGGAGCTCGCCGCCGTGCTCGGGGTCTCGGAGGAGGACGTCGTCGACGGCCTCGCCGTGGGCAACGCCTACACGGCCTCCTCGCTCGACTCGCCCTCTCCCGAGGACGAGGGCGGCGAGGGCTCGCTCGCGGACCGCCTCGGGTACGAGGACACCGCGCTGGAGGGCGTCGAGTACCGCGAGTCGCTCAAGCCCCTGCTGGCCAAACTCCCGCCCCGGGAGCGCCAGATCATCATGCTGCGGTTCTTCGCGAACATGACGCAGTCGCAGATCGGCGAGGAGGTCGGCATCTCCCAGATGCACGTCTCCCGGCTGCTCACGCGCACGCTCGCGCAGCTCCGCGTCGGCCTGATCGGCGAATAGCCCGCTGCCCGCTGCTCGCTGCGGCAATCCGCCGCACCGGCTTCCCAATTGACGCAGCGTCAGGAAAACTGCCGGGATGCGAAAGGCATCCCAGTCAGCCGCCCTGATCGCCCTGTGCGCCACGGCCGCCGCCGCCCTGACCGGCTGCGGCGGCCCGGCGCGCGAGGGCTACGTCGCGGTGGGCGCCGTGGGCCCCGGTGCCGAGCGGGGGGCCGGGGCGAACGTGGCACCGAAGGGCGGGATCGAGTTCCAGCCCCTGCCGTCGGCCGCGGGCGGCTCCTCCGCCTCTTCCGACACGTCCGCCTCTTCCGACACGTCCGGCCCTTCCGCCGGTACGCCGCCCGGCGCCCCGGGGGCCCGGCCCCCCGGCGGCTCCGCCCCGGGCGGGGGCGCGGCCACCACCCCCGGCAACCCCGGGGCCGCGCCCGGTACGACGTCTCCCGGCAGCCCGGGCACCGCCCCCGGCGCCGGGGGCGGGTCGTCCGCGAAGCCGGGTACGACACCGGCCGCGGCCACGCCTGCGAAGCTGGGCGTCGGCGCGCCCGTCCGCAGCGCGGCGGCGGAGCGCTGGTGCGAGCAGGTCACGGTGTCGTTCACCAACACGGGCACCACCGCGGCCCGTTCGGGCACGGTCAGCTTCGCGACGCACATCATCGGCGCCCTCGGTGTCGACTGGGCCACCATCACCACGACCCAGCCACTGCCCGCCCCGATCGCGGGCAGCACGACGAAGACGCAGACCTATCGGGTCTGCGTCGAGTCCTGGCGCGTCCCCCTGGGCATGCACATCGAGACCCGCAAGGTCACGGCCGCCTGGAGCTGACGCCCGGGCGCCCCGGACGCGAGCCCGGCCTCAGAGCGCGAGCCCGGCCTCAGAGTGCGAGCCCTGCCTCAGAGTGCGAGCCAGGCCACCACGGCGATCAGGACCACCGCGGCGATGCCGACGCCGATCCACAGGCCCGCGCCCGGTCCGGACTTGCGCGCGGCGCGGTTCTGCATCCGCGAGCCCGGCACCGTCGGCGCCGGAACCGGCTCGTCGACGAACGCCCGGAACATCTGGGTGCTGCCCGCGGGGTCGTAGTCGCCCTCGGGGGCCGGTGAGTTGTGGTTCGAGTTGTGATTCGCAGCCATGCGCAGGACCCTAGCCGGTTTTCCGATTCCTTTACCGCCCAGGTCCCCAATTCATTTGCCTGTAACAACCATCTGATTCTATGGTTGCCCGAAGCAACGAGATTTGGAGGGGAGGCAGCCGCATGACCACGTCACCCGCCACGCGCTACGCGGAGCTGGCCCGCCAGCTGACCGGCATCGGCGCCGTCCGGCGCGACCTCGCCCGCACCCTGCCCGCCGACTGCCCGCCCGGCCCGGCGGCCGTCCTCACCGTGCTCGACCGGCACGGCGAGATGCGGCTCGGCCGCCTCTCCGAGTACCTGGCCATCGACATCTCCGTGACCAGCCGGCACGTCGCGCACACCGCCGACCGCGGCTGGATCACCCGCGACACCGACCCCGTCGACGCCCGCTGCCGGATCCTGCGCGTCACCCCGGCCGGCCGCGCGCTCCTCACCGAGCTCGCCACCCGCCACACCAGCGCACTGGAGAAGGCCCTGCCCGACTGGTCCGACACGGACATCGACCACCTCAACATCCTGCTGGCCCGACTCCGATCGAGCTTCACGCTTCCAGACAGCTAGACCGAAGGAAACACATGGCTACGACCACACCCACCGGTGTGCGGGGAGGCGGCCGGTCGGAGGCCACGTCCGACAGCACTCCCATGACCCACCCGCAGATCATGAAGGCGCTCTCCGGGCTCATGCTCGGCATGTTCGTGGCGATCCTGTCCTCCACGATCGTCTCCAACGCCCTGCCCCAGATCATCGGCGACCTCGGCGGCACCCAGTCCTCCTACACCTGGGTGGTCACCGCGGCACTGCTCTCGATGACGGCGACGACCCCGCTGTGGGGCAAGCTCTCCGACCTCTTCAGCAAGAAGCTGCTCGTCCAGATATCCCTGGTGATCTACGTCCTCGGCTCGATGGTCGCGGGCATGTCCCAGAACACCGGGATGCTCATCGCCTGCCGCGTGGTCCAGGGCATCGGCGTCGGCGGCCTCTCCGCCCTCGCCCAGATCGTGATGGCCGCCATGATCTCCCCGCGCGAGCGCGGCCGGTACAGCGGCTACCTCGGCGCGGTCTTCGCCGTCGCCACCGTCGGCGGCCCGCTGCTCGGCGGGGTCATCACCGACACCAGCTGGCTGGGCTGGCGTTGGTGCTTCTACGTCGGCGTCCCGTTCGCGGTCATCGCGCTGGTCGTGCTCCAGCGGACCCTGCACCTGCCCGTCGTCCGGCGCGAGGTCAAGGTCGACTGGCTCGGTGCCTCGCTGATCAGCGCGGCCGTCTCGCTGCTGCTGATCTGGGTGACCCAGGCCGGCAGCTCCTACGCGTGGATCTCCTGGCAGACCTGGGCGATGACGGGCGGCGCGGTCGCCCTCGGCCTGCTCTTCGTCCTCGTCGAGTCCCGGGCGAGCGACCCGATCATTCCGCTGCGCCTCTTCCGCAACAAGACCATCAGCCTGGCTTCGGCAGCCTCGCTCTTCGTCGGCATCGCGATGTTCTCGGGGACCGTCTTTTTCAGCCAGTTCTTCCAGTTGGCCCGTGGCGAGTCCCCCACGATGTCCGGGATCCTCACGATTCCGATGATCGGCGGGCTGTTCGTCTCCTCCACCGTTTCCGGTCAGGTGATCACCAAGACCGGCAAGTGGAAGGCCTGGCTCGTCTCCGGCGGCGTGCTCCTGACGGCCGGCCTCGGCCTGCTGGGGACCCTGCGGTACGACACCGAGTACTGGCACATCGCGGTCTTCATGGTGCTGACCGGCCTCGGCCTCGGCATGATGATGCAGAACCTCGTCCTCGCCGCCCAGAACCAGGTGGCTCCCGAGGACCTGGGCGCCGCCAGCTCGGTCGTCACCTTCTTCCGCTCCCTCGGCGGCGCGATGGGCGTCTCCGCCCTCGGCGCGGTCATGGCCAACCGGGTCACCCACTACGTCCAGGACGGGCTCGCGGCCCTCGGCCCGAAGGCCGCGGCGATGGGGCACGGCGGCACCGCCGGGGGCGGGATCCCCGACCTCGACAAGCTGCCCGCGCCGTTCCGCACGGTCGTCGAGTCCGCGTACGGGCACGGCGTCGGCGACGTCTTCCTCTACGCCGCCCCCACCGCGCTCCTCGCGCTCGTGCTGGTGGTGTTCATCAAGGAGGTCGCCCTGAAGTCGAAGCCGGCGGCCCACGCCCCGACCGCGACCGAGTGACCCCCCGCCCGCGGCCTTACGGGGCTGCGGGCGCGGCGGGCCGGACGTGTGCCTCGATGCCCGCGATCAGGACGTCGAGCGCCAGGCAGAACTCCCCGTCGGGCGGCCGCCGGACCGTGCCGCCGCAGCCGTGCAGGAACTGCGAGACGGCCAGATGGGCACCGGTCCGCGCGGCGTCCGGCAGGCCGGTGGCGTCCAGCAGCCGCTGCAGGGCGGCGTCGAAGTCCCGGGCGTGCGGGCCGATGTTCGGATGCGCGGCGGTGAGCGGAGCCACCCACGGGTGCTCCACCACCAGCCCCCGGTAGCCGCGGGCCAGAACGCGGAGCCGGCCCGGCCGGCCCTCTCCCGGCGCCCCGGGAAGCCGGAGAAGCCGGAGAAGCCGGACGAGCTCGCCCTGGGCGCTGTCCAGGGCGAGCTCGAGCAGATCGTGCTTGGTGTCCACGTACCAGTAGAGGGACATCGCGGTGACCCCGAGCCCGGCGGCGAGCCGCCGCATGGAGAACCGGGCCAGTCCCTCGGCGTCGAGCAGCCGCACCACCTCGGCGGTGATCCGCTCCCGGTCGAGCCCGGAGGGGGCCTCACCGCGCCGCCTGGCGGGGCGGCGGGCCGTGCGGCGGGCCGTGCGGCGGGCCAGACACTGGTCCGGGCCTTGCCGGGATCGGCCGCGGTCACCATGGAGGCACCCTCCTCACGACACGGGATCGGCCCGAAATGCCCGGTCCGCCCCCCTTGATGCTAGTGCTGTGACCGGAAAGGTCCACCGGGTCGGCAAACCTTCCCGGCCACAGCACCAGGGGGTGTGTTCGGCGCGGCGTCGGTGAAGCGCGGGGGCCGTGCCCCGGCGGGGTCCGACGGGTGGCGGGGTGTTCAGGACGTCGCGGTGGCGGGCGCCGTCAGGTCGTAGAAGGTGGCTCCGCCGACCGTGGACGCCGTGAAGTTGGCCTTGACCCAGGTCTCGATGGCACTGCTGGTGCCGCCGCCGGGTCCACCGCCGCCCCGGGCCGCGGTCGCGGCCTCGCCGGTGCCTTCCTGCGCGCCGCCGGCTGCCGCGCTGCCCTGGCCGATGAAGTAGTGGATCTTCCCGGACTCCACGTACGCCTTGAACTGCTCCAACGTCGGCGAGGGGTCGCTGCCGTTGAAGCCGCCGATCGCCATCACCGGTTCGCCCGAGGCCAGCTGGTAGCTCGCCGCGTTCTGCGAGCCGACGGCGGCCGCGGCCCAGGTGTACGCGCCGGCGCCGGCCCGCAGCGCGGCCGTGGCCTCGGCGCTCGTCTTCGTCCCGCCGAGCAGGCCGCCCATGCCGCCGCCCATGCCCCCGCCCGTGCCGCCGGGGCCGCCGCCGGTCCGGGCCGTCCGGCCGCCGTCGCCGGGCTGGTTGCCGCCGGGCTGGCCGGTACCGGGCTGGTTGCCGTCGGGGGCCTGGCCGCCGGGGGCCTGCCCACCCGGTACCTGGCCACCGCCCTGGGGCGTGCCCTGCGGTGCGCCACCGCCCGGCATCTCGAAGACGCGCATCCCGGCGCCGCCCGGGCCGCCGCGGCCGCCCGCGACCGCGGGACCGGCCGTGACGATCGACCCGGTGTGCGGGGTGGTCATCGTGGTCAGGCAGTACGCGAGGGGTCCGGCCAGGGCCGCGGCCAAGCCGACTGCCGCCACGCCGAGTGCGCCGCGGCGGCCCAGCCGCGCCGCGAACGGCAGCAGGAGTGCGCTTCCGAGTCCGGCGGCGAGCAGCCCCCAGCGCAACCACGGCACGTACCCGGCGGAGCGGCCGAGCAGCACGAACGCCCAGTACGACGTGATCACGAGGGTGCCGGCCAGGGTGAGGGAGGCCGCCCGGCTGCCCCGCTCCTCCCACAGGACGGCGATGCCCATGCCGACGAGCGCGGCCACGAACGGGGCCAGGGCGACGGTGTAGTACTCGTGGAAGATGCCCTGCATGTAGCTGAAGACGAGTCCGGTGATCAGCAGGGAGCCGCCCCAGGCGAGGAAGGCCGCGCGGGCCATGCCCTCCAGGGAGTCGGTGGTCCGGCGGGCCCGCCAGGTGACCGCGAGCCCGGCGACGAGCAGGATCAGGGCGGCGGGCAGCAACCAGGAGATCTGGCCGCCGATGTTGGACGAGAACATCCGGTCGATGCCGGTCTCGCCCCAGCTCATCCCGCCACCGCCACCGCCGCCACCACCGGGTCCGCCCGTGCCGGCCGCGCCGCCTTCGAGGGCCGTTCGGGCGCCGCCGCCTACGCTGCCGGTCTCCTCGCCGTTGATCCGGCCGAGTCCGTTGTAGCCGAGGGTCAGCTCCAGGAAGGAGTTCGTCTGCGAGCCGCCGATGTACGGGCGGGAGGCGGCGGGCCACAGTTCGACGATCGCCACCCACCAGCCGCCGGCCGCCACCATCGCGAGCGTGGCGAGCAGCAGCTGCCCGAGGCGCCGGCGCAGCCGGGTCGGCGCGCAGACGGCGTACAGCACGGCCAACGGCGGCAGGATGACGAAGGCCTGCAGGGTCTTGGTCAGGAAGGCGAAGCCGACCGCGACCCCGGCCCACACCAGCCACTTGGTGCGCGCGCCGTCGAGGGCCCGGAGCACGCAGTACACGGTGACCGTCATCAGCAGGGTCAGCAGCGCGTCGGGGTTGTTGAAGCGGAACATCAGCGCGGCGACGGGCGTGAGCGCGAAGACCGCGCCGCTGATCAGGGCGGCCGCCGGCCCGAACTGGCGGCGGACGGCGGCGTAGAGGACGGCGGCCGTGGCGACCCCCATCAGCGCCTGGGGCACGAGGATCTGCCAGGAGCCGAGCCCGAAGAGCCGGACGGACAGCATCATCGGCCACAGGGCGGCCGGGGGCTTGTCGACGGTGATGGAGTTGCCCGCGTCGGAGGAGCCGAAGAAGAAGGCCTTCCAGCTCTCGCTGCCCGCCTGGACGGCCGCGGAGTAGAAGGAGTTGGCGTAGCCGGAGGAGCCCAGGTCCCACAGCAGCAGGGCGGCCGTGGCGAACAGCAGCCCGGCGAAGGCGGGGCGCTCCCACCGGGGCCGGGCGGCGTGCGCCCGGACTGCCCGGGCGGACGGGGTGGGCGGGGCCGGCGGGTGGAGCGGCAGTGCTGCCGTGGTCATCAGGAGTGGTCCTTCGCGGGAGTGGCGCGCCGTTCGGGAAAGACCCAGGCGCGGAAGAGCAGGAACCGCAGCACGGTGGCGGCGAGGTTGGCGGTGACCAGGACGGCCAGTTCGGTGCCGTGCGCCGGCCGGCCGCCCGCGGCCGCGAGCGCGGCCAGCGATCCGCTGGTCAGGGCGAGCCCGATGCCGAACACCACGAGCCCCTGGGCCTGGTGGCGCGCGGCGCGCTCGCGGCCGCGGACGCCGAAGGTGAGCCGACGGTTGGCGGCGGTGTTGGCGACGGCGGAGAACAGCAGCGCGGCGGCGTTGGCGAGCTGGGGCCCGGCGGCGGTCCGGGCCGCGGAGTAGAGCAGCAGGTAGAGGAGCGTGGACAGGGCGCCGACCACGCAGAAGCCCAGGAGCTGGCGGGCGAGTCCGCGCGGGACCCCGGGCAGGGCGGTGCGGTCGCGCGGGTCGTCGCCGAAGGGGCGGGCGAGCCGGTCGAGGGGGAGCGCGCCGACGGCCAGCGCCCGCCCCACCCGCCAGACCCCCTTGAGGTCCTCGGCGGCGGTGCGGGCGATGTGGACGGTGGAGTCGGGGTCGTCCACCCAGTCCACCGGCACCTCGTGGATCCGCAGTCCGGCCCGCTCGGCGAGGACGAGCAGTTCGGTGTCGAAGAACCAGCCGGAGTCCTCCACGAGCGGCAGCAGCCGGGTCGCGACCTCGCGGCGGATGGCCTTGAAACCGCACTGGGCGTCGCTGAACCGGGCCGACAGCGAGGAGCGCAGGAGCAGGTTGTAGGCGCGGGAGATGAACTCCCGCTTCGCTCCGCGGACCACGCGGGAGGACCGGGCGAGGCGGGTGCCGATGGCGAGGTCGGAGTGGCCGGAGATCAGCGGGGCCACCAGCGGCAGCAGCGCGTTGAGATCGGTGGAGAGGTCCACGTCCATGTACGCGAGCACGGGCGCCTCGGAGTCCCCCCACACGGTGCGCAGGGCCCGGCCGCGGCCCTTCTCCTCCAGCCGGGTGCTGCGCACACCGGCGACGGAGGCGGCGAGGTCGGCCGCGACCTCGGGGGTGCGGTCGGTGCTCGCGTTGTCGGCGATGGTGATGCGGAAGGGGTACGGGAAGGTCCGGGTGAGGTGCTCGTGCAGCCTGCGCACGCAGGGACCGAGGTCCGTCTCCTCGTTGAAGACCGGGATCACCACGTCGAGGACGGGCTCACCCGGTACGGGCGCGAGGGGCGCGCGCACCGGGAGGGCTCCGGGAGAGGTGTCGGTTGGCATGCTCCGACCCTCCCGGCCGGGGCTGTCACCGCTGTGTGCTGACCCTGTGCCCTGTCTGTGAGTCCGGGCGGCCCGGGACGAATGGGGCCGGGGCCTTGATCAGGGCCGGGGCCGGGGCCGGGGCGGCGGGGAGGCGGACCTCGAAGGAGGTGTGGCCCGGGGTGCTGTGGACGTCGACGCGGCCGCCGTGGGCCCAGACCACGGCCTGGACGATGGCCAGGCCGAGGCCGGTGGAGCCGGCCGACCGGGAGCGGGAGGCGTCGCCCCGGGCGAACCGCTCGAAGACGTGGGGCAGCAGCGCGGGCGGGATCCCGGGGCCGTCGTCCTCGATCCGGAGCCGGACGGCGGATGTTTCACGTGAAACACGAGCCGTGACGGTCGTGCCGGGCGGGGTGTGGGTCCGGGCGTTGGCCAGCAGGTTGACCAGGACCTGCTGGATGCGGGCCGCGTCGGCGTGGACGGGCGCGGGCTCGTCGGGAAGCTCCAGGCGCCAGTGGTGCTCGGGGCCGGCGACCCGGGCGTCGCTGACCGCGTCCACGACGAGCGGGGCCAGATCGGTGTCCTCGGTGGACAGCGGGCGGCCCGCGTCGAGCCGTGCGAGCAGCAGCAGGTCCTCCACCAGGCCGGTCATCCGGGTGGCTTCGGACTCGATCCGGCCCAGCGCGTGCCGGGTGTCGGGGCCCGGCTCTTCCCGGCCCCGGCGGGTCAGTTCGGCGTAGCCGCGGATCGAGGCCAGCGGGGTGCGCAGCTCGTGGCTGGCGTCGGCGACGAACTGCCGGACGCGGGTCTCGCTCTGCTGGCGTGCGGTCAGGGCCGAGGAGACGTGGCCCAGCATCCGGTTGATGGCGGCGCCGACCTGCCCGACCTCGGTGCGGGGGTCCGCCTCCGCGTCGGGGACCCGCTCGTGCAGGGCGGGCTCGCCGCTGTGCAGGGGGAGCTCGGAGACCCGGGTGGCGGTGGCGGCGACCCTCCGCAGCGGGCGCAGGGCGACTCCGACCAGGGCCTGTCCGGCGAGGGAGGCCGCGATCAGCCCGGCGAGGGTGACGCAGACCTCCACCGCGATCAGGGTGTGCACGGTGGAGTCGACCTCGGTGAGCGGGAAGCCGAGGACGATGCTTCCGTCGGGCGCGGTCAGCACCCGGTAGCCGCCGAGTCCGGGCAGGTTCAGCTCGACCGGACCGCCGGGACGGCCGGGACGGCCGTTGGCGGCCTTGCGGGCGGCCCCGGCGAGGACCGAGGCCTGCTCCGGGGTGAGGGGCGGGTGGCCGCCGGAGCCGGAGCCGGAACCGCCGATGGCCGCGCTCCGCTCGCTGCGGACGCTGTCGATGACCTTCCCCGAGGCGTCGAGGCGGACCCCGGTGGCCCCCAGCGGGGACCCGGGGCCCATGACGACGCCGAGGTTGTTCTCCCGGGCGGACTTGCCCAGGTTGGGGCGGCTCGCCATCTCGACGGAGACGCGCAGCTGTTCGTCGACCTTGTCGACCAGGTACGAGCGCAGGGCGAGGGTGGTGACGGTGCTGATGGCCGCGCCCACGACGGCGATCAGGACCACCGCCGAGACGACCAGCCGGGTGCGCAGGGACCAGGGCCGCCGGCTGCGGCGGGGGCGCCGGGGGCCGCCCGGGCGCGCGGGGCGCCCCGGCCTGCGCGGACGGCGCCGCAGGAACGGGGAGCGCGGGAAGGACGGGGAGGACGGGGAGGACGGGGAGGACGGATCCTCCGCGGTACGTGTGGAGTCGAGCGCCACTACTCGGCCGGCTTGATCAGGTAGCCGGCCCCGCGCCGGGTGTGGATCATCGGCGGAAGGCCGGTTCCGCCCTCCAGCTTCCGCCGGAGGTAGGAGATGTAGAGCTCGACGACGTTGGCCTGGCCCCCGAAGTCGTACGACCACACGCGGTCCAGGATCTGCGCCTTGCTCAGCACCCGGCGCGGGTTGCGCATCAGGTACCGCAGCAGCTCGAACTCGGTGGCGGTCAGGTGGACGTCCTGGCCGCCCCGGGCCACCTCGTGGCTGTCCTCGTCGAGCCGCAGGTCTCCGACCTGGAGCACCGAGCCGCCGCGCGCGGCCTGCGCCGCGCCGGAGCGCCGGACCAGGCCGCGCAGCCGGGCCACGACCTCCTCCAGGCTGAACGGCTTGGTGACGTAGTCGTCGCCGCCCGCCGTCAGGCCCGCGATGCGGTCCTCGACCGAGTCCTTCGCGGTCAGGAACAGCACCGGGACCTGCGGGATCTCCCGGCGCAGCCGGCCGAGGACGGCCAGTCCGTCCATATCGGGAAGCATGATGTCGAGGACCACGACGTCCGGCTTGAACTCCCGCGCCGCGCGTACCGCGCCCGCCCCGTCGCCCGCGCTGCGCACTTCGCAGCCCTCGTAGCGCAGGGCCATGGAGAGCAGTTCGGAGAGGGCGGCCTCGTCGTCCACGACGAGGACCCGGCAGGGTCCGCCGTCGGGCCGTACGAGGGCCGTGGGGTTGCCGGTGGACGTGGACGCGTGGGAGGTGGTCGTCGCAGTCATGCGTTCACGCTGGCCGCCGCCTCTGAGAGCGTTCTTGCCTGAACCTGTGAATTACCTGAGAAACCGGGCGCACGAGAGCCCCGCCCGCGGCGGCCCCGCCCCTCAGTCCAGGTGGAAGAGCCCGGCGGCGTTGTCGTGGCAGACGGCGCGCAGCCAGGCGTCGCCGAGGCCGAGCCGTTCGAGAGCCTCGAGCTGGTGCTCGTAGGGGTAGGGGATGTTCGGGAAGTCGGTGCCCAGCAGGATCCGGTCGCCGAGGCCGGCGAGCCGGCCCCGGTCCTGCGGGGGGAACCCGCTGAACTGCTCGGAGAAGTCGGTGAAGGCCATCGTGGTGTCGAGGCGGACCTCGGCGTACCGGTCGGCGAGGTCCAGGAAGTCGGCGTACTCGGGCATCCCCATGTGCGCGACGATCAGCGGCAGCCGGGGGTGGCGGGCCAGCAGCCGGGCGATCGGCTCGGGCCCGGTGTGCTTGCCCGGGACGGGCCCCGAGCCGCAGTGGACCACGGTCGGGATCCCGGCCTCGGCGAGCAGCCCCCACACCGGGTCGAGCCGGTCGTCGGTGGGGTCGTACCCGCCCACCTGGAGGTGTGCCTTGAAGACCCGGGCCCCCGCCTCCACGGCCTGGCCGACATACGCCGCCACCCCGTCCTCCGGGAAGAAGGTCGCGGTGTGCAGGCAGTCGGGGGTGCGGGCGGCGAAGTCCGCGGACCAGGAGTTGAGCCAGGCGGCCATGGCCGGCTTGTGCGGGTAGAGCATCGCGGTGAAGGCCCGGACCCCGAACTCCCGCAGCAGCGCGACCCGCTGCTCCTCCTCGTGCCGGTAGGTGATGGGCCACTCGACGCCGGTCAGCGGACCGACCGCGTCGAAGTAGTCCCACACCTTGTCCAGGACCCGCTCGGGCATGAAGTGGGTGTGTACGTCGACCAGTCCGGGCACGCCGAGCCGTTCCCGGAAGACGCGGACCGCCTCAGCGGTCTTCGCGGACAAAGCCGTGGCTCCGCTCGACGGTCGCGACGTGCAGCGTGTAGCTCTCGTACCAGTCGGCACGGCCCTGCCGCATGGCCGCCTGGTGCTCCAGGTCCCGGCGCCACACGGCGAGGGACTCGTGGTCCCGGAAGTAGCCGACGGTGATGCCGAGTCCGCCGGGGGTGCGCGCCGACTCGTAGCCGAGGAAGCCCGGGTTGGAGCTGACGAGCTCGGTCATCCGCTCGAGGGTCTCCGGGTAACCACCGTCGTCGGCGGTCCGGACACTGGTGAAAACACTCATCACGTACGGCGGTTCGAAGGCCTGCACAGGCTGGATGCTCATGCCCACCACCCTCTGCGGCCCGGACCTGGCATGTCCACCGGAAAACGTCCCGGGAGGCCAAAGGGATCCAAGTTTTGACCTTGGACCCAGCAGCCCGTGCTGGTCAGGCCTGGTCAGAACAGCCCGTCCTGCGCGCCGGCAGCCTCGGGCGCCGCCGGCGGGATCCCGGCGGTCGGCACCTCGCTGCGTGCCCCTTCGCCCGGCGCCACCAGCTCCCATCCGGCGAGCAGCCGGGTGTCCACGACCAGCCCGTCGGCGAAGTGCAGATCGGGACCCGCGGCTCCGGCCAGCCGCCCGGAGACCGTCCCCCCGGACACCATCTCGGTGATCACCCGGTCGGGGGCGGGCAGCGCACCGAGGCCGAAGGGGTCCCCGTGGTCGATCACCTCGCACTCCAGCCGCCCCAGCGACTCCGGCCACCCCTCCAGCGCGGCCGCGCGCGCGTGCAGCCCGGCGACCTCCGCCGCCCGCTCGGACCGCGGCGGCAGGTGGCCCCGTACGGCCCGCTTGCGCGCGTAGGCGATCCGGTCGGGCACCCCGAGCGCGGCCCGCAGCAGCTCTTCCGTCCGCCGTGCGGCCATCAGCGGGCCGCGCCCCAGCCAGGCCCAGGTCACCGCACCCTGCTCCAGCAGCCGGGCGGATCCGCGTTCCTCGGCGGTGATCCCCACCTTGAGCAGTCCGGGCCCGAACCACGCGAGGTAGACCCGATAGGTGCGCGGATCGGCCGCGTTGGTGTCGGCGGCCACCGAGAAGGACCGGTCCAGACGGGCGCAGTCGGGGCACTGCGCGTTCCCGACCCGCCCGGGCACCGTCAGGGCCGTCGGGCACGGCGTCCGCCGGCCGGCCCGCCGGACGCCGAGGCAGTGGCGCTCCCCCCGCGCGGCGAAGGCCAGCTGCTGCCCGTACGTGAGGACGCTGCTGCGCTCCGCCCCATCCGGCCGGCCCTGCGGACCTTGCTGCCACCACCCGATGGCCGGCCGTCCGTCGCTCCACCGGATTCCGGTGCACCACCAGCTCACAGCGGGAGCGGCCGCTCGAAGAAGGCGCACTGGACCAGTGCCCCGCCGGTTTCCTTCACGCGGTCTTCCTCCCACCCTGGTGATGTCGACGACGGGCCTCCCCCGCCCCTGGCCGGGGGCGCCCCGACCTGTCCGGCCCAACCAGCCCGTCCGGCTACCGGGTGACGAACTGCGTCAGGATCGCCTGGACCTCATAGATGTCGACGCCCTTGGTGAAGGTCTTCGATATCGGCTCGGCGGTTCCGGAGAGCCATATCTTCAGCTCGGCGTCGAGGTCGAAGTGCCCGGCGGTCTCCACCGAGAAGTGCGTGATGCTCCGGTAGGGAATCGAGTGGTACTCCACCTTCTTCCCCGTGATCCCCTGCTTGTCGACGAGCACGAGCCGCCGGTCGGTGAACAGGATGGTGTCGCGGATCAGCAGATACGCGGCATGCACCTGCTCCCCCTGCCCCAGCAGCCGCGCGTAGTCGCGGTGCGCCGACGCCGGATCCACTGCGTGTGCGTTCCCGAACAGTCCCATGAGGGTCCCCCCTGCCTTCCCGGTGAATCGATCCCGATCGAGCCCACGGCCCCGATCTCCACGAACCGTATCCGGGTCCCACACCACCCCGCGTCCCCCGCCGGAGCCATCTCCCCCTGTGGCTCCCCGGAGCCAGCCCTCCTCCCCGAGGAGGAGGAAGAGGAGGAGGAACGAAGAGGGACGGAGGGCGATCCGGCCGGGCGGGGGGCGCTCGAGGATCAGTCGCAGCGCTCGACGGTTTCCGGCCGCAGTCTCAGCTCCTGCACCTGATAGCAGTCCGAGTAGACGGTGGCGATGACGGCGCCGCACGCGCACACCAGGTTGGGCCCCCATTCCCCGTCCATCCCGCAGCAGTAGCCGCGGCGCATGGCCGGGTCCGGGTGGGGCTCCAGGCCTATGCCGTCGCCCGGGTGGAGTACGGCGGTGCCCCGCGGACCGGACTCCACCAGCAGCCCGGACGGCCCGTCCAGTACGTACGGCGGTCCGGACGGCTCTGGGTCGACGGCGAACGCACCCGGGGCCATCCGCACGATCGGTCCGTCGCTGTGGCCCTTCGCGTCCGAGGGCGACGCCTGCGGCCGGTACCAGCCGTCATCCGTGTCCGGGTCCGGCAGGGGCCGCTCTGCGAGGGCGGGCGTCACCGCACGGCGGCAGGCGCGGCACCGGAAGACCGCCATCGGGGCACCTCGCTTCCTCGGCCCGCGCGAAGGGGCCCTCACATCCTCACGGCACGGGGCAACGCAAGAGGCCCCCCGGTGAACCGGGGGGCCTCTTGGGCTGTGCACTCGGCAGGATTCGAACCTGCAACCTTCTGATCCGTAGCTCTAGCCAGATCGGTCAGCGACGGCCATACCGGCCGCTTCGAGGCCCGGGACGGACGCTATAGGACACTACCGGCTGCTGTGGTTGCGGTACTCCGCTGCTGTACTGCGTACTGCTAGAGCCTAGGTTGACAAAGCTCTCAGCTCGCACGCCTGACCTAACGCGACTACTTCTTTCCCACAACGCTTCCAATGAAGGCCATAATGCCGATAATGACAGCATAGAAAAGGAAGAAGAATGCGCCTGCCGCTATCCCAGGAAAGGCCATGAGCTTCTCTTCAGATTGCAACCCGTCCCAAATTGCACCCTTTTGTGTGACCATCAGGGCGCCAACGCCCCCGACCGCGGAGAGCACGCCAAGGATGGCAAGGAATACCCCGCCAGTAGCTACACCGAAAATAAAAAGCACCACGCCGCCCGGCACTGCAGAAATAGCGAACAGCCTGATGTTCTTATGCAGTTCCTCCCGGGCATAGATCCCGTCTACCTTCTTATTCGGGTCTAGACCCCTCCGCCACCCACATACACAAATCTCATTCCGCAGCATCTGATTTTCGCAGGCTCTGCATGCCACCCGCCTCGGCTGCTGGACGTTCTCTCCCACCGGTTGATCAGGCATTGGGCTCGCCTCGCCTCGCCTAGCTCACCGTAGAGGATCCACTTCCATCTGACCTCTGATCGGCATCGGGTGCAAACTCGCAGGCGGCGCCAGTCAGAATGCACCCCGCTGTCATCCCGTCTGCCGTCGTCCCACACGGAGTGGTAGCAGGGCAGTCGCCAGGGGCCCAGGTGGAGCGCCCCGCTGGACGAACGACCTGGGCCCCTGGCGGCTGGTCTGCTACGGCTTGCCCTGGGACGACGGCAGACGGGATGACAGCCCCCCACCCCGAACCACAACGAAGCCGCGGTCGCACGACTGGCCCCCGCATCCCAGAGTCAGAGCGCCCCCGCCGGAGGCATCCGTCCTGACATGCGGTTCACCGCTCAGGCCAGGCTCATCCTGCCCATCAAGTCCTTAGCCATTGGCGCGCGGCCGGCGCCCCGGGCTGGAGCGGGGCGCAGACAGGAGCGCAGGCCCGGGGCGACGGGCGCGCGACGCCGCCTTGGCGGCGGAAGCGCCCTTGATGAAGTAGGGAAAGTTTGACCCCACTCCGCTCTGGCCTGGGACCCGTAGGCATCCGTCACCGCTCAGACCTTGACCCTTGGCCCTCTTGTGGGGGCGTGATTCGGCTGGTCCCATGGCCTTCGGGGCAGGACGTGACTGGGGGCAGCCGTGAGCGAACTGAGGGTCGCCAGGTGGAAGAGGCATGGACAGGATCGGCTCTACGTGAACTTGCCGGACGGTACAGCCGCGGCGTGGGTGGACCTCCGCACTGGCAAGGTGACTGTCCTCCTCGAAGAGCATCGGCGTGCGGCTCTGCGACTGCTCCAGCCTCACCTCACCGGAGAAGCTCCGTCCCCAACGCAGCCACCGAAAGCGCAGCCACCGAAGCCGCCTACGGGTGTGAAGCCCATCGGATCGCGGCCTACGCCAGTCGTACGGCCGACGTTACCGACCCTGACGACACCTGATGATCTCGCCCTCAACCGTCCGGGGGCCGAACTGCTTTCTCTCATTGCGGCCAAGGGGCCAACGCCCATGCAGCGTGCATTCGCTCGCCTGCTGCGCAGGAAGACCGAATGGGACTCCTGGTTCAAGGGGTTGGCCGGTGAGCGGAAGGTGGGAGCCGAGCTCGAACGCTTGACGGCCTACGGCTGGAAGGTTCTGCACTCCCTTCCGCTGACGCGGGGCGGGGACATCGACCACATGCTTATCGGCCCTGGCGGGGTGTTCACCATCAACACCAAGAATCATCCCGGCAAGTCGGTGTGGATTGGGGACACCATGGTGAAGATCGACCATGGGCCCGCGCGGCCTTACGTCGTCAAGAGCCGTGCCGAGGCGGAGCGCGCTCGAACCGTCCTGGCGAGTCACTGCTCGTTCCCGGTACCGGTGGAGCCAGTCTTGGTGTTCGTTGGGGTGAAGGAGCTACCAGTCGTGCCCACCCAGCTTGCGGTCCGCATCTACAGGGAACGAGAGGTAGCGGCCCTGGGTCCGCTCACAGGGAAGCTCTCTCCTGAGCAGGTGGATGAGGTGTACGCCGTTGCCCGTCATCGCAGGGCATGGCTCGGACCGTAGTCAGCAGGTGCCTCCGCTGACTACGCTGGTGCGGTCCAGTCAATGAGCAGGGGAGTGTGCTGAAGGCATGGGGCCGAAGTCGGAGCGGGTGTACCGCACGATTCGTGAGTGGATCGCGACAGGAAAGTACCCGCCCGGGGCCAAGCTCCCGTCCGAGCGAACACTCTCAGAAGACCTTGAGATCGGTCGTACGCAGCTTCGGCAGGTCCTCGCGAAGCTCATCGCCGAGGGTGTCCTCGAAGTGTATGGACGCAGCTCCTACCGTGTGCCGGACCGCTCAGTGTCTGTGACCACTCCTCCCGACTTGGAGCGGTGGCAGATCCACGGTGAGCGGACTGTGTACGACAACCGGTGGGTGAAACTGACGCTCGCCGACGTTGAGCCTCCTGGTGTCGAGCGCTTCGAGCACCATGTAGTGCGGCTCCACCACGTGGCGATCTCCGCTGTTCTGGATGATCAGGACCGGGTTCTCATGCTGTGGCGGTACCGCTTCGTCCCCGACTCCTTCGGCTGGGAGCTGCCTGGCGGCATCGTGGATCCGGGAGAAGACCCCGCCACGACCGCACTCCGCGAGGTGGAGGAAGAGACCGGCTGGCGGCCCGACGCCCTTGAGCACGTGGTGACGTACCAACCCATGGTCGGCATGGTGGACTCGCCTCACGAGATTTACGTGGGGAGAGGCGCGCAGCATGTTGGCGAGCCCACCGACCTTGAGGAAGCGGGATACGTCGCATGGGTGCCTCTCGCCGACATTCCTGAGCTCATGGCTCGGGGTGAGCTGATGGGCTCCGGGACGCTGGTCGCCCTCCTCCACGTGCTGGCCTCTCGTGCGGCCGGCGCGCCGCCTACAGCTGCTGCGTGAGCTGCTCGATCCGGCGGCGCTGTCGTACAGATCCTGTGCGGTTCGCCAGTAGGCGAGCCTGCTGAAGGTGCTCGCGTCCCTGGTCGTACTCGCCTCGGGCGAGATGTGCCTGAGCCAGGTCGCATCGAAGACCCGATGCGGCTCGGATGAATGTCGGATCCAGGGCACCAAGCGCGTCGTACAAGCTGTCGACCGCGTCATCGTCGCCGAGCAGGGCTAGGGCATTGCCTCGCCACCGTCTCAGATGGCCGTGGTTCAGGAAGATGCTCAGCATGTCGGGATCCCTGGCTTCCTCTCCGCCCGGGAGCCATCGCGCGGCTTCGTCCAAAGCTCGACGGCAGTCGTCCGCCAATCCCGCCTTGGCGCAGATCTCGGCCTCTGCCGCATACAGCCATGCCTTCAACCGCGGGGACAGGTGCGTGCCGCCCACTCGGATGGCGTCACGGACCAACTCGACGGCGGTGGCCGGCCGCCCGGCATCACAGAGCACGTATGCCTGCTCTGCGGTGGCGTGAGCCAGGTACATGGGCTCGCCCGCCTCCTGGGCTGCCCGCTTACCTAACTCGTAGTGCCTCCAGGCTCGCTCCACCGCTCCGGAGTCGAGGGCTTGCCATGCAGCGAGTGTTGCCGCGCCCGCGAGAGCCCGTGCTACTGGACGCCTGGTCTCCGGCAGTACGGCGAACGTGAGCGCGTCCTCAAGCGTGGACAAGTGCCCTGTCATCTGGTCGACAAGGTTCGCTGCTCCCATCTGGCGATCCACGGTTCGCAGTAGTTCCGTTTGGTCCATGAAGGTCTTCACCATGGTGAGACTGACGCTGCGAGCCGCGTCGATACGGTTCACCAGTTCGTCATACCCATCGGCCTCGGGTGCCGCCGAACTGGTTCGCCGGCCTTGGAGCTCGTCGTCCGTGATGCCGAGCAGGGCCCGCAGGACCTTGCCGTACCGCTCGGAAATAGGACGCCTGCCGTTCTCCCACTCCGAGACGTAGACATGCAGGCTCGCCGTCGAAGCGACCGTCAGCACGTGCTGGCGCGCGTACCGCTCGATCTCTCGAACCAAGCGTTCCTGTGACCACTCTCGTGCATGCCGCGCTGTTCGAAGTCCGTTCGTCACGTGCACCGCCCTGCATGTGATTTCTGAGCCGTGAAGGCAGCATGCCTCACATCGATGCAGGTGGTCAGGGGTTAACCCGAACTGGGTTAACCCCTGTTGGCTACCGGGCTGTTGGGGCTTGAGGTTCTCTAGGAGTGCCGCAGGAAGTCGAGTTGAGAAGTCGGCTCGCGGCAACGCTTGACATCTGGTGCGCACCAGATGCAACCTATTGGTGCGCACCAGTTGGGAACCGAAGGGCCCGTGGCTGGATGACCCGGGCCAACGTCAACGGAACGGAGCGGCGACCCACCGCCAAGTAGCCCGCCGCTCCCACCCCTCTGAAAGGGAGTTCAATCATGCGTCAGATTCCCGTCGACACCGCAGCCGCCATGGTGATGGTCGCCCAACCTCCGGCCGTGAAGATCAAGGACCGTCGGACCGGTGAGATCGCCACCGACGCCGAGACCGGCGCCCAGATGATGACCGTGGACGTGCTCTTCGCCGCCTACGGGGAGGCTGAGGTCTTGTCTGTGTCCGTGCCGGCGCCTGGTATCTCGGGTGAGCTGGTCATGGGTACCCCGGTCGCGCTGACCGGTCTGGTGGCCCGGCCGTGGGAGAACGAGTTCAACGGGCAGAAGCGCCACGGCATCAGCTTCCGCGCCGTCGCGGTGACCTCCCTGACCGCCGATGTCTCGAAGCCGAAGGCTGCCTGACCGTGAACGCCTTAACGGTCACGCTCCTGGTCCTCGTCACCATCGCGCTCGTACTGCGCTGGCGGCGCCCGGCCTGGTACTGGTTGACCTTCGGGGTCACCTTCGCTGCCCTGCGGGTCCTGGTCCGCTACCGGTCGGTGATGGAAGCCTGCGGGCTCACCGTCCCGCCCTCGCGGTGGCGCCTGGCCCTCGCCCGGTGGTCCGACCGCCCAGTCCCCGAGTCCCGGGGGCCGCGAATCCTGCGGATGCGGCCAACTCGGACCGGGCTGGTCCTGCGGCTCAGGCTCCGGCCCGGCCAGGATGCCTACGACGTCGCCGCCGCGACGGACCGACTGCGCCATTCCTTCGCTCTGCACAACGTGAGTGCCCGGGAGGTCAGGTCGTCGGTGATCGAGCTGCGGATGACCGGGTACGACGTCCTCAAGCGGGTGCAGATGCCCGCCCCGCGCGACGACAAGCCGATGAGTATCCCGGTGGCCCTGCGGGAAGACGGCGAGATCTTCCGCCGCGACTACCTTCAGGTGCCCCATGCCCTGAACGTCGGGGCCACGCAATCCGGAAAGTCCGTCTACATGCGCACCCTGGTGGCCGGCCTGGCCACTCAGCACGTGGCCCTGGTCGGGATCGACTGCAAGAACGGCGTGGAACTCGCACCACTGGCCCGCCGCTTCACCGCGCTCGCCGACAGCCCCGAGACCGCCGCCGATCTGCTGGCCGAGCTCGTCCGCTACATGGCCCGCGTCTACGAGATCATCCGGCGCGAACAGAGGATCAGCTCCGACACCCCGGACGCGGAGATCACCGCCAACATCTGGGACCTGCCCAAAAACCTGCGCCCCGTCCCCGTCGTACTCCTGGTCGACGAGGTCGCAGAGCTCGCCCTGTGGGTCACCAAGGAGGAGGAGAAGCGGCGGGATCAGATCATCACCGACCTGGTCCGCCTCGCCCAGCTCGGCCGCGCCGCCGGCATCTACCTGGAAATCTGCGGCCAAAGGTTCGGCTCCGAACTCGGCAAGGGCATCACCATGCTCCGCGCCCAGCTCACGGGACGTTCCGCCCACCGCGTCAACGACGAGACCTCGGCGAACATGGCCTTCGGGGACATCTCCCCGGACGCAGTCCTCGCCGCGGTCCAGATCCCTACCGACCGCCCTGGTACGGCCGTGGTCGGTGACTCCTCCGGCGGCTGGGTCCGGATCCGTACCCCGCACACCACGCTCCGCCAGGCCGTGAACGTCTGCAACGCGAACGCCCACCGCACGCCGGACATCGGCGAACTGGCGCCCTTCCGGCCCGTACTGCCCGCCCCCGTGCTGACCGGCAAGGTCCGGCCGAAGCCCACCGCGGCCAGCGTCTGATCCTCCCTCTCGCTCCACCGGTCGGCGTGACCGCACCACGCCAGGTCCCTACCCCTCTCATGCCCAAAGCAGGAGTGATCCTCATGGCCACCGCGAGGAAGACCACCACCCGCAAGCCCGCCCCGGCACCGTGCCCCGACTGCAACGGCAGCGGCGAGACCGCCGAAACCGTCCGCGTCGGATCCCGCCGGACTGCCCGCGAGACCGCCGACCGTCAGGCCGCTCTCTGCCTGACCTGCTTCGGCACCGGACAGGCCCCGACCACCTGAACCGCCAGGACCGGGCGGCCGGCCAACTGTCCCGCCCGGCCCCGGCTCCAACCCTGGAAGGAGTAACCCCGATGCTCGCCAAGCCTCGCCCGGACGCCGTTCTCGTTCAGGCCGTGATCGCTGGGGCCCTGTCCTTCGCCCACCTCCACGACCTCGCCGAAGCCGCCGGACAGACGGGCTGGAAGGCCTGGGCCTACCCGGTCAGCGTGGACCTGCTCCTCGTCGCCGCCTGGCGCCGACTCCGGCTCCTGAGGGACGCCGGGGAACCAGTCCGCTCGGCCTGGACCTGGTTCACCGTCGCCCTTGCCGCGTCGCTGGGGGCGAACGTCGCCACCGCCGGACTCCTCGACCTCGGGTCGGTGCCCGCCTGGCTTCGGATCCTGGTCGCCGGATGGCCCGCCCTCGCCTTCCTCGGCGGAACCCTCCTCGTCCACCCCACCCCGACCCCCGCCGCGGCTCCCGCGGTGGAACCGGCCCCCGCGGTCATCGAACGCGACACCGCACCTGAACCCGTCGCCGAGCCGGAGCCAGTCCCGGCTCTCCCCGCACCCGAACCGGTGTCGGTGCCCGTTCCGGCCCCACTGGTCGAGCACGCCCGGAAACTCGCCGCCGATCATCTGGCCCGCACCGGCAGCCCGCTCGACACCGACACCCTGCGCGCTCGCCTCGGTGTGCCGGCCGCCATGGCCGCCGCCATCACCGCCCAACTCGCCTGAGGAGACCCGATGCCTGCCCCGGACCGCTTCCACTCGCTCATGCAGATCGGCCCCGTCCAGATCGGCACCTACCGCGACCGCCACGGCCGCACCAAGCACGCCGCCGTCTGCACCACCGACGGATGCGGCTGGTCCGTCACCAACTACACGACCAGCACCGCCGCCCAGCTCGCCGCACGTTCCCACCGCTGCCGCGTCAGCTGACCCCGGAAGGCCACCGTCATGGACGTCCCGCTCTGGCTCGCACTGATCGTCGTCGGCGCCCTCGGAATCAAGCTGATCCGCCCGCCCTGGTGGCTCGTCGCCGTGATCCTCCTCGGCGGCTACCTCCTCGCGGACAGCCTCCTCGCCCCCGTCATCGACAACGCCATCACCAAGTAACAAGCCTTCGAAGGGAGTACCGCCATGATCCGCCCGAAGATCCCGGTCAACCCGCTCCCGACCGGCCTCGTCATGCCGCTTGTCCAGTCGACCACGGATGCCACGGTTGAGCCGCACCACGGTGCCGTCCCGGCCTGCGGCTGCGACCACACCGCGACCCCGGCCGCCAAGCAGCCTCGCGTCCAGCTCCCCGCCGTCCGCCTCACCCCGGCCGGCCTCGTCGCCGCCGTCGCCGGTGGAGCCGGACTCGTCCTCGTCGTCGGGGCGGTCCTGGTCTCCATGCTCCTGGCCGTCGCCATCACCGGCGCCTCGGTCGCCGTCTGCGCCGTCGTCCTGCGCTCGCTGCTCAACCAGAACCACCGCTGACCGGCCCCGGGACGGCTTTCACCGCCAAGTTTCCGCCGTCCCGGCGCCGTACTCCTGCCCGAACCAGCCGATCCGGAAGGAAGCACCATCATGAACCAGAACGCCTTGGGACAGCTCTGCCCGAACTGCGACGGCCATGCCTCCGTCGCGATCACCCTCGGCGGCCGCGACCGCACCGGCCACCTGCGCACGATCACCGCCCACTGCCCCGCCTGCCACGGCACCGGCAAGCGCCTCGCCCGCCGCATCGTCGTCACCTCGGCCGCGCGGTGACCGCCATGCTGACCGACACCGACCTGACCAACCCGCTGACCACGCAGACCGCCGTGTTCGTAGCCCTCGCTCAACTGGCCGAACTCCACCCGGACCTGCCCGGCGCCTACATCACCACCAGCCAGATCACGCCCACCGAGGCACACGTTCTCCTCGACACCCCGGCCGATCTCGAAGCCTGGCGCCTGGCCACGCACACCGACGCTCGCGATGTGCAGCTCGCCAACCTCAAGAGCGACCGGCAACTCCTCTTCACCGCGCCTCTCGGCCGGATCACCCTCCGCGTCTACACGGTCTTCGCCCCTGCCCCCGCGGTGGTGACTGCGTGACCAACACCGCGACCCTCGCGGACCTGGACCCGGCCACCATCAGCGACATGCTGAAGGTGGCCGGGGCTCCCGGTTACGCACGCTGGGAAGACCAGATCCACCGAACGGGCGGCTGCTCCGACCCGATCCACATCACCGGCTGGACCCTCGCCAAGGACAAGGCGTCCGGCGAGATCCTGCACCACTACTCCACTGAGAACGAACCCGGCGCCCGCCTCCGCATTGCCTGCGGCAACCGCCGCGCCTCCCGCTGCCCCGCATGCGCCTGGACCTACGCCGGAGACACCTACCACCTGATCCGCGCCGGACTAGCCGGAGACGACCGCCGAGACATCCCCGCCACCGTCCGCGAACACCCCCGCGTCTTCGCCACCCTCACCGCCCCCTCCTTCGGTCCGGTCCACAACCGCCCCGCCGGCCGCCCCTGCCGCTGCGGCAAGCACCACCAAGAGGACGCCTCCGAACTCGGCACCGCCCTCGACCCGAACAACTACGACTACGCCGCCGCCGTCCTCTTCAACAACCACGCCAGCGGCCTGTGGGCACGCTTCGCCAACCGGCTCCGGCGGGAGATCGCCATCCGGGCCGGCCTCACGCGGCGCGAGCTCTCCGACGTCTGCCGGGTCTCCTTCGGCAAGGTCGCTGAGTTCCAGAGGCGCGGGGCGATCCACTTCCATGCCGTGATCCGCCTCGACGGACACGACGGGCCGGACTCCCCTCCGCCCTCCTGGGCCAGCACCCACCTGCTGACGGAAGCCATCCGAGCCGCCGCCGCCCACACGTACACCTCGATCACCGTCCCGGCCGCCGCAGACCAGCCCGCCCGCACCTTCCGCTGGGGGACCCAGCTCGACGTACGCCCCATCAAGGCCTTCGGGGACGGCTCCGACATCACCGAACAGGCGGTCGCCTCGTACGTCGCCAAGTACGCCACCAAGGCAGCCGAGAACACCGGCACCCTCGACCGCCGCATCGGCAACCGTGAGGCCCTGGTCCTCCTCGACGTCCCCGACCACACCGCCCGCCTGATCGGTGCCTGCCTCGACCTCGACCCGCTCTACCCGGACCGCCGCCTCGCCGCCTGGTCCCACATGCTCGGCTTCCGCGGCCACTTCTCCACCAAGTCCCGCCAGTACTCCACCACCCTCAGCGCCCTCCGACAGACCCGCGCCGACTACCGCGCCGCCCAAGAACGCGAAGCCCGCGGCCTCACCGACGCCGAGCCGGACACCGTGCTCGTCCTCGCCTCCTGGCAGTACGCCGGCCACGGCCACAGCCCCGGCGAGTCCGTCCTCGCCGCCACCATCGCCCGCGGCATCCAACTCAACCGCCAGACCGCCCGCGAAGCCCTGCACGAGCAACTCGCACCGGAGGGAACGGCATGACCACGACCGTGCTCCAGCCCAAGTGGCACACGACCGCCGAGGTCGCGACCCTGCTCCACTTCGGCCTGTCCAAGACCAAGATGCTCGTGCTGACCGGGGAGATCCGGTCGGTGAAGATCGGCCGCAACCGCCGCATCCTCCCGGCCTGGGTGGACGAGTACGTCGAGCGCATCACCGCCAGCGAGGAGGGGTGGGCGGCATGAGCGGCAAGCGCGGCAACGGCGAGGGCTCGATCTACCCCTACAAGAACGGCTACGCCGCCTACGTCTGGGTGACCAAGCCGGACGGCAAGCGCGCCCGGAAGTACGCCTACGGCAAGACCCGCGAGGAGGTCCACGAGAAGTGGCTCAACTTGCACGCGGAGGCGAAGAAGGGGCCCGTCGCGACTCGGCACCGGACGCTCGCCGCCTTCCTCTCGTACTGGCTCGACTCGATCGTCAAGCCCAATCTGGCGCCGCTGTCGTACGTGTCGTACGAGGGCTATGTGCGGCTCTACATCGCCCCGCACCTCGGCACGAAGCGGCTGGACAAGCTGACCGTCCGGGACGTCCGCGAGTGGCTGACCAAGCTGTCGGCCATCTGCCAGTGCTGTGCTCAGGGCAAGGACGCGAAGCGCGCCACCGCAAGACGGCGGTGCTGTGCCATCGGGGAGTGCTGCGAGTCGTACCCGTCCCGGCGCGTGATCCAGGGCTCGCGTGATGCCCTGCGGGCCGCCCTGACGCACGCCGTCACCGAGGAGGAGATCGGCAAGAACGTCGCCTCGCTCGTGAAGGTCCCCAAGCCTCGCCGCAAGCGGATCAAGCCGTGGTCCGTGGTCGAGGCGGGCCGCTTCCTGGCCGACGGGCTCGTCCGGGAAGATCACCTCTTTGCCGCGTGGATGCTCGTCCTGTGCCTCGGGCTGCGGCGCGGTGAGGTGCTGGGGCTGACCTGGAAGTCGATCGACTTCGACGCCGGGGAGCTCTACGTGGATCACCAGATCCAGCGGGCGGGGCGGCAGATCCTGCACCGGGAGACCAAGACCGAGGACTCAGACGACTTCCTCCCGCTGCCCTCCCTGTGCCTCAAGGCCCTGCGGATGCGGCAGGCCCAGCAGACCGGGGACCGGAAGGCGGCCGGGGAGCTGTGGCAGGACAGCCACGGCTTGGTGTTCACGACGAAGTACGGGACGCCGATCGAGCCGGGGAACCTGACGCGGATGTTCGCGCTGCGGGCCCGTCGCGCCGGTCTCCGGGTGATCCCGCTCCGGAACACCCGGCACACGTGCAGCTCGCTCCTGGTCGCGCTCAAGGTCCACCCGAAGGTGGCGCAGCGAATCCTGCGGCATTCGCAGATCGCCATGACGATGGAGGTCTACGCCGAGGCAAGCGAGGAAGAGGTGCGGGACGCGATCGGCAAGCTGTCCGAGGCAATGGGCGGTGCCGGCGGCTGAGGGGGTTGCTGTACTTCGCTGCTGTACGGCGGAAACGCCAGAGGGCCCGGACTTTCGTCCGGGCCCTCTGAGCTGCTGTGCACTCGGCAGGATTCGAACCTGCAACCTTCTGATCCGTAGTCAGATGCTCTATCCGTTAAGCTACGAGTGCTTGGCTGGCCGGGGTTTTGCGCCCCGTTGGCCTTGCGAGAACAACAATACATGGACCTCGCCGGGACGCGAAATCCATTAGCTCCACCCATGCTGACCTGCGGAAACGGCCTGGAAGAAGATCATCCGGTTGGCCTCGGGGCGCGGTCGGCGCGAGCCGTCATGGGCAGATCGCGCCACCGACCCGCAGCGCATCGGACCCCGAACGCACCGAAGCCCCGGTCCGCAAGGACCGGGGCTTCGTGAAGTGCGGAGGCGGAGGGATTTGAACCCTCGATGGGGGGTAAGCCCCAAACCGCATTAGCAGTGCGGCGCCATAGACCGGACTAGGCGACGCCTCCAGCACACCCTCGCGTACGAAGGTGCGTGCAGATGATGACACAGGCCAGGGGCCGGTCACCAATCCGCTCCCACGGTACAAGGAGGGCGGCCCGCAGGGCAAAGCCTTAAGCCTTCTCAGCACGCAACGTCGGAGGCCGCCCGTCGTTGGTCTGTCGTACGACGTACGGACGACCTGGAGTGCCCCATGCTGCGTCTCGCCGCTTTCGCCGTCACCTCCGCCCTGGCTGCCGCGGCGGCGGGGCCCCTGCCCCCGCTGCCGCCCCTGGGGCGGCTGCTGGCGGCTCCCGACCGGCTCACCATCACCATCTCCGACACCGGCAACCCCCGGGCGGACGGCGAGTACCGGCTCGAGTGCGACCCGGTCGGCGGGAACCACCCCCGGGCCCGGGACGCCTGCGTCCGACTCGAAGCCCTCGCCCGCGAGGGCAAGGACCCGTTCGCCCCCGTGTCCAAGCGGCAGCTCTGCACCATGGTCGACGGCGGCCGGGCCACCGCCCGGATCACCGGAACCTGGCACGGCCACAGGGTCGATTCCGAGTTCCGCAGGACGGACGGATGCGAGATCAGCCGGTGGAACGAGTTGGAACCTGTGCTTCCGCGTGGGCGTTCCTGACCTGGGAGGATGCGGCAATCACGCGGCATCCGCGGAACATCGGCCCTCCCACCGGGGGCCCGTGCCCTTAGACTCCTCCCGTGACATGCCGGTAGTTGTGGTCAGGGAGGAAGCTCGTCGTGAGCAGCAGGCCATCCCGAGGCGCTGCTCGCCTCGCAGCAATACTCGACGCTCTTCCGGACGCGCTGTTGCTCGTCAACGCCAACGGCACGGTCGTCAACGCGAATTCGATCGCCCTCGAGGTCATGGAGAGCCCCGGCACCGGGCTCGTCGGCCGGGGCGTACTCGACCTCCTGCCCGAATTCGACTCCAAGCTGATCCCCGGCTCCATGCGGCGGCCCGGTGAGGACGAAGGCGGCCGGGCGCGCCCCAAGCGGATGGTGGCGCGCCGAACCGACGGCAGCGAGTTCCCCGTCGAGGTCACCGCAGCCCACCTCGACGGCCGCGACGCCTACCGCGAGCCGCAGCCCTCGTACACCGGCGACGAGCTGCTGATGCTCGTCGTACGGGACCTCTCGCAGACCGTGGACACCGAGGCCGAGCTGGCCCGCTCCCAGCGGCAGACCGAGATGATCCTGCGCGCCGCCGCCGAGGGCGTCGTCGGCACGGACACCGACGGCCGGGTCGTGCTGGTCAATCCGGCCGCGGCGCAGATCCTCGGCTACCGCGCCACCGACCTCGGCAACCGCGAGCTGCACGGGCTGGTCCAGCACTCGCGCGCCGACGGCTCGCCGTTCCCCTTCGAGGAGTCCCCGCTCGCCGACACGCTGCGCAGCGGGCGCAAGCACCGGGTCCGCGGCCAGGTGCTGTGGAACAAGGCCGGGCAGCCCGTCGCCGTCGACCTCACCACCTCGCCCGTACGGGACGGGGAGCAGCTCGTCGGCGCCGTCATGACCTTCACCGACCGGCGCTCCTACGACGCGCTGGCCGCGCGCCACGCCCAGCTGCTGTCCGTGCTCGAGGACTCCCTGCGCGGACCGCTGGAGGAACTGCGCGGGGAGCTGGCCACGCTGGCCGCCGACGACGCGGGACAGCTGTGGCCCGAGGCCAACCAGCTGCTGCACCACCTGGCCGCCGGCTACTCCCGGATGACCACGCTCGTCGACAACGTGCTCGGCTTCCAGCGTCTGGACGCGGGCGGCGACAAGCTCAACAAGAAGAAGGTCCTGATCGACGGGGTCGTCGCGGCCGGCGTCGACGGCGCGGTCGAGCTGATCGGCCCCGGGCGGGCGCAGTTCGCCGTGCACGCCCCGACCATCGAGGCCGAGGTGGACGCCGAGCGGATCGCGACCGCCCTCGCGCACCTGGTCGCGGACGTCGCCGGGGTGGACGCCACCGGCAAGACCCGCCAGGGCAGCGGGTACATGGACTCGACGATCGTAGTGGCCGCCGCGCAGCGCGGTGACGTCGTACGGATCGAGGTGCGCGGGCCGTACGAGGGCGGCAACCCGGTGCACGAGCCGATCGTGCGGGGCATCGTGGCCGCGCACGGCGGTGTGCTGCAGACCGTGGAGGTGCCGGGCGCGCCCGGCGGGGCGTACGTGCTGGAGCTGCCGCTGGGTGCGGGGGCCGGGACGGTCACCCTGCCCGAGCCGGTGCCGGCGGCGGAGCGGGAACCGGGCACCGAGGGCGGTCCGGGGCAGGTCTCCGGCGGTCGGCGGGCCCGGCGCGGCGTGGACGCCTTCCTCGACGACGCGGACGCGGGCCCCGGCGGGGACGCCTCCGGCGCGGGCCGGGCCGCGGCCGCGGAACCGGCGGTCGACGGCGGGGCCGCGCTCGCGCTGCCTTCCGGGCGGCGCCGGGGCGGCGAGGCCGGTCCGGGCGACGGCGGTCCCGCGGAGCTCGCGCAGTCCCCGGTCAACCCTGCGGGCCTGGGCGGCCCCGGATCGGGCCCCGGTACGGGTCCCGGCTCAGGCCTCGGTACGAGTCCCGGCGCGGCCCCCGGCACGGTCACCGGCACCGGACGCCGCCGCGGCCAGAACGGCGACGGCGGCAGCGACAACCGCGTCGACAGCGGTCCCGGGCGGCCCGTGCCCCCGCAGGGCACCGCCATGCCCGCGCTTCCGCCCATGCCCGTGGGCCCCATGCCCGTGCCCCCGGTCCCCGTGCTGCCGGTTCCGCTGACCGAGCACCCCGCCGGGCGGCGACGTGCCCTGGGCGCGGCGGGGCCGGCGCAGCCCGGCGGTCCCGTGCAACCCGGCGGTCCGGTACATCCCGGGGGTCCCGTGCAACCCGGCGGTCCGGTTCGTCCCGGCGGTCCCGTGCAAGCCGGCGGGCCCGTGCCCGCGGCCGGGTTCGCGGCCCCCGCCGCGCAGCGGCCCATCGCTCCCGAGGGCGGTTTCGCGCTGCCCGCCGGCCCGACCGCGGTCCCGGCGGCGCAGCCCCCGCAGCCACCCGCCATGGCCGGTCCCGTCCCCGCTCCCGGCGACGCCGACGGCGAAGGCCCGGGCGGGCGTCGTGGGCGACGGGTGCTGGGCGCGCCCCCCGCCGAGGCCGAAGCCCCCGCCGGGCAGGCCGACGCGGGCGCGCAGGGCCTCGTAGACCCCGAGACGCACCCCACCGGGCGGCGCCGTGCGCTGCCCGCCACTCCGGCCTGGCCCGTTCCCTCGGCGCGCACCGCGCCGGAGGAGGAGGCCGCCGGGCAGATCGCCGTGCCCGGGGCCCGGCAGCCGCAGGACACCCCGGCGGAGTCCGCCGGGGCGCCGATCAGCGTGCGCGCGCTGGGCGCCCTCGGCCAGGGCACCTCCTCGACCGACACCAACGGCTCCGGCCGCCGCCGGCGCCTCGCGGAGCCCGCGCCCCAGGGCCGCGCCTTCGCCATAGGAGCCCCCGAGGCGGGCTCCGCCGAGGGCCCCGAGCCGCTGGACGGCCCCGGCGGGGCCGTCGAGGTGGTCAACCGGCCCGTGCCGGCTCCGGTGGACGACGAGCTGCCGCCCGAGCCGCTGGACAACCCGCGCCGGCTCCTGGTGTGGCCCGCTCCCGACGTGCAGACGCAGGCCGCGCTCAGCGACCGCGGCTACCGCCCGGTGATCGTGCACTCCCGCGAGGAGGTCGACGCGCAGATCGCGGCGTTCCCGGCCGCGCTGTTCGTGGACCCGCTGACCGGGCCGATCACCCGGACCGCCCTGCAATCGCTGCGCCAGGCCGCGGTGGCCGCCGAGGTCCCCGTGCTGGTCACGGCCGGGCTGGGGCACGCCACGCGCGAAGCCGCGTACGGCGCCGATCCGGCCGTCCTGCTCAAGGCGCTCGCGCCGCGCGACAGCGATCAGCACCCCTCTCGGGTGCTGCTGATCGAGGAGCACGACGAGATCGCGACCGCGCTGACCGCCGCCCTGGAGCGGCGCGGCATGCAGGTCGCGCGCGCCGACGCCGACACGGACGCCGTGGAGCTGGCGACGCGGATGCGGCCCAACCTGGTGGTGATGGACCTGATGCAGGTGCGCCGCCGCCGGGCCGGGATCGTGGACTGGCTGCGCGCCAACGGGCGGCTGAACCACACCCCGCTGGTCGTCTACACGGCCATGGGGATCGATCCGGCCGAACTGCCGCGACTGGCCTCGGGCGAGAGCGTGCTCTTCCTCGCCGAGCGGTCCACCACGCCCGATGTGCAGGGCCGCATCGTGGACCTGCTGGCCAAGATCGGCACCAACTAGTCATTCTGGCGGCATGGCCGTCATCGACACGAGTGAGCAGACCGTCCCGGAAGACAGCGGGGAGGTCAGCCTGCTGATCGCCCGCCAGGTGGAGCCGGGGCACGAGGAGAACTTCGAGGCCTGGGCCCACGGCATCCTGGAGACGGCCGCGACCTTCCCCGACCACCTGGGCTACGGGCTGTTCCGCCCGGCCAGGGAGGGCGGTCCGTGGTTCCTCGTGCACCGCTTCCGCGACCACGCGGCCTTCCAGCGGTGGCAGGACTCCGCCGAGCGCGCCGAGTGGTTCTCCAACTGCCTCGGCCACCACCACACCGAGATAGCCCGGCGCGAACTGCACGGCATGGAGACGTGGTTCGCGAAGCCGGGTACGGCCCGGCCCGCGCCGCCGCGCTGGAAGATGGCGATCAGCTCCGGGCTGGCCATCTTCCCGATCTCGCTCGCGGGCAACGCGCTGCTCGGGCCGTACCTGGTGAACCTGCACTTCGTGTTGCGGACGGCCGCCTTCGCCGTCGTCTTCAGCACCCTGATGACCTACGTGGCCATGCCCGCGATCAGCAAGCTGCTGCGGCCCTGGCTCACGCGGGGCCAGTAGCCCCCGAGGGGGTCAGTCGAGCTTGGTGACGTCTAGTGCGCCGTCCGCGTACTGCTTGCGGATCACCTTCTTGTCGAACTTGCCGACGCTCGTCTTCGGGACCGCCTCGATGACCGTCCAGCGCTCGGGCAGCTGCCACTTGGCGATCGACCGGCCGAGGAAGGCGCGCAGCCCCGCGTAGTCCACGGTGGCGCCCTCCTTGAGGACGACGGTGGCCAGCGGGCGCTCGCCCCACTTCTCGTCGGGCACGGCGACGACCGCCGCCTCGGCGACGTCCGGGTGGGCCATCAGCGCGTTCTCGAGCTCCACGCTGGAGATCCACTCGCCGCCGGACTTGATGACGTCCTTGGCCCGATCGGTGAGGGTGAGGTAGCCGTCGGGGCTGATCACGCCGACGTCGCCGGTCTTGAGCCAGCCGTCCGCGCTGAACTTGTCCTCGGGGCGGGTCGGTTCCCCGGACGCGCCGCCGTAGTAGGCGCCGGCGATCCAGGTGCCGCGGACCTCCAGCTCGCCCGCCGACTCGCCGTCCCAGGGCAGTACGTCGCCCGCCGGGCCGACCAGCCGCGGCTCGACGCCCGCCGGGAACCGGCCCTGGGTGAGGCGGTACGGCCACTCCTCCTCGGCGCTGAGCCCGGCCGGCGGGTGCGCCATGGTGCCCAGCGGGGAGGTCTCGGTCATGCCCCAGGCGTGGCAGACCCGGACGCCCAGCTTGTCGTACGCCTCCATGAGGGAGGGCGGACAGGCGGAGCCGCCGATGGTGACCTGCTTCATCGAGCTCAGGTCGCGCGGGTTGGCGGTGACCTCGGCGAGCAGTCCCTGCCAGATGGTGGGGACGGCCGCGGCGTGCGAGGGCTTCTCCCGTTCGATCATCTCGGCGAGCGGGGCGGGCTGCAGGAAGCGGTCCGGCATCAGCATGTTGATGCCGGTCATGAAGGTGGCGTGCGGCAGGCCCCAGGCGTTGACGTGGAACTGCGGGACGACGACGAGGGTGGTGTCCTTGTCGGTCAGGCCCATCGACTCGGTCATGTTGACCTGCATCGAGTGCAGGTAGATCGAGCGGTGGGAGTAGACGACGCCCTTGGGCTCGCCGGTCGTGCCGGAGGTGTAGCACATGGCCGCGGCCTGGCGCTCGTCCAGCTCGGGCCAGTCGTAGGTGTCGGGGCGGCCCGCCAGGAGCTCCTCGTACTCGTGCACGCGCACGCCGAGGCCCTCCAGCGCGGAGCGGTCGCCGACGCCCGCGACGACCACGTGCTCGATGGTCGGCAGGTGCGGCAGCAGCGGCACGAGGAGCGGCAGCAGGGAGCCGTTGACCAGGACGACCCGGTCGACGGCGTGGTTGACGACGAAGACCAGCTGCTCGGGAGGGAGCCGCAGGTTCAGCGTGTGCAGGACGGCGCCCATGCAGGGGATCGCGAAGTACGCCTCCACGTGCTCGGCGTTGTTCCACATGAGGGTGGCGACGCGGTCGTCCTGCCGGACGCCGAGCTCGTCGCGCAGGGCGTTGGCCAGGCGGGTGGCACGGACTCCGATCTCGGCGAAGCTGCGGCGGTGCGGCTCGGCCTCCCCCGTCCAGGTCGTGACCTGTGACTTCCCGTGGATCGTCATCCCGTGCTGCAATATGCGGGTGACGAGGAGTGGTACGTCCTGCATGGTGCTCAGCAAAGCGTCCTCCCGGTGAGCGCTGCGGCGCTGCGGCGGCTACGGATGCTGCCGATTCTGCGCACGTACCGGTCGGCATGTCACTACCCAGCGGTAGAAACAGCGGGAGAAAGAGCCCGGAGAGCCCGGATGAGCCCCGATGTTTCACGTGAAACATCGGGGCGGCGGGACCCGGCTCAGCGTTTCACGTGAAACATCGGGGTGGCGGGACTCGGCTCAGCGGACCGGGGTCAGTTCCGGGTCCTCGCGGAGCTTGACGAGCGCCCGCGAGACGGCGCTCTTGACCGTTCCGACGGAAACTCCGAGCAGCTCGGCGGTCTGGACCTCGCTCATGTCCTCGTAGTAGCGCAGCACGACCATCGCCCGCTGCCGGTCGGGCAGCCGGGTCACCGCGCGCCACATCGCGTCGCGCAGCGCCTGTGCCTCGGCGGGATCGGCGGCGGGCGGCTCGTCGGACTCGGGGAGCTCGTCGCAGACGAACTCGTCGACCTTGCGCTTGCGCCACTGGCTGGTGCGGGTGTTGACCAGGGCCCGGCGTACGTAGCCGTCGAGGGCGCGGTGGTCCTCGATGCGGTCCCACGCGACGTAGGTCTTGGCCAGCGCGGTCTGGAGGAGGTCCTCGGCGTCGCAGGGGTTGGCCGTGAGTGAGCGCGCGGTGCGCATCAGGACCGTGCCGCGGGTCCGTACGTACGCCGAGAACGACGGGTACGGCGTCGGATTCGAGGCGAGCGTGCACACAGGCGTGGTCATGGCTCCACGCTAGGAGCGGAGCGGCTCCGTGGGATCGGCCGCAAGTGCCGAAGAGGGGTCCGCCTCAGGTTGTAGGGGTGGGGCCAGCCCCACCTCCTGAAGGTGGAGGAGGCGGGGCTTCCGGCAGGATCCGAACGGTCGCACGGAGCTTCGCGTGCCGTGCGGGGCGGGTCAGCCGTCGGCGGCGAGGATCAAGCCGGAGGTCGGGACCCCGGTGCCGGCGGTGACCAGGGCGTGCGCGGCCCCGGAGACCTGGTTGACGGAGGTGCCGCGCAGCTGGCGTACCGCCTCGGCGATGCCGTTCATGCCGTGCAGGTACGCCTCCCCGAGCTGGCCGCCGTGGGTGTTGAGCGGCAGCGCGTCCGCGGCCACGAAGTCGGCGGCCTCGCCCGGGGCGCAGAAGCCGAACTCCTCCAGTTGCATCAGCACGAACGGCGTGAAGTGGTCGTAGAGGATGCCGACGTCGATGTCGGAGGGCCGCAGTCCGCTGGTCCGCCACAGCTGGCGGGCGACCACGTCCATCTCGGGGAGCCCGGTGAGGCCGTCGCGGTAGAAGGAGGTCATGCCCTCCTGGCGGCGCCCCGCGCCCTGCGCGGCGGCGGTGATCACGGCCGGCTTCTGCCGCAGGTCCCGGGCCCGCTCGGCGGTGGTGACGACGATGGCCTGGCCGCCGTCCGTCTCCTGGCAGCAGTCCAGCAGCCGCAGCGGCTCCACGATCCAGCGCGAGGCCGCGTGGTCGGCGAGGGTGATGGGCTTGCCGTGGAAGTAGGCGGCCGGATTGTTCGCGGCGTGCCGCCGGTCGGTGACCGCCACGTGGCCGAAGGCCTCGGGGGTCAGGTTGTAGGTGTGCAGGTAGCGCTGGGCGGTCATGGCCACCCAGGAGGCCGGGGTGAGCAGCCCCCAGGGCAGCGACCAGCCGAGCGCGGCGCCCTCCGCCGAGGGCTCGCGCTGCTGGACGCCGGAGCCGAAGCGGCGGCCGGAGCGTTCGTTGAAGGCGCGGTAGCAGACGACGACCTCCGCGACCCCGGTGGCCACGGCGAGGGCGGCCTGCTGGACGGTGGCGCAGGCGGCGCCGCCGCCGTAGTGGATGCGGGAGAAGAAGGAGAGCTCCCCGATGCCGGCCGCCTGGGCGACGGTGATCTCGGGGCTGGTGTCCATCGTGAAGGTGACCATGCCGTCGACGTCGGCCGGGGTGAGCCCGGCGTCGTCGAGGGCGGTGTGCACGGCTTCGACGGCCAGCTTGAGCTCGCTGCGGCCGGAGTCCTTGGAGAACTCGGTGGCGCCGATGCCGGCGATGGCGGCCCGGCCGCCGAGCCCGTCGCGGTTGCGGACGCTCATGCCGTGGCCTCCGGGGCGCCCAAGGTGACGGTGACCGTGACCGTGCCGGTGACGTGGTGGCCGATGCCGTTGGCGCCGACGACGCGGATCTCGGCGGTGTCGCCGTCCAGCGCGGTGACGGTCCCGGTGAGCGTCATGGTGTCGCCGGGGTAGTTCGGGGCGCCGAGGCGGATGGCCACCTTGCGCAACACGGCGGCCGGGCCCAGGTGGTCGGTGATGTACCGGCCGACCAGGCCGTTGGTCGTGAGGATGTTCATGAAGACGTCCGGGGAGCCCTTCTCCCGCGCGAGCACCGCGTCGTGGTGCACGTCCTGGTAGTCGCGGGAGGCGATCGCGCCCGCGACGATCAGGGTGCGGGTGACCGGTATCTCCAGCGGCGGCAGTGTGTCGCCGATGTTCATGCCTGCTCCTCTCCTTCTGGTGCGCCTGCTGCCGCGGGGGTGCTCGCTGGGTGTGGGCCCGGTGCTGGTGCGCCCGGTGCCGGTGCGCACGCCGCGAGGGATGCGCCCAGTTCGGCCAGGAGCTCGCTGCCGCAGCCCAGGTAGGCATCGAGCTGGCGCCCCCACAGGAAGTGCCGGTGGACGGGGTGGTCGAGGTCGGCGCCCATCCCGCCGTGCAGGTGCTGGCCCGCGTGGACGACCCGCTTGCCCGCCTCCGAGGCCCACCAGGCCGCCGTCAGCGCGTGATCACCCACCGGGAGCCCCTCGTCGACGCGCCAGGCCGCCTCGTACGCGGTGACCCGGATCGCCTCGGTGTCCATGTACGCGTCGGCGGCGCGCAGCATGACCCCCTGGTTCGTGGAGAGCGGCCGGCCGAACTGCTCGCGGGTGCAGGTGTACTCCACCGCGCGGGCCAGTGAGCCCGCGCAGACGCCCGCCTGGAGGCCGGCGAAGGCCGTGCGGGCCACGGCCAGCACGTCCGCGTAGGCCTCCGGGCCCGGGCCGGCGCCGACCCGTTCCGCCTCGGCACCGGTCAGGGTCAGGCTCCCGGCGGACCAGTGCGCGGTGGTCTCCACCGGCGAGGTGCGCACCCCCGGCGCGTCCGTGCGTACGAGCCACAGGGCCCCGGCGGTGTCCGGGACCAGGACGTGCGTGGCCTCGCGCAGCCAGGGCACGGCGGGGGCGCTTCCGCTGAGGCGGCCGTCGGCCGACGCCGTGATCCGGCCGCGGTCCGGGAAGGCCCCGGTCGCGATCGCCTCGCCGGAGCCGAGTGCGGGCAGCAGCCGGGAGCGCTGCTCGGCGCTGCCGTGCCGGGCCAGCGCGAGGATCCCGTACACGCACGTGACGGCGTACGGGACCTGCGCGGTGGTGCGGCCCTGCTCCTCCAGGAGGAGCACCAGTCCGAGCAGGCCGACGTCCTCGACGGCGGCGGTCAGTCCGGCGGTGGTGAGGGCCTTCCACAGCTCGGCGTCACTGCCGGTGCCGGCGGCGGCCAGGCGGTCGTGGGTGGCGAGGTCGCCGAAGATCTGGGCGGCGAGCCCGGCCGCGGCGGCCTGCTCCTCGGTGGGGTGGAAGTCCATCAGGCCTCGCTCCCCCGGAAGACGGGCAGTTCCAGTTCCTCGTCCACGCGCAGGAACTCCAGTTGGACGGGCAGCCCGATGCGGACCTTGTCGTACGGGACGCCGGTGATGTTGCTGACCATCCGGACGCCCTCGGCGAGCTCGACGAGCGCGACGGCGTACGGCGGGTCGAAGGCCGGGAAGGGGGGATGGTGCATGACGACGTAGCTGAACACCGTGCCGGCGCCGGAGGCCTCGACGGTGTCCCACTCCGGGCTCGCGCAGGCGTTGCAGCCGGGGAGCCAGGGGAAGCGGAGCGTCGCGCAGGCGGTGCAGCGCTGGATCAGGAGCTTGTGCTCGCGCACCCCGTCCCAGAAGCCCTGGTTGTCGCGGTTGACGACGGGGCGGGGGCGCTGGGGGGCCTTCTTCGCGGGCTGGGCCGCGGGGGCTGACTGCTGGGCTGACTGCCGGGTCGGCTGCTGGGCCGGCTGCGCCGTTCTCCTCGCCGCCGGGACGTACTTGAGGATCCGGAAGCGGTGGGTGCCGGCGGGTTCGCCGTTCGCCCGGACGTCCATGCGGGTGGTCACGAAGTGCCCGGTGCCCAGCTTGGTCGTCTTGCGCGGCGACACCGACTCGATGACGGCGTCGAAGGTGATCGCGTCGCCGGGGCGCAGCGGGCGCAGGTACTCCTGCTCGCAGTCCGTGGCGACCACGGAGGTGCAGCCCGCCCCGTCGAGGAGCGCGAGGAGCTCGTCGTAGCCCGAGGAGCGCTCGCCGTGTCCGGAGAGTCCGCCCATCGTCCAGGCCTGGAGCATGGTGGGCGGGGCGATGGCGTCCGCTCCGGTGTAGGCGGGGTTGGTGTCGCCCATCGCCTCGCACCAGTGGCGGATCATCGGCTCGTTGACCGCGTCCTTGCCCTGTCCGGCGGTGGCGGCGGGCTGCCCTTCGAAGGCTTTGAGCAGCGCGTGGAACCGGACGGCCTCGGTGGCCTCGGCAGCCTTGGCAACCTCGGCCTGCGCGACCTCGGCCTGCGCGACCTCGGCCTGCGCAACCTCGGCCTGCGCGACCTCGGCCGCCCGGTCCTCCCGGCGCTCCCCCGTGGCGGTCATCGCTTCCTTCCCTTCATGCCGAGCCGCATCATCGCGACGATCTCCCTCTGGACCTCGCTGACGCCGCCGCCGAAGGTGTTGATCTGGGCGGCCCGGTTCATCCGCTCCAGCTCGCCGCCGGCGAAGGACCCGTGCCCCGGTCCCCGTACGAGCGCCTCCTCCCCCACCACCTCCTGGCAGATCCGGTACACCTCGACGGTGGACTCGGTGCCCAGGAACTTCACGCCGCTCGCGTCTCCCGGGGCCAGGGTGCCGGCGCCGACGTCCTGGACGAGGCGCCAGTTGAGGAGGCGCACGGCGGCGAGGCGGGCGTGCGCCTCGGCGAGCCTGGACTGCACCCAGGGACGGTCGGCCGGGCGCTGCCCGGTGGCCGGGTCGGGGGTGCGGGCGTGGTCGAGCGCGGCCTCGTAGAAGTCCTCGGCCTGCATCCCGATGGCGGCGAGGGCGACGCGCTCGTGGTTGAGCTGGTTGGTGATCAGGCCCCAGCCGCCGTGCTCGGGACCGACGAGGTTGCCGGCGGGCACGCGGACGGAGTCGTAGTACGTGGCGGTCGTGGTCAGCCCGCCGACCGTCTCGATCGGGGTCCAGGCGAAACCGGGGTCGTCGGTGGGCACCAGGATGATGGAGATGCCCTTGTGTTTGGGGGCGTCGGGGGCGGTGCGGCAGGCGAGCCAGATCCAGTCGGCGTTCTGGGCGTTGGAGGTGAAGATCTTCTGCCCGTCGATCAGCCAGTCCCCGCTCTCCTCCCGCACGGCCCTGGTCCGCAGCGAGGCGAGGTCGGTGCCCGCTTCCGGCTCCGAGTAGCCGATGGCGAAGACGAGTTCGCCCTTGAGGATCCGGGGCAGGAAGTAGTCCTTCTGCTCCTGCGTCCCGTACTTCATCAGGGTCGGGCCGACGGTGTTGAGCGTGACCATGGAGACGGGGGCACCGGCCCGGTAGGCCTCGTCGAAGAACACGAACTGCTCGTCGGGGCCGCGGCCCTGGCCTCCGTACTCGACGGGCCAGCCGAGGCCGAGGAGTCCGTCGGCGCCGATCCGGCGCAGTAGTGCGCGTTGAGCGGCCGGGTCTTCGGGCAACCCGTCCGGCAGCAGGTTTCCGAAGTACTCCCGCAGTTCGGCGCGGAGCCGCAACTGGCCTTCGGTCGGGGCGAGGTGCACGGCGCTGGCCTCCCGGCATCACATCATCGAGTGGACCTGACTGTCCGTCAGATTCTGGGTCGATGTCAAGGCCGGGGCACTGTGACGAGGGTCGGGACGCGGTGACGGGGTGCCGGGACGCGGTGACGGGGTGCCGGGACGCGGTGACGGGGTGTGGTGACGAGGTGCCGGGAAACGCCCGAGGGCGCCTGCGCTACCGGACCCCAGCCGGTCCGGTCGCACAGGCGCCCTCAACAGTCGGTGCGGCTCAGGCCGCGGTCACCACCAGGGGTAGAAGTTCACCGCGACATTGGAGTTGTGCTGTTCGATCGCGGTGAAGGCCGATCCGTTGACCTGCGCGGTGTTGTTCTGGTTGGACGCACCGGAACCGGTGGCGACCTGCTGCGAGGTGGAGGAGTTGCCGTGGTTGCTGCCGCCGACGCCGCTGCCGATGATGCTGGCGACGCTCGCGTTCGATCCGTCGTTCGCGAAGGAGCCGTTGTCGGCCGAGGCCACGCCACCGAAGAGTGCGACGGCGAGGGGGAGAGCGGCGACGGCGGCGATGACGCGGGCGGTACGGATGCTTGCCATGTCTTTATCCTCCAGAAAAGCGAAGTGGGGTTTCACTCCAAGGCAGTTGGCCGACCGCCTCGGTCATTCCGTGTGGTGACGACGTCGCGAAACCAGAGTTGCCCACCGAATCCCCGGCGAACCACCCCGGAGACCCTGATTCCCCCGCAAGCATGACCAACATCGGATAAACCTCATTCGCGCCCCCGACGCCCCCGGTCAGCGCCCCGGGAACCCGTGAAACCGCCGCCGCTCAAGGGGCGAAGCGTTCCGCCAAACCGCCCCGTCCCGGGCACACCCCGGACATGCCGAAAGGGGCCGCTGCGTCCGGGAACCCCAAGGTCTCCCGGGCCTGCGGCCCTGCCCCACCAAGCTTCACGCCCCCTGCACGCCCCCGGCGCCCGCCGGGGCCATTCCTCTGTGCCCCGCTCCGGGGCACCCACGCGGCGCGATCCACGGTCGCGGCCTGCTCACACCGACCGACCGGGCTCCAGCGCCTGCTGTCTCGCTCGTGCGTACTGCGTCATGCATGTCATGTCATGCGGTACTGCGTCATGTGACGCGGTGCTGCGTCACGTCGTGCGGTGCTGCGTCATGTGATGCCGTGCTGTCCACTGCCGCGCTGCGCCGTACGGTCCGGTGCCGCGCTGTGATGAGCTGCGATGCGCTGTGATGCGCCGTGCTGAGCCGTACGCTTCCGTTTCCCTACGCGGCGAGCGCCATCTCCCGGCGGGCTGCTCCGACCCGGACGGCGGCGGCGATCGCGGCGGCGCGGTCACTCTCGGCCACACCGGAGACGGAAGGGGAAGCGGAGGGGGCAGTCGCGGCGGCGAGGGCGGCGGCGGTGGTCGAGCGGCGGACGGACGGGGTCTTGCCGTGCGCCTCGGCGCGGATGCGCTGCTTGATGGTGGGCGGGAGCGAGCCGCCGCGCATCATGGCCCGCCAGGTCCGCCGGGCCATGAGGGCCGGCCGGGTCGCGGTGGCGGCGGTGGTGGGGGCGGTGGAGGACGAGGCGGAGGAGGCGGCGACGGGAGCGGCCTTGCCACCGAGGCCGAGGGCCGCGAAGAGGGCCACGAGCGCTGCGAGGACGGTGGTCCAGATCGACGTGATGGTGCTGCGGTGAGCCATGACGGTTCCCTCATTTCGCGATGTTCCGACGGGCGGATCTGAATACATTCGTCATGATGCGAGCGCAACCGGAGCGACTCCATGCCCCGCGCCGATCTTCCGACAAACACCACCCAAAGGGACTAATCTCCCGATTTGCACCCTAGAGATCACTCCCGCGAGCCCGTCGCGCCCGACCGAAAACGAACCCCATCTCCCCACCCCTGGCTGGATGTTGACATCCACTCACAAGCCCGCACTCGACGGAGCCGGCGGCGTCGAGGTGGTGTTTCGACAGCGGCACGCACCGCGTCTTCGACCTGGTCGTCGGCGCCGACGGCCTGCACTCCAACACCCGGGCACTGGTCGAAGGGCCGCACCGCCCTGGTCGGCGACTCCGCGTACTGCGCCTCATCCGCGTCGGGACAGGGCACGAGCCTGGCCCTGCTCGGCGCGTACGTCCTCGCACGGGAACTCGCTGCCGCCAGCGGAGACCACCGGACGGGCTTCGCGTGATACGAGCACGAGATGCGCCATCCAGAAGGCCGGGAAATCGATCACGCTCAAGGACTACTGCCCGCCCCGTTCCGCTCCAGGCGTCTCCGTGACCTGCCCGGTCGGCCCGGACCCGATGCTTCCGAGAACCCGGGCATCGCCGCCCGCACGGCCGCGATCAGGTCTCGTACCACCCTTCCGAGCCGGAAAACTCCTCGCGGGCCTGCATCCGGTGGCGAACAATTCCGGGCATGGGAACTGACATCTACGGGTTCATCGAGTGCCGATGGGACCGCTGGCTGGACGAGGACGACCGCAGCTGGAACAAGGCCGCCGACATCTCGGACCTCTACAACGGCCGCTCCTACGTCGCCTTCGGATCCCTGTTCGGTGTGCGCGACACCACCTCCTTCCGCCCGCTCGCCGACTGCCGGGGCCTCCCTCCGGACGCGTCCGCGGAAAGCCGCGCCGCCGTCGAGTCGTGGGGCTCGGATTCGAGGGGCGCGTCCTGGATCACCTGGGCCGAGCTCGCGGCCGTGGACTGGGACGAGGTCGCGAACGAGGTCGACGATTGCGTCCACGAGTACCACCGCGGCCCCGACGGCGGCTGGGAGCTGTACGGCAGGAACAGCGACCTCGCCCGCTTCGCCGTGCTCGCCGGCATCACCGACCCGCAAGCCCTCTACCGCGCGGGCCGCACCTACCCGGAGGGCACCGAGTGGCCCGACGACGACCGCCTCTTCCGCGTAGCCCGCCTCCGGCGCAAGGACGCCGTGCCAGACAGCGACTGGGGCGCCGTCTGGGCGGTCATGCGCACCCTGGCGGGCCTGCACGGAGACGAGGGCGTCCGCCTCGTCGTCTGGTTCGGCTGACTCCAGCGGACGACCGCACGCAGAAGGGGTGCCACCTGATCGGTGGCACCCCTTCCGAGCCGGGCCTCGGCCCCGCCTGCTGCGGTGGGTGTGGGATTTGAACCCACGGTGACTCGCGCCACGACGGTTTTCAAGACCGTTCCCTTAGGCCGCTCGGGCAACCCACCTGGCGGGTACAGAGTACCGGGTGTCGCTTATACCAATCTGATCCAGTCGACGCTTTACACAGTGTAGCTGTAGGGTAGAGGGGGCGGACGGCATCGGGGTCGTCGGCGCCGAAGGCGTCGCCGCAGACGGCGGTCATCTGCGTGTAGTCGGCGCGGGCGGCTTCCAGGTGGGTGACGACGATGGCGCGGGGCATGCCGACGGCGGCGCATTCGTCCCAGACCATGCGGGTGGCGCCGGACAGCCCGTCGCCGTCCTCGGCGGCCGAGACGACGAAGAGGGCGGCGTCGGCGGCGCGCAGCCCGGCCCGGAGCTCTCCGACGAAGTCGGCGTATCCGGGGGTGTCCAAAATGTTGATCTTGATTCCGGCCCACTCGACGGGGACCAGGGAGAGCTGGATCGAGCGCTGGCGGCGGTGCTCGATCTCGTCGTAGTCGGAGACCGTGGCGCCGTCCTCGACGCGCCCGGCCCGGTTGACGGCGCCGGCGGTCAGGGCCAGGGCCTCGACCAGGGTGGTCTTGCCGGATCCGCTGTGGCCGACCAGCACGACGTTCCGTACGGAGGCGGGGCGGTCGGCCGTCAGTGCCCTGCCGGCGGCCCCGGCTTGGTGTGATGTGGCTCCCATGGTGTTCGTGCCTCCCGGTTGGAGGGGAAATGGGGCCCTTCGAGCTTTGCACTGCCGTCACACTGCGTCCATACGTCGTACGGGAGCCGCTGTCCGGGAGGCGGCGAGGGGGCGCCGATGGCCGAAGAACGGCTTACGTGGTGTGAACCGGTGGGTGCGTGGCGTTGACGGGGCGAGGTGCTGGCTACGATGGGCCAGCCGGTGGCCGCAGTGGCCGTGCGGCCCAGCGACCCTCCGGGAAGGCCATGCTGAACAAGTACGCGCGTGCATTCTTCACGCGTGTTCTCACGCCATTCGCCGCTCTTCTGCTCCGGCTGGGAGTGAGTCCCGACGCGGTCACCCTCATCGGCACGGCCGGAGTGGTGGCGGGAGCGCTGGTCTTCTTCCCCATGGGCGAGTTCTTCTGGGGCACGATCACCATCACGCTCTTCGTCTTCTCCGACCTGGTGGACGGGAACATGGCCCGCCAGGCCGGCGTCTCCAGCCGGTGGGGCGCCTTCCTCGACTCCACCCTCGACCGGGTGGCGGACGCGGCGATCTTCGGCGGGCTCGCGCTCTGGTACGCGGGCTCCGGGAACAACAACGCCCTGTGCGCCGTCGCGATCTTCTGCCTGGCCAGCGGCCAGGTGGTGTCCTACACCAAGGCCCGCGGCGAGTCGATCGGGCTGCCGGTCGCCGTGAACGGGCTCATCGAGCGCGCCGAACGCCTCGTGATCACGCTGGTCGCGGCAGGCCTGTCCGGCCTGGCGACCTTCGGGGCGCCCTCGTGGCTCGGGCTGCTCCTGCCGATCGCGCTGTGGGTGGTCGCGGCGGGCTCGCTCGTGACACTGATCCAGCGCGTGGTGACCGTACGGCGCGAGTCGGCGGAAGCCGACGCGGCGGCCGCGGCCGCCACCGCTTCGGAAACCCCTTCGGAAACCCCTTCGGAAAGCGGAACGGCCTGATGGGCAAGGCACAGGACAAGCTGGTCGACGGGCTGTACGGGCTCGGCTGGGCCGGGGTCAAGAAGCTGCCCGAACCGGCCGCGACCGCCCTCGGCCGGCGGATCGCGGACTACGTCTGGAAGCGGCGCGGCAAGAGCGTGCTGCGGCTGGAGTCGAATCTCGCCAGGGTGGTGCCGGACGCGGGCCCGGAGCGGCTGCGCGAGCTGTCGCACGCGGGCATGCGCTCGTACATGCGGTACTGGATGGAGTCCTTCCGGCTGCCGACGATGGCCAAGGAGCGGTTCAGCTCCGACGTGGACATGAAGGACGACCACATCCTGCGCGAGGCGCTGGCCACCGGGCGCGGAGTCGTGGTCGCCCTGCCGCACCTGGCCAACTGGGACCTCGCGGGCGCCTGGGCCGTCACCCACATCGGCGTCCCGTTCACCACCGTCGCCGAGCGGCTCAAACCGGAGACCCTCTACGACCGCTTCGTCGCCTACCGCGAGAGCCTGGGCATGGAGGTGCTCCCGCACAACGGCGGCGCCGCGTTCGGCACGCTCGCGCGCCGGCTGCGCTCGGGCGGCCTGGTCTGCCTGGTCGCCGACCGCGACCTGTCGGCGTCCGGCGTGGAGGTGGACTTCTTCGGTTCGGCGACGCGCATGCCGGCCGGGCCGGCGCTGCTGGCGCAGCAGACGGGCGCGGTCCTGCTGCCCGCCACCCTGTACTACGGGGAGTCGCCGCAGATGTACGGCCGGATCCACTCCCCGGTGGAGGTGCCCGCCACCGGCACCCGGCAGGAGAAGACGGCCGCCATGACACAGGCGCTCGCCGACGCCTTCGCGCAGGGGATCGCCGAACACCCGGAGGACTGGCACATGCTCCAGCGATTGTGGCTCGAGGACCTGGAGGAGCGCTCCGCGTGAAGATCGGCATCGTGTGCCCCTACTCGTGGGACGTGCCGGGCGGCGTCCAGTTCCACATCCGGGACCTGGCGGAACACCTGATCGGCCTCGGCCACCAGGTGTCCGTGCTGGCCCCGGCGGACGACGAGATCCCGCTGCCCCCCTACGTGGTCTCGGCGGGGCGGGCGGTGCCGGTGCCGTACAACGGGTCGGTCGCCCGGCTGAACTTCGGCTTCCTGTCGGCGGCCCGGGTGCGGCGCTGGCTGCACGACGGGGTCTTCGACGTGGTCCACATCCACGAGCCGACCGCCCCGTCGCTGGGCCTGCTGACCTGCTGGGCGGCGCAGGGGCCGATCGTGGCCACCTTCCACACCTCCAACCCGCGCTCCCGGGCGATGCTGGCCGCGTACCCGATCCTCCAGCCGGCGCTGGAGAAGATCAGCGCGCGGATCGCGGTGAGCGAGTACGCGCGGCGCACGCTGGTGGAGCACCTCGGCGGGGACGCGGTGGTCATCCCCAACGGCGTGGACGTCGACTTCTTCGCCAAGGCCGACCCGAATCCGGACTGGTCCGGCCAGACCCTCGGCTTCATCGGCCGGATCGACGAGCCGCGCAAGGGCCTGCCGGTCCTGATGGCAGCCTTCCCCCGCATCGTGGAGGAGTGCCCGGACGTACGCCTCCTCGTGGCGGGCCGCGGCGACGAGGAGGAGGCGGTCGCCTCCCTCCCGGCGGACCTCCGCTCCCGCGTCGAGTTCCTCGGCATGGTCTCGGACGAGGACAAGGCGCGGCTGCTGCGCAGCGTCGACGTGTACGTGGCACCGAACACCGGCGGCGAGAGCTTCGGCATCATCCTGGTCGAGGCGCTGTCCGCCGGGGCGGCGGTCCTCGCGGCCGACCTGGACGCCTTCGCCCAGGTCCTGGACCAGGGCGCGGCGGGGGAGCTGTTCACGAACGAGGACCCCGCGTCCCTGGCGCGCTCGGCGATCGCCCTCCTGCGGGACCCCGGGCGCCGCGCGGAACTGAGCGCCCGCGGCGCGGCGCACGTGCGCCGCTTCGACTGGTCGACGGTCGCGGCGGACATCCTGGCGGTCTACGAAACGGTGACGGACGGCGCGGCGGCGGTGGCCACGGACGAACGCGTCTCCCTCCGCACCCGCCTGGGCCTCTCCCGCGACGCATAGCCCCACCGCGGCGAAAGGTAGAGTCGCCGCCCGTGATCGAAACCCTTGTCTGGATTGCCCTCGTGCTCGGCCTCGTCGGGGTCTACCTCAGTTGGACCGCCGGGCGGCTCGACCGGCTGCATTCGCGGATGGACGCCGCGCGGGCCGGGCTCGACGCGCAGCTCGTGCGGCGGGCCTCCGTGGTGCTGGAGGTCGCCACCTCCGGGGTGCTCGACCCGGCCTCCGCCCTCGTGCTCTACGAGGCCGCGCACGCCGCCCGGCAGGCCGAGGAGGAGCACCGCGAGGTCGCCGAGAGCGAGCTCAGCCAGGCGCTGCGCGCGGTGTTCGCCGACGCCGGGCAGGTGGACGCGCTCAAGGCCGCCCCGGGTGGGGCGGAGGCCACGGAGGAGCTCGCGGCGGCGGTCCGCCGGGTGCCCATGGCGCGGCGGTTCCTCAACGACGCCGTGCGCGCGGCCCGCGCGCTGCGCCGCCACCGCAAGGTCCGCTGGTTCCGGCTGGCGGGCCACGCGCCCTTCCCGTTGGCCTTCGAGATGGACGACGAGCCTCCGGCGGATCTGGCGGAACGGCCTTAACTTGTACCCAATGGCCAAATCGCGAGGAGCCACCGGCTGCACATTGGCCCTTGCAGTGGACTGGTCGACAGGGTTTCCTCGGTCAAGTACCACCAGGTCACCAGTACCGCCTGAATTTTCCTTTCGAGTGAGGTCAATCCGTGAGCACGCTTCCCTCCACCCCGCAGTCCGCTGAGTCGGCGATCGGCACCTCGCGCGTCAAGCGCGGCATGGCCGAGCAGCTCAAGGGCGGCGTGATCATGGACGTGGTCAACGCCGAGCAGGCGAAGATCGCCGAGGACGCCGGCGCCGTGGCCGTCATGGCCCTGGAGCGGGTTCCGGCCGACATCCGCAAGGACGGCGGCGTCGCCCGGATGTCCGACCCGAACATGATCGAAGAGATCATCGAGGCCGTCTCCATCCCGGTCATGGCCAAGTCCCGCATCGGCCACTTCGTCGAGGCCCAGGTGCTGCAGTCCCTCGGCGTCGACTACATCGACGAGTCCGAGGTCCTGACCCCGGCCGACGAGGTCAACCACTCCGACAAGTGGGCGTACACCACCCCCTTCGTCTGTGGCGCCACCAACCTGGGCGAGGCCCTGCGCCGCATCGCCGAGGGCGCGGCCATGATCCGCTCGAAGGGCGAGGCCGGCACCGGCAACGTGGTCGAGGCCGTCCGCCACCTGCGTCAGATCAAGAACGAGATCGCCCGCCTGCGCGGCTACGACAACAACGAGCTGTTCGCCGCCGCCAAGGAGCTGCGCGCGCCGTACGAGCTGGTCAAGGAAGTCGCCGAGCTCGGCAAGCTCCCGGTCGTGCTGTTCTCCGCCGGTGGCGTCGCCACCCCGGCCGACGCCGCGCTGATGCGCCAGCTCGGTGCCGAGGGCGTCTTCGTCGGCTCCGGCATCTTCAAGTCGGGCGACCCGGCCAAGCGCGCCGCCGCCATCGTGAAGGCCACCACCTTCTACGACGACCCGAAGATCATCGCGGACGCCTCCCGCAACCTGGGCGAGGCCATGGTCGGCATCAACTGCGACACCCTCCCCGAGTCCGAGCGCTACGCCAACCGCGGCTGGTAGTCATCACCATGACCACCCCCGTGATTGGTGTCCTGGCACTCCAGGGCGACGTACGGGAGCACCTGATCGCCCTGGCCTCGGCTGACGCCGTGGCCAGGCCGGTCCGGCGCCCCGAGGAGCTCGCCGAGGTCGACGCCCTGGTGATCCCCGGCGGCGAGTCCACGACCATGTCGAAGCTCGCCGTGCTGTTCGGCATGCTGGAGCCGCTGCGCGAGCGCGTGCGGGCCGGGATGCCGGTCTACGGCACCTGCGCCGGCATGATCATGCTCGCCGACAAGCTCCTGGACGGCCGTGAGGACCAGGAGACCCTGGGCGGCATCGACATGATCGTGCGCCGCAACGCCTTCGGTCGGCAGAACGAGTCCTTCGAGGCGCAGGTCGACTTCGCCGGCATCGAGGGCGGCCCGGTGGAGGGCGTCTTCATCCGCGCCCCCTGGGTCGAGTCCGTCGGCGCCACCGCCGAGGTGCTTGCCACGTACGACGGCCACACGGTCGCCGTGCGGCAGGGCAATGTGCTCGCCACCTCGTTCCACCCCGAGCTGACGGGTGACGACCGGGTCCACGCGTACTTCGTCGACATGGTGCGCGCGGGGCTGTAATGGTGTCCCGGTAGGATCTGAGGCGAACACTGTTGGTGACGCGAAGGAGACAGGCAGATGTCCGGCCACTCTAAATGGGCTACGACGAAGCACAAGAAGGCCGTGGTTGACGCCAAGCGCGGCAAGCTCTTCGCGAAGCTGATCAAGAACATCGAAGTCGCGGCCCGCATGGGCGGTGCCGACATCGACGGCAACCCGACCCTCTTCGACGCCATCCAGAAGGCGAAGAAGAGCTCGGTCCCGAACAAGAACATCGACTCCGCGGTCAAGCGCGGCGGCGGCCTCGAGGCCGGCGGCGCCGACTACGAGACGATCATGTACGAAGGCTACGGACCGAACGGCGTCGCGGTGCTCATCGAGTGCCTCACCGACAACCGCAACCGTGCCGCGTCCGACGTGCGTGTCGCCATGACCCGCAACGGCGGCTCGATGGCCGACCCGGGCTCGGTCTCGTACCTGTTCAACCGCAAGGGCGTCGTGCTCCTGCCCAAGGGCGAGCTCTCCGAGGACGACGTCCTGGAGACGGTGCTCGAGGCGGGTGCCGAAGAGGTCAACGACCTCGGCGACAGCTTCGAGATCATCAGCGAGGCCACCGACATGGTCGGGGTCCGCACCGCGCTCCAGGAGGCGGGCATCGACTACGACTCGGCCGACTCCAACTTCCTGCCGACCATGCAGGTCGAGCTCGACGAGGAGGGCGCGCGCAAGATCTTCAAGCTGATCGACGCGCTCGAGGACAGCGACGACGTGCAGAACGTCTTCGCCAACTTCGACGTCTCGGACGAGGTCATGGAGAAGGTCGACGCCTGACCGGCGCAGACCGCTCACAGCGTGGAGCAGCGGGCCGACGGGGGACACACCCCGTCGGCCCGCTGCGTTGTCAGAGGCAGCCATTAGTCTGGCGACCGCAACCATCGATCGAGCAGCCACGACGGCGAGGCGCCACCTCCGCGAGAGCGGCGGCGGCCTCGCCGCACAGGGGGAAGGGGGCGGGGTGCGCGTACTCGGCGTTGACCCGGGGCTGACCCGGTGCGGTGTCGGCGTGGTCGAGGGGGTGGCCGGCCGCCCCCTGATGATGCTGGGTGTCGGGGTCGTACGGACTCCCGCGGACGCGGAGTTGGGCCTGCGCCTCGTCGCCATCGAGCAGGGCATCGAGGAGTGGCTGGACGAGTACCGGCCCGAAGTCGTCGCAGTGGAGCGGGTGTTCAGCCAGCACAACGTCAGCACGGTGATGGGCACGGCCCAGGCCAGCGCCGTGGCGATGCTGTGCGCCGCCCGGCGCGGACTGCCGGTCGCCCTGCACACGCCGAGCGAGGTCAAGGCCGCCGTCACCGGCAGCGGCCGCGCGGACAAGGCGCAGGTCGGAGCCATGGTGACCCGGCTGCTTCGGCTGTCCGCCCCGCCCAAGCCCGCCGACGCGGCGGACGCGCTGGCCCTCGCCATCTGTCACATCTGGCGGGCCCCCGCCCAGAACCGCCTCCAGCAGGCGGTCGCCCAGCATGCCACCGCCCTGAAAGGCCGCACCTCATGATCGCCTTCGTCAGCGGCCCCGTCGCCGCGCTCGCCCCCACCCTGGCCGTGATCGAGGTCGGGGGAGTGGGCATGGCCGTCCACTGCACGCCCGGCACCATCGCCGGCCTGCGCGCGGGGGAGACGGCCCGGCTGGCGACCTCCCTGGTCGTGCGCGAGGACTCGCTCACGCTGTACGGCTTCGCCGACGACGACGAGCGCCAGGTCTTCGAGCTCCTCCAGACGGCGAGCGGGGTCGGCCCGAAGCTCGCGCAGGCGATGCTCGCCGCGCACAGCCCGGACGCGCTGCGCGTCGCCGTCTCGGTGGGGGACGAGAAGGCGCTGATGGCCGTCTCCGGCATCGGGAAGAAGGGCGCGCAGAAGCTGCTGCTGGACCTGAAGGACAAGCTGGGCGCGCCGCTGGGGTCGAGCGGGATGGTCGGCGCGCAGCGCGCGGCGGCGGTTGGTCCGGCGGCGTGGTCCGAGCAGTTGTCCGCGGCGCTGATCGGGCTGGGGTACGCCTCCCGGGACGCGGAGGAGGCCGTTTCGGCGGTGACGCCGCAGGCGGAGGCGGCGATTGCCGCCGGCGGGTCGGCCCCGGTTCCGCAGCTGCTGCGCGCCGCCTTGCAGTCCCTGAACCGGGCCCGGTGACGCCGGTGCGGCGCCGCTGCCGGGGGCCGGCCCCCGGCAGCGGCGCCTCAAGCGCCGGCGGGGCTGAAGGATCGCCTCAAACGCCGGCGGGGCTGCAAGATCGCCTCAAGCGCCGGCGGGGCTGAAGGATCGCCTCAAGCGTCGGCGGGGCTGCAAGATCGCCTCAAGCGTCGGCGGGGCTTGATTTTCGCCGGCGGGGCTGGATTTTGGCCGACGGCGGCGCGCACGTGCGCGCAGCGCATCCGGTGTGACGGCCCGCGCACAGACCACCGCACGACCGAGAAAGCAGACTGACACCGTGAACTGGGATGACGAGAGCGACGACCGGATCGTCGCGGCGGCGGCGGACGGCGAGGACACCGCCGTCGAGGCCGCGCTGCGGCCCAAGGACCTCGGCGAGTTCGTCGGCCAGGAGAAGGTCCGCCAGCAACTGGACCTGGTCCTCAAGGCGGCCCGCCAGCGCGGTGCCACCGCCGACCACGTGCTGCTGTCCGGCGCCCCGGGGCTGGGCAAGACCACCCTGTCCATGATCATCGCCGCCGAGATGGGCGCGCCCATCCGGATCACCTCCGGCCCCGCCATCCAGCACGCCGGCGACCTGGCCGCGATCCTCTCCTCCCTCCAGGAGGGCGAGGTCCTCTTCCTCGACGAGATCCACCGCATGTCCCGGCCCGCCGAGGAGATGCTGTACATGGCCATGGAGGACTTCCGGGTCGACGTGATCGTGGGCAAGGGGCCCGGCGCGACCGCCATTCCGCTGGAGCTGCCCCCGTTCACCCTGGTCGGCGCCACCACCCGGGCCGGTCTGCTGCCCCCGCCGCTGCGCGACCGCTTCGGCTTCACCGGCCACATGGAGTTCTACGCCCCCGAGGAGCTGGAGCGCGTCATCCACCGCTCCGCGCGCCTCCTGGACGTGGAGATCGACACCGCCGGCGCCGCCGAGATCGCCGGGCGCTCCCGCGGCACCCCGCGCATCGCCAACCGGCTGCTGCGCCGCGTCCGTGACTACGCCCAGGTCAGGGCCGACGGCGTGATCAACCGCGAGGTCGCCGGTACCGCCCTGAAGGTCTACGAGGTGGACGAGCGCGGGCTCGACCGCCTCGACCGGGCCGTCCTGGAGGCGCTCCTCAAGCTCTTCGGCGGCGGACCCGTCGGCCTGTCGACGCTCGCCGTGGCCGTCGGCGAGGAGCGCGAGACGGTGGAAGAGGTGGCCGAGCCGTTCCTCGTACGGGAGGGGCTTTTGGCCAGGACCCCGCGGGGGCGGGTCGCGACCCCGGCCGCATGGGCCCACCTGGGACTTGTCCCGCCGCAGCAGAGCGGGAGCGGATCAAGCGGACAACAGGGCCTGTTCAGGGCCTGACGGCGAGGAGGATGGCCCCACCAGGAACTGCGGTGACATGCTGGGCGTTGTTCCATCGGTGCGGACTCGCCTAGACTCCGCCGATGCCGACCCTTACGGTCGGCGTACCCACCCCCCGTAGAAAAGGCCGCCTTCTCGTGCGGTCGATGCGAAGGACCTGCGTCCCGTGACGAATATCTACTCTCTCCTCCCGTTCTTGCTGATCATCGGGGCGATGTTCCTGCTGACCCGCAGCCAGAAGAAGAAGCAGCAGCAGGCCGTGAAGATGCGCGACCAGCTGACGCCCGGCACCGGTGTCCGCACCATCGGCGGCATGTACGCCACGGTGAAGGAGATCGGTGACGACACCGTCACGCTCGAGGTGGCTCCCGGCGTCCACGCGATCTACGCGAAGAACGCCATCGGCGCTGTCCTGGAGGACGAGGAGTACAACCGCATCGTCCACGGCATCACCGATGATCTGACGATCGACGCGCCGGTCGTCCCGGACGACGCGTCCTCCCTCACCGACGACGAGGCTCCCAAGCTCGACCTGGGCAAGAAGGACGAGCCCAAGGCCGACGAGGCGAAGGCGCCCGAGGGCGACGAGCCCAAGGACGGCAAGGCCGACGGCGAGGCCGGCGCGAAGTAGCGCCCGGCCGGGGGCCGCGAAGGGCGCCTGACCGGCGGCCGCGCGGTCCCCGCCTGTGACACTTCTGCGGGGGGCAGGGGTCCCCACACACATTTCGTGGCCGTCCGCGCGCTGACCCGGCGCAGGACGGTTGGACAGGGAGATACGACAAGGTGGCAGCACCGAAGAAGGGCCGGCGGCCCACGGGGGCTCAGGGGAGGCCGGGGCGTTCCCTGGCCATCATCCTGATCGCGATGGTGGCGCTCACCGCGGGGATGTTCCTCACGAAGCAGACGACGCCGCGCCTCGGCATCGACCTCGCCGGCGGTACGAGCATCACGCTCAAGGCCAAGAGCGAGCCCGGCAAAGAGAGCGCCGTCAACGAGACCAACATGAACACGGCGGTCGGCATCATCGAGCGCCGCGTCAACGGTCTCGGCGTCTCTGAAGCCGAGGTCCAGACGCAGGGCAAAGACCACATCATCGTGAACATCCCCAAGGGGACGAACGAGCAGCAGGCGCGCGAGCAGGTCGGTACCACCGCCCAGCTCTTCTTCCGCCCGGTGCTCGCGGTGGCGGACGGCGCCCCGATCGTTCCCGAGGCGAACGCGAGCGGTTCTCCGAGCCCCTCCGCCAGCGGCTCCGGGTCTCCGTCGGCCGGTGCGCCCACCCCGTCGTCCAGCGCCACTTCCCAGGGCCGTGCGCTCAGTGAGGCCCTCAAGGCCCCGAACGCCCCCTCTCCCTCGCCCTCGGCGAGCGAGTCGAAGAAGGCAGACGACAAGGCCACCCCGTCCACGTCGCCGTCCGCGCCGACCGCCGACGAGGCGGCCGCCGCCGACCTGCAGGCGAAGTTCGCCGCGCTGGACTGCAGCAACGAGGCGCAGCGCGCCGCCGTCAGCAAGAACGTCAAGCCCGAGGACCCGACGCTCGCCTGTGGCAAGCGCGGCGACGCCTGGGGCAAGTGGGTACTCGGCCCGGCGCAGGTCAACGGCCAGGACGTGAAGGACGCCAAGGGCGTCATCGACCCGCAGCGCGGCATGTGGATCGTCACGATGCAGTTCACGGACAAGGGCGCCGACAAGTTCGCCAAGATCACCGGTGAGCTGGCGGCCAAGCAGTCCCCGCAGAACCAGTTCGCGATCGTGCTCGACGGCGAGGTCATCTCCGACCCGTCCGTCAGCCAGGCGCTGACCGGCGGCAACGCCGAGATCTCCGGCGGCTTCACCCAGCAGTCCGCGATGGACCTGGGCAACATGCTCTCGTACGGCGCCCTGCCGCTGTCCTTCCAGGAGGACAGCGTCACCACCGTCACCGCCGCGCTCGGCGGCGAGCAGCTGAAGGCCGGCCTCATCGCCGGCGCCATCGGCCTCGCCCTCGTCGTGATCTACCTGCTGGCGTACTACCGGGGCCTGGCGTTCGTCGCCATCATCAGCCTCATGGTCTCCGGCGTCCTGACCTACACGATCATGGCGCTGCTCGGAAAGGGCATCGGCTTCGCGCTGAACCTGCCGGCCGTCTGCGGTGCGATCGTCGCGATCGGCATCACCGCGGACTCGTTCATCGTGTACTTCGAACGCATCCGCGACGAGATCCGCGAGGGCCGCACCCTGCGTCCGGCCGTCGAGCGTGCCTGGCCGCGTGCCCGGCGCACCATCCTGGTCTCCGACTTCGTGTCGTTCCTGGCCGCCGCGGTGCTGTTCATCGTCACCGTCGGCAAGGTGCAGGGCTTCGCCTTCACCCTGGGTCTGACCACCCTGCTCGACGTGGTCGTGGTGTTCCTCTTCACCAAGCCCGTCATGACGCTGCTGGCCCGTACGCAGTTCTTCTCCAGCGGTCACCCGTGGTCCGGGCTGGACCCGAAGCGACTGGGCGCGAAGCCGCCGCTGCGACGCTCGCGTCGTACCGGCTCCGACGCGGCCGCCGCGACCGCCTCCGTTCCCGTCGACGCAAAGGAGGCGTGAGAGATGTCGAAGCTCGGAGATCTCGGCGCCAAGCTGTACCGGGGTGAGGTCGGCTACGACTTCGTCGGCAAGCGCTTCGTCTGGTACGGCGTTTCCATCCTGATCACCATCACGGCGATCGTGGCCGTGGCCGTGTCCGGCCTCAACATGGGCATCGAGTTCAAGGGCGGTGCCGTCTTCACCACCCCGAAGACCTCCGTCTCGGAGACCCGGGCCCGCGAGGACGCGGAGAAGGCCTCCGGCCACGACGCGATCGTCCAGAAGCTCGGCACCGGCGGCCTGCGCATCCAGATCTCCGATCTGGACACCGACTCCGCCGCCGAGGTGAAGACGAAGCTCGCCGCCGACTTCAAGGTCGACGCGGGCCAGATCAACGCGGACCTGGTCGGCCCCAGCTGGGGCGAGCAGATCGCCAACAAGGCCTGGACCGGCCTCGGCGTCTTCATGGTCCTCGTGGTGATCTACCTGGCCATCGCCTTCGAGTGGCGGATGGCGATCGCGGCCCTGATCGCGCTGATCCACGACCTCACGATCACGGTCGGCGTCTACGCGCTGGTCGGCTTCGAGGTCACCCCGGGTACGGTCATCGGCCTGCTGACCATCCTCGGTTACTCCCTCTACGACACCGTCGTCGTCTTCGACGGTCTCAAGGAGGGCTCGAAGGACATCACCAAGCAGACCCGCTGGACGTACAGCGAGGTCGCCAACCGCAGCATCAACGGCACGCTGGTCCGCTCGATCAACACCACCGTCGTGGCGCTGCTCCCCGTCGGCGCGCTGCTCTTCATCGGCGGCGGCTTCCTGGGCGCCGGCATGCTGAACGACATCTCGCTGTCGCTGTTCGTCGGCCTCGCGGCCGGCGCCTACTCGTCGATCTTCATCGCGACCCCGCTGGTCGTGGACCTGAAGGAGCGCGAGCCGGCGATGAAGGCGCTGAAGAAGCGGGTGCTCGCGAAGCGGGCGGCCGGCGACGCCAAGGGCGGGGCGCCCGAGGACGGCGTCGAGAACGAGGACGGGCCGCAGGTGGTGGCCCAGGGCCGTTCGGGACGGCGCCGGTGACCGTGGAGCTGTCTCCCGACGTACGCGACCTGCTGCTCAGCCGGATCACGGACGTGGCGGACTACCCGAAGCCGGGCGTGATGTTCAAGGACATCACCCCGCTGCTGGCCGACCCGAAGGCGTTCGGCGCCCTGACGGACGCGCTGGTGGAGCTGGCGCGGGCGTACGGAGCGACGAAGATCGTCGGACTGGAGGCGCGGGGGTTCATCCTGGCGGCTCCGGTGGCCGTCCAGGCGGGCATCGGCTTCGTGCCGGTGCGCAAGGCCGGGAAGCTGCCGGGGGCGACGCTCCTGCAGTCCTACGACCTGGAGTACGGGTCGGCGGAGATCGAGATCCACGCGGAGGCGCTGGACGCCGGGGACCGGGTCATGGTCATCGACGACGTGCTGGCCACCGGCGGTACCGCGGGGGCCTCGCTGGAGCTGATCCGGCGGGCGGGTGCGGAGGTCGCGGGCGTGGCGGTCCTGATGGAGCTGTCGTTCCTGCCGGGGCGCGAGCGGCTGGCGCCCCTGTTGGGCGATGCCCCGCTGGACGCACTGATCGTGGTCTGACCCCGTTCGCGTGAAGCGGCGGGCACCCGGGACACCCGGGTGCCCGCCGCTTCTGCGTGCGGCGCCGTTGCCGGGGCCGGGGCGGAGCCGCCGGGAGCGGACCCGCACCCGTCGCGCAGGCTCGGGGAACGGCGTGCCGCAACCCTCGCTACCATGGGTTGTCCGGACCTGACCGGGGCCACCGGATCCTCCCCCGGACTCCGTCCGGGGGGACTCCCAGAGGAGCGCTCTTGCCAGACGAGGTCCAGCCAATCTCCGCCGCGCAGCCCGACCCGCAGGCCGAGCCGGCCGCGGCGCCCGCCGCCACGCCCCCGTCGGCCCCGCCGGCCCCGCCGGTCAAGCCCGCGCCCGCGAAGTCGGCCGGGTCCTCCAACCGGGTACGCGCTCGGCTGGCCCGCCTCGGCGTCCAGCGCACCAACCCGTACAACCCGGTCCTCGAACCGCTGCTCCGCATAGTCCGCAGCAACGACCCGAAGATCGAGACGTCGACGCTGCGCCAGATCGAGCAGGCCTACCAGGTCGCCGAGCGCTGGCACCGCGGCCAGAAGCGCAAGAGCGGCGACCCGTACATCACCCACCCGCTCGCGGTGACGACGATCCTCGCCGAGCTGGGCATGGACCCGGCCACCCTGATGGCGGGGCTGCTGCACGACACCGTCGAGGACACCGAGTACGGGCTGGAGGACCTGCGGCGCGACTTCGGCGACGCGGTCACCCTGCTCGTCGACGGCGTCACCAAGCTCGACCGGGTCAAGTTCGGCGAGGCGGCCCAGGCCGAGACGGTCCGCAAGATGGTCGTCGCCATGGCCAAGGACCCCCGGGTCCTGGTCATCAAGCTCGCCGACCGCCTGCACAACATGCGCACCATGCGCTACCTCAAGCGGGAGAAGCAGGAGAAGAAGGCCCGCGAGACCCTCGAGATCTACGCCCCGCTGGCGCACCGCCTGGGCATGAACACCATCAAGTGGGAGCTGGAGGACCTCGCCTTCGCGATCCTCTACCCCAAGATGTACGACGAGATCGTGCGCCTGGTGGCCGAGCGGGCGCCGAAGCGCGACGAGTACCTCACCGTCGTCACCGACGAGGTGATGGCCGACCTGCGGGCCGCCCGCATCAAGGCCACCGTCACCGGGCGCCCCAAGCACTACTACAGCGTCTACCAGAAGATGATCGTGCGCGGCCGCGACTTCGCCGAGATCTACGACCTGGTCGGCATCCGGGTGCTCGTCGACACCGTCCGGGACTGCTACGCCGCCCTCGGCACCGTGCACGCGCGATGGAATCCGGTCCCCGGCCGGTTCAAGGACTACATCGCGATGCCCAAGTTCAACATGTACCAGTCGCTCCACACGACGGTCATCGGACCCAGCGGCAAGCCGGTCGAGCTCCAGATCCGCACCTTCGACATGCACCGCCGCGCCGAGTACGGCATCGCCGCGCACTGGAAGTACAAGCAGCAGACCGTCGCCGGCACCTCGAAGGTGCGCACCGACGTGCCGCAGGCCGCCAAGGGCAGCGCCGGCCACGACACGGTCAACGACATGGCCTGGCTGCGCCAGCTGCTCGACTGGCAGAAGGAGACCGAGGACCCGAGCGAGTTCCTCGACTCGCTGCGCTTCGACCTCTCGCGCAACGAGGTCTTCGTCTTCACGCCCAAGGGCGACGTCATAGCGCTGCCGGCCGGAGCCACCCCCGTGGACTTCGCGTACGCCGTCCACACCGAGGTCGGCCACCGGACCATAGGGGCACGGGTCAACGGGCGGCTCGTCCCGCTCGAATCGACCCTCGACAACGGCGACCTGGTCGAGGTCTTCACCTCCAAGGCCGAAGGCGCCGGACCGTCCCGCGACTGGCTCGGCTTCGTCAAGTCCCCGAGAGCCCGGAACAAGATCCGCGGCTGGTTCTCCAAGGAGCGCCGCGACGAGGCCATCGAGCACGGCAAGGACGCCATCGCGCGGGCCATGCGCAAGCAGAACCTGCCGATCCAGCGCATCCTGACCGGCGACTCGCTCGTCACGCTCGCGCACGAGATGCGCTACCCCGACATCTCCTCGCTCTACGCGGCGATCGGCGAGGGCCACGTCACCGCGCAGAACGTCGTCCAGAAGCTGGTCCAGGCCCTCGGCGGCGAGGACGCGGCCAACGAGGACATCGAGGACACCATCCCGCCGGCCCGCGGCCGCAGCTCGCGACGCGGCAACGCCGACCCGGGCGTGGTCGTCAAGGGCGTCGAAGACGTGTGGGTCAAGCTGGCCCGCTGCTGCACCCCGGTGCCGGGCGACCCGATCGTCGGGTTCGTCACGCGCGGCAGCGGTGTATCGGTCCACCGCGCGGACTGCGTCAACGTGGACTCCCTCTCCCAGGAGCCCGAGCGGATGCTCGAGGTCGAATGGGCCCCCACCCAGTCCTCCGTCTTCCTGGTCGCCATCCAGGTCGAGGCACTGGACCGGTCCCGGCTGCTGTCGGACGTCACGCGCGTCCTGTCCGACCAGCACGTCAACATCCTCTCGGCGGCCGTGCAGACCTCCCGCGACCGGGTGGCCACCTCCCGGTTCACCTTCGAGATGGGCGACCCGAAGCACCTGGGACACGTCCTGAAGGCCGTCCGGGGCGTCGAGGGCGTCTACGACGTCTACCGGGTCACCTCGGCCCGCAGGCCGTAGCCGCACACCGCACGCCGCCGGAACACCGTGCGCACGCGCGAGGGCCCCGGTACGGAAGATCCGTACCGGGGCCCTCGTACGTGCGGGGGCGGCCCCGAATCAGCCGCCGAACTCCTCGAGACCCTTCAGCGCCTGGTCCAGCAGGGCCTGACGGCCCTCCAGCTCCCGGGACAGCTTGTCGGCCTTCGCGTTGTTGCCCGTCGCGCGCGCGGCGTCGATCTGGCCGCGCAGCTTGTCCACCGCCGCCTGCAGCTGACCCGTCAGGCCGGCGGCACGGGCCCGCGCCTCCGGGTTGGTGCGGCGCCACTCGCCTTCCTCGGTCTCCTGGATGGCCCGCTCGACGGAGTGCATCCGGCCCTCGACCTTGGGACGCGCGTCCCGCGGTACGTGGCCGATGGCCTCCCAGCGCTCGTTCAGGGAGCGGAAGGCGGCACGGGCCGCCTTCAGGTCCGTGACCGGGACGAGCTTCTCGGCCTCGTCGGCCAGCTCCTCCTTCAGCTTCAGGTTCTCCACCTGCTCGGCGTCGCGCTCCGCGAACACCTCGCTGCGCGCCGCGAAGAAGACGTCCTGCGCACCGCGGAAACGGTTCCACAGGTCGTCCTCGGACTCGCGCTGCGCGCGGCCCGCGGCCTTCCAGCTCTCCATCAGCTCGCGGTAGCGGGCGGCGGTCGGACCCCAGTCGGCCGACTTCGACAGCGCCTCGGCCTCCGCGACCAGCTTCTCCTTGACCTTGCGGGCGTCCTCGCGCTGCGCGTCGAGCGAGGCGAAGTGGGCCTTGCGGCGCTTGGAGAAGGCGGAGCGGGCGTGCGAGAAGCGGTGCCACAGCTCGTCGTCCGACTTGCGGTCCAGGCGGGGCAGACCCTTCCAGATGTCCACCAGCGCCCGCAGCCGCTCACCGGCGCTGCGCCACTGGTCGCTCTGCGCCAGCTGCTCGGCCTCGACGACCAGCGCGTCCTTGGCCGTACGGGCCTCGTCCGTCTGCTTGGCCTTCTGGACCTTGCGCTCCTCGCGCCGCGAGTCCACGGTCGACACCAGCTTGTCCAGCCGGACGCGCAGCGCGTCGAGGTCGCCGACGGCGTGGTGCTCGTCCACCTGCGTGCGCAGGTGCTCGATGGCCGTCTGGGCGTCCTTGGCGGGCAGATCGGTGGTCCGCACCCGTCGTTCGAGGAGGCCGATCTCGACCACCAGGCCCTCGTACTTGCGCTCGAAGTAGGCCAGGGCCTCCTCCGGGGTGCCGGCCTGCCACGAGCCGACGACCTTCTCGCCATCGGCAGTACGCACGTACACGGTGCCGGTCTCGTCGACTCGGCCCCACGGGTCGCTGCTCACAGCGCCTCCTCCACCTGATGCCTTGCGAGGGGTTCACCCCCTGGGCATCGTCCACAGTTTCCTGGGGGCGGGCCGCGCCCGCCCTGCACAACGCCAACATAGGCGACCGCCGGGCCGGCTGTCCGCATCCAGCACGACGGAATATCGCCGTACCAGAGCGCCGTCGAAGAAATCGAGGGGACAGCCCGGGCCCGGGGCGCCCGGTCCTGGTCAGTTCTGGGTGACGGTGCCCTTCTCGATGGTCACGGGGGTCTTGGGGGCCCCGTCCTGGCCGCCGTCGGCCGTACCGGCCTTGGCCACTTCTTCGAGCACCTTCAGGCCGGCCGCGTCGATCTTGCCGAACGGGGTGTACGAAGGCGTCAGAGGGCTGTCCTTGTACACCAGGAAGAACTGGCTGCCGCCCGAGCCGGGCTGGCCGGTGTTGGCCATCGCCACCGTGCCCGCCGGGTAGACCACCTGGCCCTGCTCGTTGGGCTTGCCGAGGGACTCGAGGTTCTCGTCCGCGATCGTGTAGCCCGGGCCGCCCGTGCCGGTGCCCTGCGGGTCACCGCACTGCAGGACGAAGATCCCGCTCGTCGTCAGGCGGTGGCACTTGGTCTTGTCGAAGAAGTTCTTGTCGGCGAGCGACTTGAACGAGTTGACCGTCTGCGGGGTCTTCGCCGCGTCCATTTCGAACGTGACGTCGCCCGCGCTGGTCTTCAGGTCGAAGGTGTACTTCGCCTTGGCGTCGATCGCCATCGCCGGCGAGGGGGACTGCTGGGGCGTCGGCGAGGCCGACGGGTTCGCGGCCGGGTCGGCCGCCTCGTCCTTCTTGTCCTTGTCGAAGACGCCGCCGACCACCAGGCCGACCAGCGCGGCGACCACCACGGCCACCGCCGCGCCGATCACGGCCGCGCGCCTGCGCGACTTCTGCCGTGCCTCGGCACGCCGCTTCTGCTGGCGTTCGTACTTCTCCCTGGCGAGCTGGCGCCGCCGCTGATCGTTCGTGACCACCGGGTCGTCTCCTTGTGCGTGTCTGGTACCACTGTCCGGGCTGGGTTAGGCCGTACCGTATATGGGTTCGCTGTGTAATGAGCGGCGCCGGTAGGCTCTGAGCAGCAGCATTCCGATCTGCAGCCTCCCACCCGGACGACGATTGAGGACGAACGTGCTGATTGCCGGATTCCCCGCCGGGGCCTGGGGGACCAACTGTTACGTGGTCGCCCCCGCCGCCGGTGAGGAGTGCGTCATCATCGACCCCGGCCACCAGGCCACCCGGGGTGTCGAGGAGACGCTGAGGAAGCACCGGCTCAAGCCCGTCGCGGTCGTCCTGACCCATGGCCACATCGACCACGTGGCCTCGGTGGTCCCGGTGTGCGGAGCGCACGACGTACCGGCCTGGATCCACCCCGAGGACCGCTTCATGATGAGCGACCCGGAGAAGGCGCTCGGCCGCTCCATCGGGATGCCGCTCATGGGCGAGCTGACCGTGGGGGAGCCGGACGACGTCCGCGAGCTCACCGACGGCGCGGGCCTGAAGCTGGCGGGGATGGACTTCTCGGTGGCGCACGCCCCCGGCCATACCAGGGGGTCGGTGACCTTCCGGATGCCCGAGCTGGCTGCCACTCCACAAGATCAAGGGTGCCCGCCGGTCTTCTTCTCGGGCGACCTGCTCTTCGCCGGCTCCATCGGACGCACCGACCTGCCCGGCGGCTCCCACGCCGAGATCCTCGAGTCGCTGGGCCGCGTGTGCCTGCCGCTCGACGACTCGACCGTGGTGCTGTCCGGCCACGGTCCCCAGACCACCATCGGCCGAGAGCGCGCGACCAACCCGTACCTGCGGGAGGTCGCGGCCGGCCTGGCAGCGGATCCGACAGCCGCTCCACGACGAGGAATGTGACGAGAGTTTCGTGAGTACTTTTCAGGCCCCCAAGGGCACGTACGACCTGCTGCCGCCCCGCTCCGCCACCTTCCTGGCGGTGCGCGAGGCGATCTCGGCGCCCCTGAAGAACTCCGGCTACGGGTACATCGAGACCCCCGGCTTCGAGAACGTCGAGCTGTTCTCGCGCGGTGTCGGCGAGTCCACCGACATCGTCAGCAAGGAGATGTACACCCTCACGACGAAGGGCGGCGACGAGCTCGCCCTGCGTCCCGAAGGCACCGCGTCCGTGCTGCGCGCGGCGCTCCAGGGCAACCTGCACAAGCTCGGCGGCCTGCCCGTCAAGCTCTGGTACTCCGGCTCGTACTACCGCTACGAGCGGGCGCAGAAGGGCCGCTACCGCCACTTCTCCCAGGTCGGCGCCGAGGCGATCGGCGCCGAGGACCCGGCGCTGGACGCCGAGCTGATCATCCTGGCCGACCAGGCGTACCGCTCGCTGGGCCTGCGCGACTTCCGGATCCTGCTGAACTCGCTGGGCGACAAGGAGTGCCGCCCGGTGTACCGGGAGGCCCTGCAGTCCTTCCTGCGCGGGCTGGACCTGGACGAGGACACCGTCCGCCGTGCCGAGATCAACCCGCTGCGCGTCCTCGACGACAAGCGGGACGACGTACAGAAGCAGCTGGTCGGCGCGCCGATGCTGCGCGACTACCTCTGCGACGCGTGCAAGGCGTACCACGAGGAGGTGCGGGCGCTGGTGACGGCGGCCGGGGTCGCCTTCGAGGACGACGAGAAGCTGGTCCGCGGGCTGGACTACTACACGCGGACCACCTTCGAGTTCGTCCACGACGGCCTGGGCTCGCAGTCGGCGGTCGGCGGCGGCGGCCGCTACGACGGCCTCTCCGAGATGATCGGCGGACCGGCGCTGCCGTCGGTCGGCTGGGCGCTCGGCGTGGACCGTACGGTGCTGGCGCTCGAGGCCGAGGGCATCGAGCTGGACATCCCGTCGGCGACCTCCGTCTTCGCGGTGGCGCTGGGCGGGGCGAAGCCGGTGCTGTTCGGTCTGGTGACCGAGTTGCGGCGGGCCGGTGTCGCCGCGGACATCTCGTACGGGGGCAAGGGCCTCAAGGGTGCGATGAAGGACGCGAACCGCAGCGGGGCGCGGTTCGCGGTGGTCGCGGGCGACCGCGACCTCGAAGAGGGCGTGGTCCAGCTGAAGGACATGGAGTCCGGGGAGCAGACGCCGGTGGCACTGGCCGACGTGGTCGCCACGGTCCAGGCGCGCCTGGCCTGACGGACGCTGCCGCCTGGTGGGGCGGGGCCGGGGGACCCGCTGCGCGGAGCTCTCCCCGCCCCGCCCTTTCGCCGTTTCCCGGGGCGGAGCCCCGGTTTCGGGAAGGGGCGGGGTGGGGGAAGGCCCGCGCAGCGGCCGCAGTCACAGCAAGCCGTGCCGCATGGCCGTGGTCACGGCGGCCGTGCGGTCCGTGACCTCCAGTTTGCCGAAGATGCGGAGCATGTGGGTCTTGACCGTCGACTCCGCCACGAACAGCCGGCGGCCGATCTCGGCATTGGTCGAGCCCTCCGCGACCAGGCGGAGCACCGCCACCTCCCGGTCGGAGAGCCGCGGCAGCGACGGGCGGGTGCGGAGCTGGTCCACCAGGCGGCCCGCCACCGTCGGGGCGAGGACCGTCTCGCCGCGCACGGCCGCCCGGATCGCGGCCGTCAGCTCCGCCCGCGCCATGTCCTTCAGCAGATAGCCCGCCGCTCCCGCCTCCACCGCGCGCAGGATGTCCCGGTCGTCCTCGTACGTGGTCAGGACCACCACGCGGACCGGCAGCCCGGCCGCGCAGATGCGGGCGATCGATTCGACGCCGTCGCCGCCCGGCATCCGCAGGTCCATCAGGATCAGGTCCAGGTCGGGGAGCAGCCGCGCGGCCAGCGCCTCCGCCTGCGGGCCGTTCGAGGCCTCCGCGACGACCTCCAGGTCCGGCTCGGCGCTGAGCATGCCGCGCAGGCCCTCCCGCACCACGGGGTGGTCGTCGGCCAGCAGGATGCGGATCATGTCGTACGGCTCCTCAGCGGATCGGGAGGGTGACGGTGACGGTGGTACCGGTCGAGGCCGTGCTGTCGATCGCCGCCGTCCCGCCGGCCTCCGCCGCGCGGGCGCGCAGGCCCCGCAGGCCGTAGCCCGGTGCGGGGGCCGCCGGGTCGAAGCCCCGCCCGGTGTCCCGGACAGTGACGGTCAGCTCGGAGCCGCCGTAGGCCAGGGACACCGCGCAACGTGCCTGCGGGCCCGCGTGCTTGGCCGCGTTCGAGAGGGATTCCTGACAGGTGCGCAGGGCCACGACCTCCAGGGCCGGGGCCAGCGGACGGACGTCCCCCGTCACCGACACGGCCGCAGGCGGGTCGTGCCGGGCCGCGAGGCGGCGTACGGCGTCCGGCAGCGAGCCGCCGTCCAGATCGGCGGGTGCGCCGCCGGTGACCAGGGCGCGGGCCTCCGCCAGGTTCTGCCGGGCGGTGGCGGCCATCAGGTCCAGGTGGCGGCGCGCCTGCGCCGGATCGGTGTCCAGCTCCGACTGCACGGCCTGCACCAGCATCAGGAGACTGGTGAAGCCCTGCGCGAGCGTGTCGTGGATCTCCCGGGACATGCGTTCCCTCTCGGTGTGGGCGCCGCGTTCGGCGGAGAGCCTGGCCACCTCCTCCCGGGTGGCGTCGAGTTCGGCGATCAGGGAGGCCCGGTTCTGGCTCTGCTCGATGATGCGGATGATCCAGGCGCCGAAGAACGCGGAGAACGCGAAGGTGACGACGGAGCCGAGGACGCCCACGAACACCTCGTTCCCGGGCGGCCGCCACAGCAGCGCCCAGCCGGCCACGGGCAGCAGGGCCACCATCCCCATCGCGGCCACCGCCCGGCGCAGCGGCAGCAGCATGAAACAGGGCGGGGCGAGCGCGAAGGTGATCAGGCGGGCCTCGCCGGCGAGGGCGGAGGCCGGCAGGAACAGCGCCAGGTTCCCCGCCAGGTAGCGCACCGACCGCCCGTACCGGGCGCCCGGCTCCAGCAGGAGCAGCGGGCGCCCGGCCCACGCGTACCAGGGGACGAGCAGCGCGAGCAGGGCCACGGCGGCCAGCCGGTGGGGGAGCGGCGGGAAGTCGCCGCCGAGGACGAAGGCCGCGGTGGCGGCCCACACCAGCCCGAAGTAGAGGTCCCACGGCCCGAAGGCGCGGTCCCAGACGTGGGACTCGCGCGCTCCGGGGAACCGGGCGGGGCCGCTCAACCGTCGCGGCGGTTCTTCCACTTGAAGGTCAGCAGACACAGGACCAGCCCCCCGACGACCCAGGCGCCCAGGACCAGGGCGACCTTGCCATACTCCCAGCCGCCGGCCTGTTCGAGAACGGCCGCGGACTCCGGGAGGAACACCCCGCGCAGCCCCTGGCACATCCACTTGAGCGGGAACAGCGCACCGATGTTCAGCAGCCAGTCGGGGATCTGGTGGACCGGGATGAAGACCCCGGAGACGAACTGCAGGATCAGGAACGGCAGGACCACGACCGAGCTGGCGCTCTTCCCGGACTTGGGCAGGCTGCTGATCGCGATGCCGAGCAGGGCGCAGCCGGCCAGCCCGAGGGCGAAGATCCAGGCGAAGGTCAGCCACTTGGCGGCGGACACCGGCAGATCGAGGTCGAACAGGGTGGAGCCGACCAGCAACAGGATCGCGGTCTCGGCGAGCCCGGTGACCAGCACCAGCCAGACCTTGCCGAGGAAGTACGCCGCCGGCGGCATCGGCGTGCCGCGCAGCCGGCGCAGCACCTTCTCGTCGCGTTCGACGGCGATCGAGATGCCGAGGGACTGGAAGCTGGTGGACATGATGCCGGCGGCGACCATGCCGGCCGCGTACATCTGGGAAGCGGTGACCCCGGTGCCCTCCATGCCGTCGCGGAAGATCGAGGCGAACAGCGCGAGGAGGACGATGGGGAAGGCGAAGGTGAAGATCACCGCGTCGCGCTGGCGGGCGAACTGCCTGATCTCCAGCGCGCCCCGGCTCAGCCCCAGCGACCAGGCGCCGGGCAGGGCCTTGGCGCGGCCGCCGCGCACGCTCGTACCGGTCACCGTGCTCATCGGGACTCCTCCTGCCGCGTCGTGCCCGGGTCGAGCTGGCCCGTGAGGCGCAGGTACACGTCCTCCAGGGTGGGGCGGGTGATCCTCAGGTCCGGGACCTCGCCGTCGAAACGGGCCGCCAGCTCGGCGACCGTACGGGTGGGCGTGTCGGTACGGGTGCTGCGCGTGCCGCCGTCGCGGTCGGTCCACTCGACGGTGGCCCCGGTCCCCAGGCGGGCCCGCAGCGAGGCCGGATCGCCCTCGGCGACGACCTTGCCGCGGGCGATGACCGCGAGCCGGTCGGCGAGGGCCTCGGCCTCCTCCAGGTAGTGGGTGGTGAGCACGATGGTGGTGCCGGCGTCGGACAGCAGGCGGATCAGGTCCCAGAACTGCCGCCGGGCCGCCGGGTCGAAACCGGTCGTCGGCTCGTCGAGGAGCAGCAGCTCCGGGTCGCCGATGACGCCCAGCGCGACGTCCAGACGCCGGCGCTGGCCGCCGGAGAGGCCCTTCACCCGGTGGCCGCGCTTGTGCTCCAGGCCGACGAGGGCGATGACCTCGGCCGGATCGCGCGGCGCCGGGTAGTAGCGGGCGAAGTGCTCGACCGTCTCCCGTACGGTCAGTTCGGCGGGCGCCGACTCGTCCTGCCAGACGATGCCGACGCGCGAGCGCCAGGCCCGCCCGCCGGTGGCGGGGTCCGCGCCGAGCACGGACACCTCGCCGCCGTCCCGCTCCCGGTGCCCCTGGAGTATTTCCACGGTCGTGCTCTTGCCTGCGCCGTTGGGCCCGAGGAGGCCGAAGACCTCGCCCCGCCGGATCGTCAGGTCCAGTCCGTCCACCGCGGTGACCCCGCCGTACTGCTTGCGGAGCCCCCGCACTTCCACCGCGTTTCGTGTCATGTCCCCCATGGTGTGCCGGGGGCGCGTCCACCGGTTCCCCCGTGCGTACGTCCTTATGTCCGTCGAACGGTGGACAGCGGGCCGCGTACGGCACAATGGCCGGTGCTTGTTGACCTTGCAGATGTGGAGCGGGCGGGATGACGACACGAGGGACCGGCACGGACACCGCGGAGCCGCGGACGGCGGTCGGCGGAAGCCGGGCGCTGGCCCTGCTGCTGGTGATCACAGGGCTCGCGGGACTGCTCGCCGCCTGGGTCATCACGATCGACAAGTTCAAGCTGCTGGAGGACCCGGACTTCACGCCGGGCTGCAGCCTCAACCCGATCGTCTCCTGCGGCAACATCATGAAGAGCGACCAGGCGGCCGTCTTCGGCTTCCCCAACCCGATGCTGGGCCTGGTCGCCTACGGCATCGTCGTCTGCGTCGGCGTGAGCCTGCTGGCCCGCGCCCGCTTCCCGCGCTGGTACTGGCTGACCCTGAACGCCGGGATGCTGTTCGGCGTCGGCTTCTGCACCTGGCTGATGTACCAGTCGCTGTACAACATCAACTCCCTGTGCCTGTGGTGCTGCCTCGCGTGGGTCGCCACCATCGTCATGTTCTGGTACGTGACCTCGCACAACGTCCGGGGCCGCCTGCTGGGGGCCCCCGGCTGGCTGCGCGCCTTCTTCGACGAGTTCACCTGGGTGCTGCCCGTCCTGCACATCGGGATCATCGGGATGCTGATCCTGACGCGCTGGTGGGACTTCTGGACCTCCTGAGGCCCCTGTGAGGCACCTGTGAGGCCCCTCGCGGATCCCGCCCCGGGCGGTCCTGTCAGTGGGCTCGCATAGGCTTCCGGTGTGGAACCAGACCTCTTCACCGCCGCAGCCGAAGAACGACAGGCGAAGGACCCCTCCAGTTCTCCGCTCGCCGTCCGGATGCGTCCGCGCACCCTGGACGAGGTCGTCGGCCAGCAGCACCTGCTGAAGCCCGGCTCACCGCTGCGCCGGCTCGTCGTGGACGGGGCGGGCGGTCCGGCCGGAGCCTCCTCGGTGATCCTGTGGGGTCCGCCGGGCATCGGGAAGACCACGCTCGCCTACGTGGTGAGCCAGGCGACGAAGAAGCGGTTCGTCGAGCTGTCCGCGATCACCGCCGGCGTGAAAGAGGTACGGGCCGTCATCGAGGGCGCCAAGCGCGCGGCCGGCGGCTACGGCAAGGACACCGTCCTGTTCCTCGACGAGATCCACCGCTTCAGCAAGGCGCAGCAGGACTCCCTGCTCCCGGCCGTGGAGAACCGCTGGGTCACGCTGATCGCCGCGACCACGGAGAACCCGTACTTCTCGATCATCTCCCCGCTGCTGTCGCGGTCCCTGCTGCTGACGCTGGAACCGCTGACCGACGAGGACCTGAGCGCCCTGATGCACCGGGCGCTGACGGAGGAGCGCGGACTGGGCGGGGCCGTCACCCTGCCGGAGGACGCCGAGGCGCACCTGCTGCGCATCGCGGGCGGTGACGCCCGGCGCGCCCTGACGGCCCTCGAGGCGGGCGCCGGTTCCGCGATCGCCAAGGGCGAGCCGGAGATCACCCTCCAGACGGTGGAGGAGGCGGTCGACCGGGCGGCGGTGAAGTACGACCGGGACGGCGACCAGCACTACGACGTGGCGAGCGCACTGATCAAGTCGATCCGCGGCTCGGACGTGGACGCGGCGCTGCACTACCTGGCACGGATGATCGAGGCGGGGGAGGACCCGCGGTTCATCGCCCGGCGGCTGATGATCTCGGCGAGCGAGGACATCGGGCTGGCCGACCCGACGGCCCTGCCGCTCGCGGTGGCGGCCGCGCAGGCGGTGGCGATGATCGGCTTCCCGGAGGCGGCGCTGACCCTGTCGCACGTGACGATCGCGCTGGCGCTGGCCCCGAAGTCCAACACCGCGACGACGGCGATCGGTGCGGCGCTGGCGGACGTCCGGGCCGGGCTGGCCGGCTCCGTTCCGGCTCACCTGCGGGACGGGCACTACAAGGGGGCGGCGAAGCTGGGCCACGCGGTGGGGTACGTCTACCCGCACGACGTGCCCGGGGCGATCGCCGCGCAGCAGTACGCGCCGGACGCGGTGCACGGCAAGCGGTACTACGAGCCGACGCGCTACGGCGCCGAGGCGCGGTACGCGGACGTGGTGGAGAAGGTCCGCGAGCGCCTGCGGGGCGGCGGGTCCTGACGTGTCGGCGGGCCGGGCCCGGGGGAGGGGCCTAGGCTCCGTCGCATGGGACGTCCCGCTCCGCTCGTCGCCGTCGCCGCCACCGCGCTGCTGCTCGGCGGATGCCACCACGGGGACGCCGGGAAGGCCCGCGCCAGCGCCGCCGCGCTCGTCGCGCAGGTGCCGCTCGCGAGCGCCGGGTTTCCGCCGGACGCCGCCACCGCCAGGACCGGGCTGGGCGGGCTCACCGTCGAGTGGGGCAAGAACTGGGAGACGTACAAGCGAGAGAACTTCGGCAGGTACTGGTCCGACGAGACCGACGCCGTCGGCGGGCGCAACGGCTGCGACACCCGGGACGACGTGCTCCGCAGGGACCTGCGGGAGCTGCGCGAGGGGGACCGCAACGCCTGCGTCGTCCTGTCCGGGGTGCTGCACGACCCGTACACCGGCAAGGAGCTCCCCTATTTCTACCGGCGCGCCTCGCAGATCCAAACCGACCACGTCGTCGCCCTCGGCGCCGCCTGGCGCGGGGGCGCGTACGCCTGGACCCCGCAGCGCAGGCTGGAGTACGCCAACGACCTCGACGTGCTGCTCGCGGTGGACAAGCAGACCAACTACGACAAGAGCAGCAAGACCGCCGACAAGTGGAAGCCGCCGCAGAAGGCCTACTGGTGCGAGTACGCGCGGCGCTACACCGGCATCAAGGTGAAGTACCGGCTGTCCGTGACCCCGCCCGAGAAGCAGGCGCTGCAGGAAATGCTCGCCACCTGTCCCTAGTCGAACAGTGTGCGCATGGCCTGGCGCAGCTCGCAGACGTCGGCCACCGGCTCGGGGAAGTCGAAGCGGGCGTCGAAGGCCGACCCCGCGCCCGTGCCCGCGCCGCGCGTGAAGCGCACCCGCAGGCCCAGGCGGTCGAGTGCGAGGGGGACCGCCGTCAGGTCCGCCGCCTCCCGGGTGCCGAGCAGCGCGCGCAGGTCGGCCAGCCGGTCGCCGTGCGCGGTGGCCAGGTGCTGGAGGATCTCGGTCTCGTGCGCCGTCATCGGGTCGGGCTCGGCCGCGGCGAGCAGCTCGGGCTCCACGTGCTCGGCGCCCCACAGGTCGTCGACGGAGATCTCCCCGACCTCCAGGCGCAGCAGCATCCACGCGGGCCGGCCGCCGCCCTCGAGGAGAGCGGACGGGCCCTCGAGGGTTTCGGACATCCCGAGGAGCTCGCCGACCGGGTGGCGCTCCGCCAGCAGGGCCGCGCAGGCCGCCCGGTCGGCGTCCCCGCGCACCGGGGTGAGCCACCCGGCGAGCCACGCTCGGCCTCGGATACGATGGGGCACGGACACCGGCGCCACATCCGTGATCTCGATCACGGCGGTGAGGTCGTCGTCCTGGGCGTGAGCGGCTGCCCTGGCAGCCGCGGATTCCCCTGATACCAGGAGAATCACGTCCCCGTCCGGGGTGACGGTCCTTGCGGCCGGCGCCCCCGTTCCGAACTCTCCCTGGTCACGAGCACCGGGCAGGGTGAGGGATACTGAGGCGTTGGACTCTACGAGGGTTCGTACGCGTTCGGCTCCGGTGAGCTGCCGAACGCCTTCCCTGGGACGCGGCTGACCTTGCCAATCGTCGTCGAAAGCAGATCCTGTTTCGTTTGGATCTGAACTTCGATGCGCACTGGGCAGGGGGATCCCATGTGGTCGAGACATTACGTCCTCCTCGCTAAGGTAAGCCTCACCTAACTTACATGGAGGTAGGTTCCACGTGAACCAGAAGCGACCCAAGGTCAAGAAGTCGCGTGCCCTCGGCATTGCGCTGACCCCGAAGGCCGTCAAGTACTTCGAGGCCCGCCCCTACCCGCCGGGCGAGCACGGCCGTGGCCGCAAGCAGAACTCGGACTACAAGGTTCGTCTGCTGGAGAAGCAGCGTCTGCGCGCTCAGTACGACATCTCTGAGCGTCAGATGGCCCGCGCGTACGACCGCGCCAAGAAGGCCGAAGGCAAGACGGGCGAGGCGCTGGTCGTCGAGCTCGAGCGTCGCCTCGACGCCCTGGTCCTGCGTTCGGGCATCGCCCGCACCATCTACCAGAGCCGTCAGATGGTCGTTCACGGCCACATCGAGGTCAACGGCGACAAGGTCGACAAGCCGTCGTTCCGTGTCCGCCCGGACGACGTCATCACGGTGCGCGAGCGCAGCCGCGAGAAGGTTCCGTTCCAGGTTGCCCGTGAGGGTGGCTACGCAGGCGAGGGCGAGACCCCCCGTTACCTGCAGGTCAACCTGAAGGCCCTGGCCTTCCGCCTGGACCGCGACCCGAACCGCAAGGAAATCCCGGTCATCTGCGACGAGCAGCTCGTCGTCGAGTACTACGCTCGCTGATCCAGCGGACGTAGCCTCACAGGCTGGTCAGCCCGCCGGTTCCCCCTTGGGGGAGCCGGCGGGCTTCCTGTTGTCCGCCCCCGGGCGGGTCGCCGGCCGGTCGGCGGCGGCGCGCGGCCTCGGCAGCGGACCCGTCGGCGCGGGTGCCGGCTCCGGCCCGCGCAGGGCCCGCTCCACCAGCGCGTCCACCCCCAGCGTCCGCCCGTGCCGGGCGCAGGACGCGTACCGCTCGGCGCCCAGCAGCTCGCCCGCCCGCTCCTGGCACATCAGCCGCGGGGCGTTGAAGTACCCCGAGCCGAACAGCCGCAGCCCCACCCCGTCCCACATCGGCTCCGCCGCCCCCTGGAGCAGCGCCGCCTCCGCCGGGTGCCCCTCGGCCACCGTCACCAGCGCCAGCAGCTCCACCGCCAGCACCAGCCCGACCAGGTCGCGGAAGGCGTGGTTGACGGCCACGCACTCGGACAGCAGCCGCCGCGCCTCGGCCGTGCCCCCCGCGTCCAGCGCCGCGTACGCCAGGACGTACAGGGCGTACGCCTTCGTCCAGCGCTCCCCGCGCTCCTCGCAGATGTCCCGGACCTCCTCGCACAGCGAGAGCGCGCCCTCCTGCTCCCCCTGGAAGGCCAGCGCCATCGCCAGCTCCACCTGGCACATCAGCACGTTGCTGTTCAGCTCGCCGGCCTCCCGGTAGCGCTCCAGCGCCGAGCCCAGCAGCTCCCGGGCCCGCACCATGTCGTCCGAGACCAGCGCCAGGCAGCCCAACCGGTGCACCGCGTACGCGGCCGCCACCGGGTTCCCGCTCTGCGCGGCCCCGTCCCGGCACTCGTACAGGGCGCTCATCGAGGCCACCGAGTCCCCCTGCAGGGCGGCGACGTACCCGAGCACCCACAGCGCCTTCAGCCGCGAGCTCTCGTACTCCGAAGGCTCGCCCGGCCCGGGTCCGGCCTCCAGGGAGCGGTCCAGCCAGTGCCGGCCCTCGGTGAGCCGGCCGCAGCCCGCCCAGTAGAACCAGAGGGTGCCCGCCAGGTACTGGCCGAGGTGGACCTCGTCCGGCTCGTCCAGGCAGCACTCCAGCGCGAGCCGCAGGTTCGCCAGCTCCGCCTCGACCAGCGCGGCCACCTCCTGCTGGCGCGGGCTGAACCAGTCCAGCTCGCACCAGGTCGCCAGGCCCATGTACCAGTCCCGGTGCCTGCGCCGCAGCCGCCCGGCGTCGCCCGTCGACTCCAGCCAGCCCGCCCCGTAGATCCGTACGGTCTCCAGCATCCGGTAGCGGACCCCGGCGGCCGTCTCCTCCCGGACCAGCAGGGACTGCCCCAGCAGCTCCCCGACCAGGTCCAGCACCGACTCCACCGGCAGGTCCGGGCCCGCGCACACGTACTCGGCGGCATCGAGGTCGAACTGCCCGGCGAAGACCGAGAGCCGCGCCCACAGCAGCCGCTCCGCGGTGGTGCACAGCTCGTGGCTCCAGCCGATCGCCGTGCGCAGGGCCCGGTGGCGGGGCAGCGCCCCGCGCGAGCCGCCCGTCAGCAGGGCGAAGCGGTCCTCCAGCCGGGACAGCACCTGCGCCGGGGACAGCGTGCGCATCCGGCCCGCCGCCAGCTCCAGAGCCAGGGGCAGGCCGTCGAGCCGGGCGCACAGCTCGGCCAGCACCGCCCGGTTCGCCTCCGTCAGGCTGAACGAGGGATCGGCCGCAGAGGCCCGTTCGATCAGCAGGGCCAGGGCCTCCTCGGGGTCCAGCGGGGCCAGCGGCCAGGACAGCTCGCCGTCGAGGGTCAGCGGGCGCCGGCCGGCGGCGAGCACGCGCAGGCCGGGGGAGCCGCGTAGGAGGTCCCGTACCAGGGCGGCGGTCTCGTCCACCAGTTGCTCGAAACCGTCCAGGACCAGCAGCAGCCGCCGTTCGGCCAGGTGCTCGGCGAGCACCTGGCGGGGCGGCCGGACGGTGTGGTCGGTCAGCCCGAGGGCCTCCGCGATGGTCAGTTCCAGCAGCGTCGGATCCCGTACGGAAGCCAGCTCGGCCAGCCACACGCCGTCGCAGTGGCGTTCCTGCGCGGGGTCCGCGGACCTGTCGTCCGCCGCGGCCCGGGCCGCCGCCAGGACCAGCCGGGACTTGCCGACCCCGCCCGCGCCGGTCACCGTGACCAGCCGCGAGGACTCCAGCAGTCGCTCCAGCTCGGCCAGTTCGACCCCCCGCCCGACGAAGCCGCTCAGGTCCGAGGGAAGATTGCCCGGCGTCCTTCGGGGAATGGGTCTCTGTCGCATGGGACACGGAGGGTACTGGTCCGGATGCTCTGCGTACAAGGCGGACTCCGCCCGGCCGCGGGCCGGGGCGCGGCCGGGAATTCCGGTACTTCGGCGGATCTCCGGCGCGATAGGGTCGGAGGACGACTTTTTCGCTTGCTGATCAATGTGTAGAGAGCGGTGTGACGTGTCCGGTGGAGAGGTGGCCGGGATCCTCGTGGCCGTCTTCTGGGCCATCCTGGTCTCCTTCCTCGCCGTGGTGCTGGTGAGGCTGGCCCAGGTGCTCAAGGCGACCACCAAGCTGGTGGCCGACGTGACCGACCAGGCCGTCCCGCTGCTCGCGGACGCCTCCACGACCGTCCGCTCGGCCCGCACCCAGCTGGACCGGGTCGATGCCATCGCGAGCGACGTCCAGGAAGTCACCTCCAACGCCTCCGCGCTGTCCTCCACCGTGGCGTCCACCTTCGGCGGCCCGCTCGTCAAGGTCGCGGCCTTCGGCTACGGCGTCCGCAAGGCGCTCGGCAAGAACGGCGCCGCCCCCGAGGACGTGCCGCGCAAGACGCCGCGACGTAACGTGATCGTTGGCCGTACGGTGCCGGCGGCCCGGCGCCGGAAGCAGAAGGGCTGAGACCGCCGATGTTCCGCCGAGCCTTCTGGTTCACCGCAGGCGCAGCCGCCGGCGTGTGGGCCACCACCAAGGTCAACCGCCAGCTCAAGAAGCTGACACCGGAGAGCCTCGCCGCCCAGGCCGCCGACAAGGCGCTGGAAGCGGGCCACCGCCTCAAGGACTTCGCCCTCGACGTCAAGGCGGGAATGTCGCAGCGCGAGGACGAGCTGAACGACGCACTGGGGCTCCACCAGGACCCCGACCTGCCCGGCAACGTCAGCGCCCTTCCCGGGCCGCGGCGGCTGCGGGCCATCGCGCACGACCCGTACGACAAGCAGGACCAGACCACCACTCACCGCTCGAGCCGCTCGAGGGGCAAGTACAACCGGAATGAGGACCACTGATGGAGTCGGCTGAAATCCGCCGCCGCTGGCTGAGCTTCTTCGAGGAGCGCGGTCACACCGTTGTCCCTTCGGCGTCGCTCATCGCGGACGACCCGACTCTGCTGCTGGTGCCCGCGGGCATGGTGCCGTTCAAGCCGTACTTCCTGGGCGAGGTCAAGCCGCCCGCACCCACGCTCACCAGCGTGCAGAAGTGCGTCCGCACGCCGGACATCGAAGAGGTCGGCAAGACCACCCGCCACGGCACGTTCTTCCAGATGTGCGGCAACTTCTCCTTCGGCGACTACTTCAAGGAAGGCGCCATCAAGTACGCCTGGGAGCTGCTCACCAGCTCCGTGGCGGACGGCGGCTACGGCCTCGAAGCCGAGAAGCTCTGGATCACGGTCTACCTCGACGACGACGAGGCCGAGGCCATCTGGCGCGACAAGATCGGCGTCCCGGCCGAGCGCATCCAGCGCCTGGGCAAGAAGGACAACTTCTGGTCCATGGGCGTCCCGGGCCCCTGCGGCCCCTGCTCGGAGATCAACTACGACCGCGGCCCCGAGTTCGGCGTCGAGGGCGGCCCCGCCGTCAACGACGAGCGCTACGTGGAGATCTGGAACCTGGTCTTCATGCAGTACGAGCGCGGCGCCGGCGACGGGAAGGAAGACTTCCCGATCCTCGGCGACCTGCCGTCGAAGAACATCGACACCGGTCTCGGTCTCGAACGCCTCGCCATGATCCTGCAGGGCGTGCAGAACATGTACGAGACCGACACCCTGCGCGTGGTCATGGACAAGGCCACCGAGCTGACGGGCGTGCGGTACGGCGCCGCCCAGGGAACCGACGTCTCGCTGCGCGTGGTCGCCGACCACATCCGCACCTCCGCCATGCTCATCGGCGACGGCGTGACCCCCGGCAACGAGGGCCGCGGCTACGTGCTGCGCCGCATCATGCGCCGCGCCATCCGCAACATGCGCCTCATGGGCGCCACCGGGCCGGTCATCCAGGAGCTCGTCAACGTGGTCATCGAGACCATGGGGCAGCAGTACCCGGAGCTGGTGACCGACCGCAAGCGCATCGAGACCGTCGCGCTCGCCGAAGAGGCCGCCTTCCTCAAGGCCGTCAAGGGCGGCACGAACATCCTCGACACCGCCGTGACCGAGACCAAGGCCGCCGGCGGCACGGTCCTGGCCGGCGAGAAGGCGTTCCTGCTCCACGACACCTGGGGCTTCCCGATCGACCTCACCCTGGAGATGGCCGCCGAACAGGGCCTCGCCGTGGACGAGACCGGCTTCCGCCGCCTGATGCAGGAGCAGCGCGACCGCGCCAAGGCCGACGCCAAGGCCAAGAAGACCGGCCACGCGGACATGTCCGCCTACCGGGAGATCGCCGACGGTTCCGGCGCCACCGAGTTCACCGGCTACGCCACCACCCAGGGCGAGTCCGTCATCGTCGGCCTCCTGGTCAACGGCGTCTCCGCGCCCGCCGCCTCCGAGGGCGACGAGGTCGAGGTCGTCCTGGACCGCACCCCCTTCTACGCCGAGGGCGGCGGCCAGCTCGCCGACCAGGGCCGGATCCGGCTCGACACCGGTGCCGTCATCGAGGTCCGCGACGTCCAGCAGCCGGTCCCCGGTGTCTCCGTGCACAAGGGCTCCGTCCAGGTCGGCGAGGTGACGGTGGGCGCCTCGGCGTACGCCGCCATCGACATCAAGCGCCGCCGGGCCATCGCCCGCGCCCACTCGGCCACCCACCTGACCCACCAGGCGCTGCGCGACGCGCTCGGCCCCACGGCCGCCCAGGCCGGTTCCGAGAACTCGCCCGGCCGCTTCCGCTTCGACTTCGGTTCGCCGAACGCCGTTCCCGGCTCGGTCCTCACCGACGTCGAGCAGAAGATCAACGACGTGCTCTCCCGCGAGCTCGACGTCACCGCCGAGGTCATGAGCATCGACGAGGCGAAGAAGCAGGGCGCCATCGCCGAGTTCGGCGAGAAGTACGGCGAGCGCGTGCGCGTCGTGACCATCGGCGACTTCTCCAAGGAGCTGTGCGGCGGCACCCACGTCGGCAACACCGCCCAGCTCGGCCTGGTGAAGCTGCTCGGCGAGTCCTCCATCGGCTCCGGCGTGCGCCGCGTCGAGGCCCTCGTCGGCGTGGACGCCTACAACTTCCTCGCCAAGGAGCACACGGTCGTCGCCCAGCTCCAGGAGCTGGTCAAGGGCCGTCCGGAGGAGCTGCCGGAGAAGATCGCCTCCATGCTCGGCAAGCTGAAGGACGCCGAGAAGGAGATCGAGAAGTTCCGCGCGGAGAAGGTCCTCCAGGCCGCCGCCGGCCTCGCCGCGGACGCCCAGGACGTACGCGGCGTCGCCGTGGTCACCGGCCGGGTGCCGGACGGCACGGGCGCCGACGACCTGCGCAAGCTGGTCCTCGACGTCCGCGGGCGCATCCAAGGAGACCGCGCGGTCGTCGTGGCCCTGTTCACCGTCGCCAACGACCGCCCGCTGACCGTCATCGCCACCAACGAGGCGGCCCGCGAGCGCGGCCTCAAGGCCGGCGAGCTGGTCCGTACCGCCGCCAAGACCCTCGGCGGCGGCGGTGGCGGCAAGCCGGACGTCGCGCAGGGCGGCGGCCAGAACCCGGCCGCCATCGGCGACGCCATCGCGGCCGTCGAGCGCCTCGTGGGCGAGACCGCCTGATGACGCTGCGCCGCGGCCGCCGGCTGGCCATCGACGTCGGGGACGCCCGGATCGGGGTCGCCTCGTGCGACCCCGACGGGGTGCTGGCCACACCGGTGGAAACCGTGCCGGGCCGGGACATCCCCTTCGCCCACCGGCGGCTGCGGCAGCTCGTCGAGGAGTACGACCCCATCGAGGTGGTGGTCGGTCTGCCCCGTTCGCTCAGCGGGCGGGAGGGGCCGGCCGCGGCCAAGTGCCGCGCCTTCGCCATGGAACTCGCCAAGGGCATCAAGCCCGTGACGGTGCGTCTGGTGGACGAGCGGATGACGACGGTCACCGCGGCCCAGGGCCTGCGGGCCTCGGGGCGCAACGCCAAGAAGGGCCGGTCCGTCATCGACCAGGCGGCCGCCGTGGTCATCCTGCAGAACGCCCTGGAGACCGAACGGGTATCAGGTAATCCGCCCGGTGAGTGCGTCGAAGTGGTTGTCTGATCGCGATACGGTAACGTTCCGCGCGAAGTGACGGCATTCGAACAGCCGTCGCCCACCAAGAGGCGGAACCGGGTGTCGCGGCGGATGGAGTCGCGGCCAACGCCCTGCGGCGCGCTAGGGGATCGATGACTGAGTATGGCCGGGGCCCTGGCCCCGAACCGTGGCACCCCGAGGATCCCCAGTACGGGGACCAGGGGTGGACCGGGCACGAGGCCCAGCAGGGTCAGATGCCTTACATCGATGGTCAGCAGCAGTACCCGCAGGAGCCGCAGTACCAGCAGCAGGTCCAGTACCCGCAGCAGACGTATCAACCGGAGCAGCAGTACCAGCAGCAGCAGTACCAGCAGTACCAGCAGCAACCGCAGCAGCAGTACCAGCAGCACCAGGGGACGTACGGGGGCCAGGGCTGGGACACCGGCCAGGTCCCCGTCGGCCTGGACCAGAACCACGGTTTCGACCCGAACGCCGGGTTCGATCACGGCGCCGGGTTCGATGCCGGCTACGTGAACGCCGCGCAGGCCGCGGACCCGTACGCGGGTGCGGACCCCTACGCGCAGCAGCAGACGGCCGGCTATCCCGGCGAGACCCCCGACCTCTACGGCACCCCCGAGGCCTTCCCTCCGCCGCGCCCCCCGGGCCGCCGGCACCTGGAGCCGGAGGAGCAGTGGCAGGAGGAGGCCCCGGCCGAAGAGCCCGAGGAATCCTTCCTGGCCGGCGGCGGTGGCGGCCGCGACGACGGTGACGACGACGAGCCCGGCGGCCGCCGCTCGGGACGCTCCGGCGGCAAGCCGAAGAAGCGCAGCGGCATGGCCTGCCTCATCGCGTCCGTGGTCATCATCGGCGTGCTCGGCGGTGGCGGCTACTACGGCTACAGCTACCTCAAGGACAAGTTCGGCGCGGCCGAGGACTTCGCGGGCGCCGGCATCGACGAGGCGGTCGACGTCGAGATCCCCAAGGGCGCGGGCCTGGGCCAGATGGGCCGCATCCTCAAGGAGAAGGGCGTGGTCGCGAGCGCCCAGGCTTTCGTGGACGCCGCGACGGCCAACCCCGATGGGAAGAAGATCCAGCCCGGCATCTATCCGCTCAAGAAGAAGATGTCGGCGGCCTCGGCGGTCGCGGTCATGGTGGATCCCACCAAGCTCCACGTGCTCACCATCACCGAGGGCATGCGCAACAGCACGGTCTACGACGCGATCGACAAGAAGCTCGAGAAGCCGGCCGGCACCACCAAGGACATCGCCTTCAAGGAGGCCAAGAACCTCGGCCTGCCGGCGTGGGCGAACAACGACCCGAAGATCATGGACCCGCTCGAGGGCTTCCTGTACCCGATGCGCTACGACCTCTCCAAGGACAGCACCCCCGAGTCGCTGCTCAAGCAGATGGTCAAGAACGCCACCGACAAGTACATGGAGCTCGGGATCGAGGGCAAGGCCAAGGACCTGGGCCTGAGCAACCCGCTCCAGGTGGTCACGGTCGCCAGCCTCGTCAACGCCGAGGGCAAGAACCACGACGACTTCCGGAAGATGGCGGAGGTGGTCTACAACCGCCTCAAGAAGACCAACGACATCTCCAACCAGAAGATCGAGTTCGACTCGACGTACAACTACGTCAAGGGCACGAGCGAGATCAACTTCAACCTCACGGAAGCCAGGAACTTCGTCCACCCCTACAACACGCACAACGTCAGGGGACTGCCCCCCGGCCCGATCGGGAACCCCGGCCTGGACGCGGTGACCGCTACGCTCAACCCGGACGGCGGCGGCTGGATGTTCTTCGTGTCGGTCGACGGCGACAAGACGAGCTTCAGCAAGACCTACGACGAGCACCTGAAGCTCGTCGCCGAGTTCCAGGCACGGCAGAAGCAGAAGAACGGCGGGTAGCAGGACATGTCACGGATACGGGCCGCGGTGCTGGGTTCGCCCATCGAGCACTCCCTCTCGCCGGTGCTGCACCGCGCCGCGTATCAGGAGCTCGGCCTCGCCGACTGGTCGTACGACCGGTTCGAAGTCGACGAGGCCGCGCTCCCGGACTTCATCGCCGGGCTCGGCCCGGAATGGGCCGGCCTGTCGCTGACCATGCCGCTCAAGCGGGCGATCATCCCGCTGCTCGACGGGATCAGTGACACGGCCGCCTCGGTCGAGGCGGTCAACACGGTCGTGTTCACCGAGGACGGCCGCCGCGTCGGCGACAACACCGACATCCCCGGTCTGCTCTCCGCCCTCGCCGAACAGGGCGTGGGCAAGGTGGAGTCCGCCGCGATCCTCGGCGCCGGCGCCACCGCCTCCTCGGCGCTCGCCGCGCTCGCGCGGATCTGCTCCGGCGAGGTGACCGCGTACGTACGCTCCTCCGCCCGCGCCGCCGAGATGCGGGAGTGGGGCGAGCGGCTCGGCGTGGACGTCCGCACGGCCGACTGGTCGCGGGCGGCCGAGGCGCTGGCCGCGCCGCTGGTCATCGCGACCACCCCGGCCGGAGCCACGGACGAGCTGGCCGGCTCCGTTCCCACGGCCCCGGGCACCCTCTTCGACGTGCTGTACGACCCCTGGCCCACCGCGCTGGCCGCCGCCTGGTCCGGCCGCGGCGGCAAGCTCCTCGGCGGCCTGGACCTGCTGGTCCACCAGGCCGTGCTGCAGGTCGAGCAGATGACCGGCAGCCCCGCGGCGCCCCTGGCGGCCATGCGGGCCGCCGGAGAGCGGGCCCTCGCCGCCCGATAGGCTTCCCGGTCGGGACAACGGGGACCTTGGGGGGCCAAGTGGACGAGATCGGCACGGATCAGGTGTTGGCGTCGAGGTGGGACGCCGCGTACGCGGTGGGTCTCTTCTTCCGCAGCCTGCTCAGCTCGTGGCCGCTCTGGGTCAAGCTGACCATCGGCGCCCTGGTGGGTGGCGCGGTCTGCTGGGAGGGCTACCGGTGGTGGTCCCGGCGCCGGTCCGCCGTCCGATAGCTGGACCGAGGGCGGTGTACCGGCGCGGACATGGGAGGATCGGGTGAAGGCGGGTCCGGGCCGCGCACCCGGTCGCGCCGTCGCTGAATCAGGCGCGAGCATGAGGAGCATCGTTGAGCAGGTTGCGTTGGCTGACGGCCGGGGAATCGCACGGCCCGGCTCTGGTAGCGACGCTGGAGGGGCTTCCCGCCGGCGTTCCGGTCACCACTGAGCTGGTGGCCGACCACCTGGCCCGGCGCCGGCTCGGCTACGGCCGCGGTGCCCGGATGAAGTTCGAGCAGGACGAGATCACGTTCCTCGGCGGTGTCCGCCACGGTCTGTCCCTCGGTTCCCCGGTCGCCGTGATGGTGGGCAACAGCGAGTGGCCCAAGTGGGAGACGGTCATGTCGGCCGACCCGGTCGACCCCTCGCTGCTCAAGGACACCGGCCGCAACGCGCCGCTCACCCGGCCGCGTCCCGGCCACGCCGACCTCGCCGGCATGCAGAAGTACGGCTTCGACGAGGCCCGGCCGATCCTGGAGCGCGCCAGCGCCCGTGAGACCGCCGCCCGCGTGGCCCTCGGTGCCATCGCCCGGTCCTTCATCAAGGAGGTCGCCGGCATCGAGATCGTCTCCCACGTCGTGGAACTGGCCGCCGCCAAGGCCCCGTACGGCGTCTACCCGACCCCCGCCGACGTCGAGAAGCTCGACGCCGACCCGGTGCGCTGCCTCGACGCCGACGCGTCGAAGGCGATGGTCGCGGAGATCGACCAGGCCCACAAGGACGGCGACACCCTCGGCGGCGTCGTCGAGGTGCTCGCCTACGGCGTGCCCGTCGGCCTCGGCTCGCACGTGCACTGGGACCGCCGCCTCGACGCGCGCCTCGCGGCCGCGCTCATGGGCATCCAGGCCATCAAGGGCGTCGAGGTCGGCGACGGCTTCGACCTGGCCCGCGTACCCGGCTCGCAGGCGCACGACGAGATCGTCTCCACCCCCGAGGGCCTGCGGCGCACCTCCGGCCGCTCCGGCGGCACCGAGGGCGGTCTGACCACCGGTGAACTGCTGCGCGTCCGCGCCGCCATGAAGCCGATCGCGACCGTGCCGAAGGCCCTCGCGACCGTCGACGTGGCGACCGGCGAGGCCACCGTCGCGCACCACCAGCGCTCCGACGTCTGTGCCGTGCCCGCCGCGGGCATCGTCGCCGAGGCCATGGTCGCCCTGGTGCTGGCCGACGCCGTCGTCGAGAAGTTCGGCGGCGACTCCGTCCCCGAGACCCGCCGCAACGTGCGGTCGTACCTCGACAACCTGCAGATCCGGTGACCGCCGCCCCCGCGACCGGCCCCCTGGTCGTCCTCGTCGGCCCCATGGGATCCGGCAAGTCCACCGTGGGCGAGATCGTCGCGCACCGGCTCGGCGTCTCCTACCGGGACACCGACGCCGACATCGTCGCGGCCCAGGGCCGGGAGATCTCCGACATCTTCGTGGACGAGGGCGAGCCCTACTTCCGTGCGCTGGAGCGGGAGGCCGTCGCGGCCGCCGTCGCCGGGCACGACGGAGTCCTCGCCCTCGGCGGCGGCGCGATCCTCGACGAGGAGACGCGCGCCCTGCTGGCCGGGCTGCCCGTCGCCTACCTCTCGATGGACGTGGAGGAAGCCGTACGGCGCGTGGGCCTCGGCGCCGCGCGCCCGCTGCTCGCCGTCAACCCGCGCCGCCAGTGGCGCGAGCTGATGGAGGCCAGGCGCCCCCTGTACACCGAAGTCGCGCGCGTCGTGGTGGCCACCGACGACCGCACCCCCGAAGAGGTCGCGCAGGCGGTCCTCGACGCTCTGGAGTTGAAGAACGCATGACAGACCAGGTGACGCGGATCCAGGTCGGCGAGAGCGCCGGGCACGACGCGTACGAGGTGCTGGTCGGCCGGCAGCTGCTCGGCGAGCTGGGCTCCCTGATCGGCACGAAGGCCCAGCGGGTCGCGGTCATCCACCCGGAGGCCCTGGCCTCGACCGGGGAGGCGCTGCGCGACGACCTCGCGGCGCAGGGCTACGAGGCCGTCGCCATCCAGGTGCCGAACGCCGAAGAGGCCAAGACGATCGAGGTCGCGGCGTACTGCTGGAAGGCCCTGGGGCAGTCCGGCTTCACCCGCACCGACGTCATCGTCGGCGTCGGCGGGGGAGCCACCACCGACCTCGCGGGCTTCGTCGCGGCCTCCTGGCTGCGCGGCGTGCGCTGGATCGCCGTGCCGACCACCATCCTGGCGATGGTGGACGCGGCCGTCGGGGGCAAGACGGGCATCAACACCGCCGAGGGCAAGAACCTCGTCGGCGCCTTCCACCCGCCGGCCGGCGTGCTCTGCGACCTGGCAGCGCTGGAGTCGCTGCCGGTCAACGACTACGTCAGCGGCCTCGCCGAGATCATCAAGGCCGGATTCATCTCCGACCCGGTGATCCTCGACCTGATCGAGGAGGACCCGGAGGCGGCCCGCACGCCCGCCGGCCCGCACACGGCCGAGCTGATCTGCCGCTCCATCCAGGTCAAGGCGGACGTGGTCTCCAGCGACCTCAAGGAGGCGGGGCTGCGGGAGGTCCTGAACTACGGGCACACGCTCGCGCACGCCATCGAGAAGAACGAGCGCTACAAGTGGCGGCACGGCGCGGCCGTTTCGGTCGGCATGCTCTTCGCGGCCGAGCTCGGCCGGCTGGCGGGCCGCCTCGACGACGCGACGGCGGACCGGCACAAGGCGGTCCTCGCCTCGGTGGGGCTGCCGCTGACCTACCGCGGCGACCAGTGGCCCAAGCTGCTGGAGACGATGAAGCTCGACAAGAAGTCCCGGGGCGACCTGCTGCGCTTCATCGTCCTGGACGGGCTGGCCAAGCCGACCGTCCTGGAGGGCCCGGACCCGGCCGTCCTCGTGGCGGCGTTCGGCGAAGTCACGGCCTGATCGGGGCCTTCGCTTGATCGAGTGACCCGCCGGAGCTCCCGGGTCATATAACGTTCTCGCATCAGTCGGGCCGGAACGGGACGGGGTTGGCAGCGGATGCAGCACGGAGTGGGTGGCGGGAGCTGGGATCCGTCGGGGCGTCAGCACTCGGCGGCGCCCCCGCAGCCGCCGGTCCCCCCGGCGCAGGGCTGGCCCGTTTCCCCGGTGCCCGCGCCCGCGTCCCTGCCCGTCCGGCATCCCGGGGCCCCCGGGATGCCGGACGGGTCCACCGGGCACATCCCGCTGCCGCCCGCCGTCGCGGGCACCGGCGGAGCCACCCTCGCGGTGCTGCTGATCGGTCCCGCGGGCGCCGGCAAGACCACCGTGGCCCGCCACTGGGCGGCCACCCGGCCGGTCCCCACGGCGCACGTCAGCCTGGACGACGTACGGGAATGGGTGTGCTCGGGGTTCGCGGACCCGCAGGCCGGCTGGAACGACCACTCCGAGGCCCAGTATCGCCTCGCCCGCCGCACCTGCGGCTTCGCCGCCCGCAACTTCCTGGCGAACGGCATCTCCTGCATCCTCGACGACGCGGTCTTCCCCGACCGCCCCGTGGTGGGCCTCGGCGGCTGGAAGCGCCACGTCGGGCCCGCGCTGCTGCCCGTCGTCCTGCTGCCCGGCCTGGAGATAGTCCTGGAGCGCAACGCGGCCCGCTCCGGGAACCGGCGGCTCTCCGACGAGGAGGTCGCGCGGATCCACGGCCGCATGGCGGGCTGGTACGGATCCGGGCTGCCGATCATCGACAACTCCCACCTGGACGTCGAGGGCACCGCCCGCGCCCTGGACGAGACCCTGGCCCGCGCCATCTCGGCGCCGGCCCACTGAAGCCCGGGCCCGCTGAAGCCCCGGCCCACTGAAGCCCCGGCCCGCTGAGGCCCCGGCCCTCCGAAGCCCCGGCCGCGTCCTCGTACGGCCGCGCTCACCAGGCCGGATGCGCCCGCCGCTCGTAGGCTCGGAAGCATGTCAGACGTGTACGCGGCCCGCCGGGGCCTGCTTCGCGACCGCTGTGCGGCCGCCGGAAACGCCGCCGCACTCATCACGCGTCCGGCGAACGTCCGCTACCTCTCCGGGGCGTCGCCGCTGGGCGCCGTCCTGCTGGTCGGACCGGGCGGGGAGGACATGCTGTTCTGCGCCGGGCAGCCCACCGGGGAGGCCGACGAGGGACGGCTCGACGAGAACCTGCGGATCTCCGTGCTGGCGGGCCCGGGAGCCGATCCCGCCGTCGCCGCCGCCGACCTCGCCGCTTCCGCGCGCGCCGACTCCCTCGCCGTCGAGGAGCACCACCTCACCGTGGGCCGGCACCGCGCCCTGCGCTCCGTGGCGCCCGGACTGCGCCTCGCCGACCTCGGGACCGCCGTCGAGCAGCAGCGCCTCGTCAAGGACGAGGAGGAGATCGCCTGCCTGCGGATCGCCGCCGAGATCGCCGACCAGGCCCTCGGCGAGCTGCTGGAGTCGATCCTGGTGGGCCGCACCGAGCGGCACCTCGCCCTGGAGCTCGAACGCCGCCTCGTGGACCACGGGGCGGACGGCCCGGCCTTCCCGACCTCCGTCGGCACGGGTCCGCACTCCGGTCGCTCCCGGCACCGGCCCTCCGACCGACGGGTGGAGGAGGGCGACTTCCTCTCCGTCTGCCTCGGCGCGAACTACCGGGGCTACCGCTGCGAGATCGGCCGGACCTTCGTCATCGGCACGACCCCCGCCGACTGGCAGATCGAGCTGTACGACCTCGTGTTCGCCGCCCAGCGGGCGGGCCGCGAGGCCCTGATGCCCGGGGCCGCCTACCGAGACGTGGATCACGCCGCCCGTTCCGTGCTGGACTCCGCGGGACACGGGGAGGCCCTCGCGGCGTGGACCGGACACGGCGTCGGTCTCGAAATCGACGAGGACCCGCAGCTTGCACCTACGGCCATGGGTAAACTGGACGCTTGCGTGCCGGTCACCGTCGAACCGGGGGTTCACCTCCCGGGCCGGGGCGGTGTCAGGATCGATGACACGCTCGTCGTACGCCCCGAGGCGGACGGCGGTCCCGAGCTACTCACCATTACGACCAAGGAGCTGCTCGCGCTCTAGCCCGCATCGCCGGGCTGTGCGCGCACCCGTGGTCTTCCAGTGCAGGAGATTCCCAAACCGTGGCTTCCACGAACGACCTCAAGAACGGCATGGTGCTGAAGCTCGACGGGGGCCAGCTCTGGTCCGTCGTCGAGTTCCAGCACGTCAAGCCCGGCAAGGGCCCGGCCTTCGTGCGCACCAAGCTGAAGAGCGTCATGTCCGGCAAGGTCGTCGACAAGACGTTCAACGCCGGCACCAAGGTCGAGACGGCCACCATCGACCGCCGCGACATGCAGTTCTCCTACATGGACGGCGAGTACTTCGTCTTCATGGACATGGAGGACTTCGACCAGCTGATGGTCGACAAGAAGGCCGTCGGCGACTCCGCCAACTTCCTGATCGAGGGCTTCACCGCCTCCGTGGCCCGCCACGAGGGCGAGGTGCTCTACGTAGAGCTCCCGGCCGCCGTCGAGTTGACCATCCAGCACACGGACCCGGGCGTCCAGGGCGACCGCTCCACCGGCGGCACCAAGCCGGCGACGCTGGAGACCGGCCACGAGATCCAGGTCCCGCTCTTCATCAACACGGGCGAGAAGATCAAGGTCGACACCCGCACCAGCGACTACCTCGGCCGGGTGAACAGCTAACCGTGGCTGCCCGGAGCAACGCGCGCAAGCGCGCTTTCCAGATCCTGTTCGAGGCCGACCAGCGCGACGTGTCCGTGCGCGAGGTCCTCGCGGACTGGATCCGCCACTCGCGGTCGGACACCGACCGCCAGCCCGCGGTGAACGAGTTCACCATGGAACTCGTCGAGGGGTACGCCGACAAGGTGGACCGCATCGACGATCTGATCGCCACCTACGCGGTGGACTGGGACCTGGACCGCATGCCGGTCGTGGACCGGAACATCGTGCGCCTCGGTGCCTACGAGCTGATCTGGGTGGACGACACCCCGGACGCCGTGGCGATCGATGAGGCCGTCCAGCTGGCCAAGGAGTTCTCCACGGACGAGTCGCCCTCGTTCGTGAACGGACTGCTCGGCCGCTTCAAGGACCTCAAGCCGAAGCTGCGTCGCAGCGAGAGCTGACCCGCGCCGGACCGGCGCGGACGAAAGGGCCCGCAGCGCACGCGCGCTGCGGGCCCTTTCGTCGTGCCGGTCCGGGTCGTGCCGGGTCGTGCCGGGTCGTGCCGGGTCGTGTCGGCCCGGGCCGGCTGGGTCCGCGGATCCGGGACGGGACGCAAAAGACCGGCGGGGCGCCGGGGGCCTCTCGGCTCCCCGGCGCCCCGCCGGTAACGTTTCTGCTGGGCCTGGGCCCGGTAACACCGTCGGACTAGATGTCCTCGTGCGCCACCGCACGACGCGCGTCCGCGTCCAGCACGCCCCAGCTGATCAGCTGCTCGGTCAGGACCGAGGGGGACTGGTCGTAGATGACGGCGAGGGTGCGCAGGTCGTCCTGGCGGATCGAGAGCACCTTGCCGTTGTAGTCGCCGCGCTGGCTCTGGATGGTCGCCGCGTAACGCTGCAGCGGGCCGGCCTTCTCCGCGGGGACGTGGGCCAGGCGCTCCAGGTCCAGGCGCAGCTTCGGCGGCGGCTCGGCCGCTCCGCCGGGGGTCGTTCCCGGCAGCAGTTCCTGCACCGGAACCCCGTAGAAGTCCGCCAGCTCGGCAAGGCGCTGGACGGTCACGGCGCGGTCCCCGCGCTCGTAGGAACCGACCACCACGGCCTTCCAACGGCCCTGGGACTTCTCCTCGACACCATGGAGGGAAAGGCCCTGCTGGGTGCGGATGGCGCGGAGCTTGGCCCCGAGCTGTTTGGCGTATTCGCTGGACATAACGCTCCCGGACGCTGTGCGCTGTGACGGCATGGACGCTGTGACGACATGAACGCTTTGGCGACATGGCCCACGTGATGGACCACGTGCGGCTCCGCCGCGCGGCTCGTAACTCACTGTGAGGTTACGCAGCGTTACTTGGATGCGTCAAGCCGAATGGTCCGCGACGCCCACGGACGAGGGGTCCCGGGCCGCCCCGGTGCGGGCCCCGGGGAATCCCCCTGGTACCGTGGAACGCGTAGATCAGACGTCCTTTAAGGTCCGTCCCGTGAGGCGGAGAAGGAGGTCCTTTTCATGGACACCCAGCACAACCGCACCACAGCCCGGGAAACCGGGCAGAGCGATGCCATGCGCCCCGTTCTCGACGCGCAGGACATCGCCCGGGTCCTGACCCGGATCGCCCACGAGATCGTCGAACGCGCCAAGGGCGCCGACGACGTGGTGCTCCTCGGCATCCCCACCCGCGGCGTGTACCTCGCCCGCAGGCTGGCCGCCAAACTCGAAGAGATCACCGGTGCCAAGATCCCGGTGGGCTCCCTCGACATCACCATGTACCGCGACGACCTGCGGATGAAGCCGGCCCGCGCCATCGGGCGCACCGAGATCCCCGGCGACGACATCGACGGCCGCCTGGTCGTCCTCGTCGACGACGTCCTCTTCTCCGGCCGCACCATCCGCGCCGCCCTCGACGCCCTCGGCGACATCGGCCGCCCGCGCGCCGTGCAGCTCGCCGTCCTCGTCGACCGCGGCCACCGCGAACTGCCGATCCGCGCCGACTACGTCGGCAAGAACCTCCCCACGTCGCTGCGGGAGAACGTGTCGGTCCAGCTCCAGGAGGAGGACGGCCGGGACGCCGTACTGCTCGGCCAGCGAACCGACCGGGCAGCGGGGCAGTAACCCTGCCGGAGCCGGACCCCCCCGGGGGTCCGCGCGCCGAAGCCTGCCCTGCCACACCCCAGCCCGCCCGTCTGCCCTCCCCACACCGCTGCCCTCACCGACGTACGGAGAACCCGGATGAAGCGCCACCTCATCTCGGCCGCCGATCTCACGCGCGACGACGCCGTCCTGATCCTCGACACCGCCGAGGAGATGGCGCGCGTCGCGGACCGGCCGATAAAGAAGCTGCCCACCCTGCGCGGCCGCACGATCTGCAACCTCTTCTTCGAGGACTCGACCCGCACCCGGATCTCCTTCGAGGCCGCCGAGAAGCGCCTGTCCGCCGATGTGATCAACTTCGCGGCGAAGGGCTCCAGCGTCTCCAAGGGCGAGTCCCTCAAGGACACCGCCCAGACCCTGGAGGCCATGGGCGTCGACGCGGTCGTCATCCGGCACCACGCCTCCGGCGCCCCCTACCGCCTCGCGACCTCCGGCTGGATCGACGCCCCGGTCATCAACGCCGGTGACGGCACCCACGAGCACCCCACCCAGGCCCTGCTCGACGCCTTCACCATGCGCCGCCGCCTCGTCGGCAAGGACGCCGGGCTCGGCAAGGACCTGAACGGCCGCCGGATCACCATCGTCGGCGACGTCCTGCACAGCCGGGTCGCCCGCTCCAACGTCCAGCTGCTGCACACCCTGGGCGCCGAGGTCACCCTGGTGGCCCCGCCCACCCTGGTGCCCGTCGGCGTCGAGGCCTGGCCGTGTGAGATCTCGTACAGCCTGGACGAGGTGCTGCCGAAGTCCGACGCCGTGATGATGCTGCGCGTGCAGCGCGAGCGGATGAACGCCGCCTTCTTCCCGACCGAGCGCGAGTACTCCCGCCGCTACGGCCTGGACGGCGCCCGGATGGCCCGGATGCCCGAGCACGCCATCGTGATGCACCCCGGCCCGATGGTCCGCGGCATGGAGATCACCGCCGAGGTCGCCGACTCCGACCGCTGCACGGTCATCGAGCAGGTCACCAACGGCGTCTCCATCCGGATGGCCGTCCTGTACCTGCTGCTCGGGGGCTCCGAGCCCGCCGTCACCACCAGCACCGCCAGCACCACCGCCGCCCGCACCGAGGAGACGAAGTAAAGATGAGCAAGATCCTGATCCGTGGCGCGAAGGTACTCGGTGGCGAGGCGCAGGACGTCCTGATCGACGGCGAGACCATCGCCGCCGTGGGCGCGAACCTGGACGCCGGCGACGCGACGGTCATCGAGGCCCAGGGCCAGACCCTCCTCCCGGGCCTCGTCGACCTCCACACCCACCTGCGCGAGCCCGGCCGCGAGGACTCCGAGACCGTCCTCACCGGCACCCGCGCCGCCGCCTCCGGCGGCTACACCGCCGTCTTCGCCATGGCCAACACCTTCCCCGTCGCCGACACCGCCGGCGTCGTCGAGCAGGTGTGGCGCCTGGGCAAGGAGTCCGGCTACTGCGACGTGCAGCCCATCGGCGCCGTCACCGTCGGCCTGGAGGGCAAGAAGCTCGCCGAGCTTGGCGCCATGCACGAGTCCGCCGCCCGCGTCACCGTCTTCTCCGACGACGGCAAGTGCGTGGACGACGCCGTGATCATGCGCCGCGCCCTGGAGTACGTGAAGGCCTTCGGCGGCGTCGTCGCCCAGCACGCCCAGGAGCCCCGCCTCACCGAGGGCGCCCAGATGAACGAGGGCGTCGTCTCCGCCGAGCTCGGCCTCGGCGGCTGGCCCGCCGTCGCCGAGGAGTCGGTCATCGCCCGCGACGTGCTGCTCGCCGAGCACGTCGGCTCCCGCGTGCACATCTGCCACCTCTCCACCGCCGGCTCCGTCGAGATCGTCCGCTGGGCCAAGTCCCGCGGCATCGACGTCACCGCCGAGGTCACCCCGCACCACCTGCTCCTCACCGACGAGCTCGTGCGCTCGTACAACCCGGTCTACAAGGTCAACCCGCCGCTGCGCACCGAGCGCGACGTGCTGGCCCTGCGCGAGGCGCTCGCCGACGGCACGATCGACATCGTCGCGACCGACCACGCCCCGCACCCCCACGAGGACAAGGACTGCGAGTGGGCCGCGGCCGCCATGGGCATGGTGGGCCTGGAGACCGCGCTCTCCGTCGTCCAGCAGACGATGGTGGAGACCGGACTGCTCGACTGGGCGGGCGTCGCCGAGCGGATGTCCTTCGCCCCGGCGCGCATCGGCGGCCTCCCGAACCACGGACGCCCCGTCTCGGCAGGTGAACCCGCGAACCTGACCTTGGTCGATACCTCGTACCGTGGTGTCGTGGACCCCGCACACTTCGCCTCCCGCAGCCGCAACACGCCTTACGAGGGCCGTGAGCTGCCGGGGCGCGTCACTCACACCTTCCTGCGGGGCCGGGCAACGGTCGTGGACGGGAAACTGGCGTGACACCTGCAGTGATCCAACTGGCCGCCGAGGCCGCCGAACGACAGTCGGCGGAGGTGACGGACTGGGGCGCCCGCATCGCGTGGGTGATCGGTCTGCTCGTCTTCATCGCGTTCGTGTACTGGCTGATGCGGCAGGGCTGGAAATGGCGCGGCACCCTGCAGAGCGATCTGCCGGAGCTGCCCGCCGCCCCCAGCGGCCTCCCGGCGCACCGGCTGGCCCTGACCGGCCGGTACCACGGGTCCACCACCGCCGGGCAGTGGCTCGACCGGATCGTCGCCCACGGGCTGGGGGTCCGCAGCCGGGTCGAGCTCACGCTCACCGACGCGGGCCTCGACGTGGTCCGTCCGGGTGCCACCGACTTCTTCGTACCGGCCGCGCAACTGCGCGGCGCCCGCCTCGACAAGGGAATCGCGGGCAAGGTACTCACCGAGGGCGGTCTCCTCGTCGTCACATGGGCGCACGGCGACAGGCTGATCGACTCCGGATTCCGCTCCGACCGCGCGGCCGAACACGCCGCCTGGGTCGAAGCGATCAACCTCATGAACCACTCAATCACCACGACGGAAGGCGCCGAACGATGACGACCTCCACCAGGGGAGCAGCCAAAGCTCCCGCCGTACTCGTCCTGGAGGACGGTCGGATCTTCCGCGGCCGCGCCTACGGCGCTGTGGGGGAGACCTTCGGCGAGGCCGTGTTCTCCACCGGCATGACCGGCTACCAGGAGACCCTCACCGACCCGTCGTACCACCGGCAGGTCGTCGTGATGACCGCCCCGCACGTGGGCAACACCGGCGTCAACGACGAGGACTCCGAGTCCTCCCGCATCTGGGTCGCCGGATACGTCGTGCGCGACCCCGCGCGCGTCCCCTCGAACTGGCGCTCGCGCCGCTCGCTGGACGAGGAGCTCGTCAAGCAGGGCGTCGTCGGGATCTCCGGCATCGACACCCGCGCCCTGACCCGCCACCTGCGCGAGCGCGGCGCCATGCGCGTCGGCATCTTCTCCGGCGAGGCCTGGGACGGCGTCCGTGACGAGGCGCTGCTCGCCAAGGTGCGCACCGCCCCGCAGATGAAGGGCGCCAACCTCGCCGCCGAGGTCGCCACCAAGGAGGCGTACGTCGTCCCCGCGATCGGTGAGAAGAAGTTCACCGTCGCCGCCGTGGACCTCGGCATCAAGGGCATGACCCCGCACCGGATGGCCGAGCGCGGCATCGAGGTGCACGTGCTCCCCGCCACCGCCACCGTCGAGGACGTGTACGCGGTCAACCCCGACGGCGTGTTCTTCTCCAACGGCCCGGGCGACCCGGCCACCGCAGACGGCCCCGTCGCGGTCATGCAGGCCGTACTGGCCCGCAAGACCCCGCTCTTCGGCATCTGCTTCGGCAACCAGATCCTGGGCCGCGCGCTCGGCTTCGGCACGTACAAGCTGAAGTACGGCCACCGCGGCATCAACCAGCCGGTGCAGGACCGCACCACCGGCAAGGTCGAGATCACCGCGCACAACCACGGCTTCGCCGTGGACGCGCCCCTCGACAAGGTCTCCGAGACCGCCTACGGCCGCGCCGAGGTCTCCCACGTGTGCCTGAACGACCAGGTCGTCGAAGGCCTCCAGCTGCTCGACCAGCCGGCCTTCTCCGTCCAGTACCACCCCGAGGCGGCTGCCGGCCCGCACGACGCCGCGTACCTCTTCGACCGCTTCACGTCTTTGATGGAAACCGCCCAGATGGAGGCCGATCGTGCCTAAGCGCACCGATATCCAGTCCGTCCTGGTCATCGGCTCCGGCCCGATCGTCATCGGGCAGGCCGCCGAGTTCGACTACTCCGGGACCCAGGCCTGCCGCATCCTCAAGGCCGAGGGCCTGCGGGTGATCCTGGTGAACTCCAACCCCGCCACGATCATGACCGACCCGGAGATCGCCGACGCCACGTACGTCGAGCCGATCACCCCCGAGTTCGTCGAGAAGATCATCGCGAAGGAGCGCCCCGACGCGCTGCTCCCGACCCTCGGCGGCCAGACCGCGCTCAACACCGCCATCTCCATGCACGAGCAGGGTGTGCTGGAGAAGTACAACGTCGAGCTCATCGGCGCCAACGTCGAGGCGATCAACAAGGGCGAGGACCGCGAGCTCTTCAAGGGCGTCGTCGAAGCCGTCCACGCCAAGATCGGCTACGGCGAGTCCGCCCGCTCGGTCATCTGCCACACGATGGACGACGTCATCCAGGGCGTCGACACCCTCGGCGGCTACCCCGTCGTCGTGCGCCCCTCCTTCACCATGGGCGGCGCCGGCTCCGGCTTCGCCCACAACGAGGAAGAGCTGCGCCGCATCGCCGGCCAGGGCCTCACGCTCTCCCCGACCACCGAGGTGCTCCTGGAGGAGTCCATCCTCGGCTGGAAGGAGTACGAGCTGGAGCTGATGCGCGACACCAAGGACAACGTCGTCGTCGTCTGCTCCATCGAGAACTTCGACCCGATGGGCGTCCACACCGGTGACTCGATCACCGTCGCCCCGGCGATGACGCTCACCGACCGCGAGTACCAGCGGCTGCGCGACATCGGCATCGCGATCATCCGCGAGGTCGGCGTCGACACCGGCGGCTGCAACATCCAGTTCGCGATCGACCCGGTCGACGGCCGCGTCATCGTCATCGAGATGAACCCGCGCGTGTCCCGGTCGTCCGCGCTCGCGTCGAAGGCCACCGGCTTCCCGATCGCCAAGATCGCCGCCAAGCTGGCCATCGGCTACACGCTCGACGAGGTCCCCAACGACATCACCGAGAAGACCCCGGCCTCCTTCGAGCCGTCCCTCGACTACGTCGTCGTCAAGGCCCCGCGCTTCGCCTTCGAGAAGTTCCCGCTCGCCGACGCCACCCTCACCACCACCATGAAGTCGGTGGGCGAGGCCATGGCCATCGGCCGCAACTTCACCGAGGCCCTCCAGAAGGCCCTGCGCTCCCTGGAGAAGAAGGGCTCGCAGTTCACCTTCGTCGGCCCCACCGGCGACAAGGACGAGCTCCTCGCCACCGCGGTCCGCCCCACCGACGGCCGCATCAACACCGTCATGCAGGCCATCCGCGCCGGCGCCACCCAGGAAGAGGTCTTCGAGTCCACGAAGATCGACCCCTGGTTCGTCGACCAGCTCTTCCTCATCAAGGAGATCGCGGACGAGCTGGCCGCCGCGGAGAAGCTCCACCCCGAGCTGCTCGCCGAGGCCAAGCGCCACGGCTTCTCCGACTTCCAGATCGCCGAGATCCGCGGCCTGCGCGAGGACGTAGTCCGCGAGGTCCGCCACGCGCTGGGCGTCCGCCCGGTCTACAAGACGGTCGACACCTGCGCCGCCGAGTTCGCCGCGAAGACCCCGTACTTCTACTCGTCCTACGACGAGGAGTCCGAGGTCGCCCCCCGCGAGAAGCCCGCGGTCATCATCCTGGGCTCCGGCCCGAACCGCATCGGCCAGGGCATCGAGTTCGACTACTCCTGCGTCCACGCCTCCTTCGCGCTCAGCGACGCCGGCTACGAGACCGTGATGGTCAACTGCAACCCGGAGACCGTCTCCACGGACTACGACACCTCCGACCGCCTGTACTTCGAGCCGCTCACGCTCGAGGACGTGCTGGAGATCGTCCACGCCGAGTCGCTGGCCGGCCCCATCGCCGGTGTCATCGTCCAGCTCGGCGGCCAGACCCCCCTCGGTCTCGCCCAGGCGCTCAAGGACAACGGCGTGCCCATCGTCGGCACCCCGCCGGAGGCCATCCACGCCGCCGAGGACCGCGGCGCCTTCGGCCAGGTCCTCGCCGACGCCGGCCTGCCCGCCCCCAAGCACGGCACCGCCACCACCTTCAAGGGCGCCAAGGCCATCGCCGACGAGATCGGCTACCCCGTCCTCGTACGCCCCTCGTACGTGCTCGGCGGCCGCGGCATGGAGATCGTCTACGACGAGGACCGGCTGTCCTCGTACATCGCCGAGTCCACCGAGATCTCGCCGACCCGCCCCGTGCTGGTCGACCGCTTCCTCGACGACGCCATCGAGATCGACGTCGACGCCCTCTACGACGGCACCGAGCTCTACCTCGGTGGCGTCATGGAGCACATCGAGGAAGCCGGCATCCACTCCGGCGACTCGGCCTGCGCCCTGCCCCCGATCACCCTCGGCGGCTACGACATCAAGCGGCTGCGCGCCTCCACCGAGGCCATCGCCAAGGGCGTGGGCGTCCGCGGCCTGATCAACATCCAGTTCGCGATGGCGGGCGACATCCTCTACGTCCTGGAGGCCAACCCGCGCGCCTCCCGGACCGTCCCCTTCACCTCGAAGGCGACCGCCGTCCCCCTCGCGAAGGCCGCCGCCCGCATCTCGCTCGGCACCACCATCGCCGAGCTGCGCGAAGAGGGCATGCTCCCGAAGACCGGCGACGGCGGCACCCTGCCGCTCGACGCGCCGATCTCCGTCAAGGAGGCCGTCATGCCGTGGTCGCGCTTCCGCGACATCCACGGCCGCGGCGTCGACACGGTCCTCGGCCCGGAGATGCGCTCCACCGGCGAGGTCATGGGCATCGACTGCGTCTTCGGCACCGCCTACGCGAAGTCCCAGGCCGGCGCCTACGGCCCGCTGCCCACCAAGGGCCGCGCGTTCATCTCCGTCGCCAACCGCGACAAGCGCACGATGATCTTCCCGGCGCGCGAGCTCGTCGCCCACGGCTTCGAGCTGATGGCCACCTCCGGCACCGCCGAGGTGCTGCGCCGCAACGGCATCAACGCCACCGTCGTGCGCAAGCTCAGCGAGGGCGAGGGCCCGGACGGCGAGAAGACCATCGTCCAGCTCATCCACGACGGCCAGGTCGACCTGATCGTCAACACCCCGTACGGCACCGGCGGCCGCCTCGACGGCTACGAGATCCGTACGGCCGCCGTGGCGCGCGGCGTCCCGTGCCTCACCACGGTCCAGGCGCTCGCCGCGGCCGTCCAGGGCATCGACGCGCTCAACCGCGGCGACGTCGGCGTCCGCTCGCTCCAGGAGCACGCGGAGCGGCTGACGGCGGCCCGCGACTAGATCCCGGCGAGGACCGACAAGCCCGTACGGCCCGTAGAGGGGAGGGGGACACCGTCCAGCGCGAAGCGCGACGGTCGTCCCCCTCTTCATGAGCTTCATGAGCGCACAAGGGAACCCCTGCACGATGTACAAACTCTTCTTCGACCTGGTCTTCAAGCGGATGGACCCGGAGCAGGCCCACTACATGGCCTTCCGCTGGATCCGCCTCGCCGCCCGCACGCCGGTCCTGCGCACCTTCGTCGCCGCCTTCCTGGCACCCCGGTACGCATCGCTGCGCACCGAGGCCCTCGGCCTGCGGATGCACGGCCCCTTCGGGCTCGCGGCCGGCTTCGACAAGAACGCCGTCGCCATCGACGGGATGTCGATGCTCGGCTTCGACCACATCGAGATCGGCACGGTCACGGCCCAGGCCCAGCCGGGCAACCCGAAGAAGCGGCTGTTCCGGCTGGTGCCGGACCGTGCGCTGATCAACCGCATGGGCTTCAACAACGAGGGTTCGGCGGCCGTGGCGGACCGCCTGGCCGCCCGCAACCCGGTCTTCAAGACCGTCGTCGGCGTCAACATCGGCAAGACGAAGGTCGTGCCCGAGGAGGAGGCCGTCGCCGACTACGTCGCCTCCACCGAGCGCCTCGCCCGCCACGCCGACTACCTGGTCGTCAACGTCTCCTCCCCGAACACCCCGGGACTGCGCAACCTCCAGGCGACCGAGTCGCTGCGCCCGCTGCTGAGCGCCGTACGGGAAGCCGCGGACCGCGCCGTCACCGACCGCCGGGTCCCGCTGCTCGTCAAGATCGCCCCGGACCTCGCGGACGAGGACGTGGACGCGGTCGCCGACCTGGCCCTGGAGCTGGGCCTGGACGGCATCATCGCCACGAACACCACCATCGCCCGCGACGGCCTCGGTCTGAAGTCCTCCCCGTCCCTGGTCAAGGAGACCGGCGGACTGTCCGGCGCCCCCGTCAAGGAGCGCTCGCTGGAGGTCCTGCGCCGGCTGTACGCCCGCGTCGGCGACCGGCTGGTCCTGGTCGGCGTCGGCGGCATCGAGAACGCCGAGGACGCCTGGCAGCGGATCCTGGCCGGCGCGAGCCTGGTCCAGGGCTACAGCGCCTTCATCTACGAGGGCCCCTGCTACGCCCGCGCCATCCACAAGGGCCTGGCCGCGCGCCTGGCCGCCAGCCCGTACGCGACCCTCGCCGACGCGGTGGGCGCCGAAACCCGAAAGGCCGCGCTGTGAGCCCTGTGATCCCGTTCGGTACCCGCCTGCGCGAGGCGATGGACACCCGCGGTCCGCTGTGCGTGGGCATCGACCCGCACGCGGCGCTGCTGGCCTCGTGGGGCCTGGACGACGACATCGCGGGCCTGGAGAAGTTCTCCCGCACGGTCGTCGAGGCGCTGGCCGACTCGGTGGCGGTCTTCAAGCCGCAGGCGGCGTTCTTCGAGCGGTTCGGGTCCAAGGGCGTCGCGGTGCTCGAGCAGACCGTGGCCGACGCCCGGGCGGCGGGCACGCTGGTCGTCATGGACGCCAAGCGGGGCGACATCGGCTCGACGATGGCCGCGTACGCGCAGACCTTCCTGTCGCCGTCCTCGCCGCTCTTCTCCGACGCGCTGACCGTCTCCCCGTACCTGGGCTACGGCTCGCTGAAGCCGGCGGTCGACCTGGCCCGCGAGTCGGGGGCCGGCCTGTTCGTCCTGGCCCTGACCTCCAACCCGGAGGGCGCGGAGGTCCAGCGGGCCGTGCGGTCGGACGGCCGGACGATCGGCGCGACGATGCTCGGGCACCTGGCGGCGGAGAACGCGGGCGCCTCCCCGATGGGCTCGTTCGGAGCCGTCGTGGGCGCGACCCTCGGGGACCTGTCCTCCTTCGACCTGGACATCAACGGGCCGCTGCTGGCCCCCGGCATCGGCGCGCAGGGCGCGACGGCGGCGGACCTCCCGGCGGTCTTCGGCGCGGCCGTCCGCAATGTCGTGCCGAACGTGTCGCGGGGCGTGCTGAAGCACGGACCCGACGCGGGTGCGTTGCGCGGCGCGGCGGAGCGGTTCGCGGACGAGATCCGCGCGGCCGTCTCGGCCTGACCCACGCGTTGCCGGGCGCCCGCGCAGGGGCGTACGGCCCTGGGGGTCGGGGCGTTCCTGTCCCTTAGACACATCTCCGAGGAAGTAACACGGAGAGGAGAGGCGGCAGCGTCAGATGTGTATAAGAGCCGGCGGTAGGCGCTGAGGCCCGAGGACGGGAACGAGGAAGGGCCACCGCCCCGCAGCCGCGGGGCGGTGGCCCTTCCTCGTTCCCGTCCTCGGGCCTCAGCCGGAGACCGCCGCCGCGATCCGGTCGCCGAGCGCCTTGTCCACGTTGCGCCAGTACCGCACGGCCCGCTCCAGGACCGGGGCGCTGACCCCGTCCAGCAGGTGCCCGCTGATGTTCGACACCAGCCGGTCGCGGGCCGCATCGTCCAGCACCTCGCGGACCATCGTGCCGGGCTGCCCCCAGTCGTCGTCCGCGCTGTGCAGGCCGTACGCCTCGCGGACCATCTCGCCCGCCGAGGCCCAGCCGGCCGGCTCGCCGAAGCGGGCCGTGTCCGCCGCGGGGCCGCCGTAGGAGTTGGGCGCGTACGGGCGGGCCGCGGCCGAGGCCTCGAAGCGCATCGCACCGTCCTTGGAGTACGAGGAGACGAGCGAGCGGGCCCGGTTGGGCGGCAGTTGCGCGTAGTTGGCGCCGATCCGGTAGCGGTGCGTGTCCGGATACGAGAACAGCCGGCCCAGCAGCATCTTGTCCGGCGACGGACCGATGCCCGGCACCAGGTTCGAGGGCTCGAAGGCGGCCTGCTCGATGTGGATGAAGTAGTCCGCCGGGTTCTTGTCGAGGGTCATCCGCCCGACCTCGATCAGCGGGTGGTCGGCGTGCGGCCACACCTTGGTCAGGTCGAAGGGGTTGAAGCGGTAGCCGGCCGCGTCCTCGAAGGGCATCACCTGGATCCACAGGGTCCAGCTCGGCGGCTCACCGCCCGCGATCGAGTCGAACAGGTCCCGCCGGTGGCGGTCGGGGTCCTCGCCGGCGATCCGGTCGGCATCGGCCTGCGTCAGGAACTCGATGCCCTGGTCCGTCTTGAAGTGGTACTTCACCCAGAACTTCGCGCCGCCGCCGTTGACCCACAGATAGGTGTGCGAGCCGTAGCCGTTCATGTGCCGGTACGACTTCGGGATGCCGCGGTCGCCCATCAGCCAGGTCACCATGTGCGCGGACTCGGGGGAGAGGGTCCAGAAGTCCCACTGCATGTCGTGGTCGCGCAGCCCGTTGTCGGGACGGCGCTTCTGGGAGCGGATGAAGTCCTGGAACTTGATCGGGTCGCGGACGAAGAACACCGGGGTGTTGTTGCCGACCAGGTCGTAATTGCCGTGCTCGGTATAGAACTTGAGGGCGAAGCCGCGCGGGTCCCGCCAGGTGTCGGGCGATCCCTGTTCACCGGCGACCGTCGAGAAGCGGGCCAGCATCTCGGTCCTTCGGCCCGGCTGGAAGACATCGGCCTTGGTGAACTGGCTCACGTCGTTCGTCACTTGGAAGACGCCGTAGGCGCCCGCGCCCTTGGCGTGGACCACCCGCTCGGGCACCCGTTCCCGGTTGAACTGGGCCATCTTCTCGATGAGGTAGTGGTCCTGCATCAGGATCGGGCCGTCGGCACCCACGGTGAGCGAATGCTCGTCGCTCTCCACCGGAATGCCGACGTTGTCGGTCGTGTACGGGATCTTCTGCGCGTCCTGGGTCACGAGCGTCCTCCCCATGGGTCGGTTGGGTCGCTTCGTCTGCTTCTGCCCAGTCAACGCCGATCATGCGCCCCCGGCAATGCGAGCTCGAACCAGACCACCTTTCCGCTGCTCAGCCGGGTGGCACCCCACCGCTTGGCCATCCGGTTGACCAGGAACAGGCCGCGGCCGCCCTCGTCCGTGTCCCGCGCGCGGCGCTGGCGCGGCAGCTGCGGGGAGTCGTCGCCGACCTCGCAGCGCAGCACGTCCGTGCGCAGGAGGCGCAGCGTGACCGGCCGCTCCGCGTACCGCACGGCATTGGTCACGACCTCGCTGACCAGCAGCTCCAGCGAGTCCTGGAGCTCCTCCAGCCCCCAGCGGGCCAGCGCGCGGCGGGCGAACCGGCGCGCCCGGCCCGGAGCGGTCTCCTCCGGGTCCAGGAACCAGTACGCCACGTCACTGGGCGCGATCCCGTCGAAACGGGCGGCGAGCAGCGCGATGTCGTCGTCCCGGTCACCCGGGCCCAGCATGTCCAGGATGTCGTCGCACAGGGCCTCCAGCGGCGGCGGGTGGTCCAGGCCCGTCAGCTGCGCGGTCGTGGCCAGGCGCTCGCGGAGCTGCTCGATGCCGGTCCACACGTCCCGCAGCCGGGACTCGACCAGGCCGTCGGTGTACAGCACGAGGGTGGCCCCGGCGGGGGCGTCCAGCTCCACCGCCTCGAAGTCCACGCCGCCGACGCCGATGGGGGCGCCGGGGGGTACGCGCAGCACCTCGGCGCGCCCGCCCAGGTGCAGCAGGACCGGCGGCGGGTGGCCGGCGTTGGCGATGGTGATCCGGTGCGAGACCGGGTCGTAGACGGCGTAGAGGCAGGTGGCCATCCGGTCGGAGCCCAGCCGCTGCGCCTGCTCGTCCAGGTGGTGCAGGACCTCGGCGGGCGGCAGGTCGAGCTGCGCCAGCGTCTGGGCCGTCGTACGGAGCTGTCCCATGATCGCCGCGGAGGTCATGGAGTGGCCCATGACGTCGCCGACGACGAGCGCGACCCGGCTGCCGGGCAGGGGTATGGCGTCGTACCAGTCGCCGCCCACCCGGGCCGTCTCGGCGGCGGGCAGGTAGCGGCTGGCCAGGCGGACCCCGGTGGGCTGCGGGAGGCTGTCGGGCAGCATCGTGCGCTGGAGCTCGTCGGCGATGTACGCCTCGCGCCCGTAGAGCATGGCCTTGTCGATGCCCAGCGCGGTGTGGGTGGCCAGCTGGGCGGCGACCAGCAGGTCGTTCGTCTCGAAGGCGGGCCGCTCGGGGGTGCGCAGGAACACCGCCGCGCCGATGACGCGGCGGCGGCCCCGCAGCGGGGCGAGGATGGCCCGCTGCCCGCGCGGTACGGGGTGGTCCGCGCCCAGCAGCTCCGGCAGCGCGGCGCGGGCCGCGGCGGAGGACCCGAAGACGGGCCGTACGCCGCGCAGCACCTCGGCGAGCGCCCCGCCGGGGCGGATCTCGCACAGCTCGGCGGCGGGCAGGTCGCCCTGCGGGCCGACCAGGGCCAGCTGGCTGAAGTCGAGCTCGCCGTCCGAGGTCGTCGCGCCGGCGCCGGCGGCCGCGGCGGTGAACTCGTCGATCGGCCGGAGCCGGTCGGTGCGCCGGAGCCTTAAGACGACGGGCCCCACGGGCCGCTCGTCGCCCACGGGCAGCGGGTCGCGCAGGTAGACGAGGATGGCGTCGGAGAAGGTCGGCACCGTGGCCCGGCACAGCCCGAGCACGATCTCGTCCAGGTCGATGCCGCGCGCGATCCGCCGCGTGGCCGCTCCGACGAACCGCAGCCGGTCGCCTTCGCGCCGGGCGATGGCCTCCGGGGCGTTGCCCTGTGCCGCCTGTGCCGCCTGTGCCGCCTTTGCCGCCTGTGCCACTTGGGCCGCCGGGGCAGCGGCGGCCGCGGCGCGCGCTGCCTCGGTGTCGCGGGCGCCGCTGTTCGCGGCGGCGGTCTCACGGGGGCGGGGGAGGCCGGAGGCGGGCTGGTCGGCCCCCTGGACCTGCGCATGCGTGCGTACGGCCTCGGCGGCCGGGACCGGGGCCTTGCCGTGGCCCAGCTCATCCGTGCGGCCGCCGGAGGCACCGGCAGCCGGCTGTGAGCCCTCCTGAGAGGTGGGGTACTCCGTCACGCGTGGCATTCCGTCCGTTTGCGCTCGATGTGCGCTGCACTCAACTCGGTCAGTCGCGGTATACCCGCTCAGCGGCGGGGACACCACCACCCCGCGGTTCCTCCCCCAAACTTAATCCGGGGGGACCCCCGCCCGCTCATCGCCTCTCGTCGTGCGCCGGCCTCCGGTCAAGTCCCGCGTGCGGCACGAGATTCGAGGTCGGACCCTCTCGCGGCGACGCCACACGCTGCCGCGGAGGACGATCCTACGGTCGCACCCCCGGGGCGCATCAAGGGTCTCATGAGGTCATATGCGCCGGAGTGCGGTCCCAGTCCTTCGGCAGCACCGGAACCTCCCAGGCCGGGTCCGGCCGCCAATCCTGCCAGGCTTCCGAGAACGGCGGGCCCCAGGCCTCGATCACGCCCACCGCGGCCCGCCCGGCGGCCCGCACCCGGTCCGCCTGTTCCGGGTCCATCAGCCCGGACCGCTGGGCCTGCGCGAACTCGTCCTCGTCCCGCCATTTCCACGTGCGGTCCGGATAGACGGAGACGTCGAGGAAGTGGTCCACGGAGTCGATCCCGCCGGACCACCGCGTCCGCGGCTCCTCGAGGTTCACGTACCAGCTCTTGAAGCGCCAGCCGTGCTCCCAGAACAGCCACACCGACCACGGGTCCCCGGGCCGCGCCAGCTTCAGCACGCCCGCCCCGAACCAGCGCGACCGTACGGTGGTCCGCGGCGCGGTGTACCGGGTGGCGAGCGGCTCCTCGTGGACCGGGGTCCCGTCGGCGAGCACCGGTTTGACGCACTCGGTCCCCGGAGCCATCCACACGGCGAGCAGCTCGTCGGTGTCGGCGACCACGGTGACGGGCCGGCAGATGTGCACGGCGCCCTTCAGGCCGGGCGCGTGGTCGCGGTAGCGCCACAGGATCTGCTCCCCGGGCGCCCAGTGCCCGCCGTGGCGCGCGTCCTGTGCCGAGTCCCGCGCGGCACTGCGCGCACTGCCGCCCCCGCGGCCTCCGGTACCTGTCATGGCCAGATCTTAGGGCGGGGGCCCGGGGAATCGCTGCGGTGCAGGTCACCGAGGTGTTCGAGGACCGGAAACGACCGGATCCGGACCCCGCCCGGGGGGCGGCGGGCCCGGATCAGGGCCGGGTCATCCGCAGTACGTCGAGCGCCTCGTCGAGCTGTTCGAGGGTGAGGTCGCCGCGCTCCACGTAGCCGGACTCCAGGACGACCTCGCGGATCGTCTTGCGCTCCGCGAGCGACTTCTTGACGACCTTGGCGGCCTCCTCGTAGCCGATGTAGCGGTTCAGCGGGGTCACCACGGAGGGCGAGGACTCGGCGTACTCCCTGGCCCGGGCCGTGTTGGCGGTGATTCCGTCGATCGTGCGGTCGGCCAGCAGGCGGCTCGCGTTGCCCAGGAGGCGGATGGACTCCAGGAGGTTGCGGGCCATCACGGGGAGCATCACGTTGAGCTCGAAGTTGCCCGCCGCGCCCGCCACGGCGACCGCCGTGTCGTTCCCCATCACCTGGGCCGCCACCATCAGCACGGCCTCCGGGACGACCGGATTGACCTTCCCGGGCATGATCGAGGACCCCGGCTGGAGATCCGGGAGATTGATTTCGGCCAATCCGGTGCGCGGGCCCGAGGCCATCCAGCGGAGGTCGTTGCAGATCTTGGTGAGCGAGACGGCGACCGTGCGGACCATTCCCGAGGTCTCCACCAGCGCGTCCCGCGCCCCCTGGGCCTCGAAGTGGTCCCGGGCCTCGGTCAGCGGCAGCCCCGTGGCCGCGGCCACCTCGGCGATCACGGCGGCGGAGAACCCGGGCGGGGTGTTGATCCCGGTGCCCACCGCGGTCCCGCCCAGCGGCAGTTCGGCCAGCCGGGGCAGCGCCGCGCGCAGCCGCTCGACGCCGTAGCGGAGCTGGACCGCGTACCCGCCGAACTCCTGGCCCAGGGTGACCGGGGTGGCGTCCATCAGGTGCGTCCGCCCGGACTTGACCACCTCGGAGAACTCGGCGGCCTTGCGCTCCATCGCCGCGGCCAGGTGGTCCAGGGCGGGGATCAGCTCACCGGTGACGGCGGCGGTGGCGGCGATGTGGATGGAGGACGGGAAGACGTCGTTGGAGCTCTGCGAGGCGTTGACGTCGTCGTTGGGGTGGACGGCGCGGCCGAGCCGCTCGGTGGCCAGGGTGGCGATCACCTCGTTGGCGTTCATGTTGGACGAGGTGCCGGAACCCGTCTGAAACACGTCGACGGGGAAGTGCTCGTCCCAGCGGCCCTCGGCGACCTCGCCGGCCGCCGAGACGATCGCGGCGGCGATGTCCTCGTCGATTACGCCGAGCCGGGAGTTGACGGCGGCCGCGGCGGCCTTGATCCGGGCCAGCGCCGCGATGTGGGCACGCTCCAGGCGCTGCCCGGAGATGGGGAAGTTCTCCACCGCGCGCTGGGTCTGAGCTCGCCATTTGGCGTGCGCGGGGACGAGTACGTCGCCCATGGAGTCGTGCTCGACGCGGAACCCCTCGGGGCCCGGTTCGGTCTGCTGATCCTCGGTCATCTGTGGTGCCTCCTCAAAAAGTTGAGCAATTGTCTTGTTCGGACTGTTCCCAACTCACCTACTGACCAGTAAATACCGGGGGTAACACTGAGATCGGGGAGGCGTTCATGGCACGTGTCCGTACACAATCCAGGCTCAGATCTACCTTCGCCGCCGTCGCGGCGGTCGCGGCCGCCCTCGGGGGCGTCACCGCCATCACCCCCATGGCCCACGCGGCTCCCGCCGCCGGGTCCGCCGCCGCGGCCGCGGCCACACCCCTCACGCCCGAACTGGAGGCCATCCGGGCCGCCGAGGCCGTCAAGATCTACGGCGACTCGGCGATCCGCCCGCTCGCCGACCGCAAGACCGGCCTGATCTCGCTCGGCGACAGCGAGATCTCGGGCGAGGGCGTCGGCAACTACGATCCCGCGACGAACACCGCGTCCAACCAGTGCCACCGGTCGCCGGACTCGGCGATCCACCGCACCGGCATCGCGGCCGACTACACCTTCAACGCCGCCTGCTCCGGCGGCTACACCGGCAACATCAGGATCGGCGGAGGCAAGCAGTACGCCGACGAGCTGGTGCAGAGCGACAGTCTCGCCATCAAGGCCCGCAACACGAAGATCAAGATGGTGGTGCTGGTCGCCGGGGCCAACGACGACCTGCAGTTCGGCCCGGTCATGACCGACTGTGTCACACGCTGGGTGCTCAGCCAGGGCACCTGCGAGCCGAAGTACGGCCCCGGCTGGCAGGGCCGCGTCGACGGCCTGAAGCCCAAGGTGGAGGCGACGATCGGCGACCTCAAGACGGTCATGCGCGACGCCGGCTACGCCGACTCCGACTACAAGCTGGTCGTGATGGGCTACCCCAGCCCGATCGGCCCCGACTTCAACGACAACCCCGACTTCCCCGGCAAGCTCCCCGGAGGCTGCGCCGGCTACGACTCCGACGCCGCCTGGGGCCGCAACTACGCGGTGCCCACCTTCGAGAAGGGCATGCGCGCGGCCGCCCTCGCCGCGGGCGCGACCTACCTCGACAACTCGAGGCTCTTCCAGGGCCACGAGGTCTGCATGGAGGACACCTGGGCCCGCGGCCTCTACCTCGACCTCGGGGACCACTTCCCGTGGGACGAGAACACCGCCCGTCAGTCCTTCCACCCCAACTACCGCGGCCACGGCGCCTTCGCGTCCTGTCTGACCCAGCTCTACGCCTCCGGCCTGCGCGAGGCCTCCTGCGCCGACCCGGCGAGCACCGGCACCCCCGTCCTGCAGGCCGGGGCCTGGGACGACCTGTACAAGCCGCTCAAGAACGAGGCGACCGGCAACTGCCTCGACTCCAACGGCGGTTCCAGCGCCAACAACACCAAGGTCATCGGCTGGGACTGCCACGGCGGTCGCAACCAGGGCTGGTGGTACGACTCCGCGAAGAAGTCCCTCCACATCGAGCTCACCCATGACCGCTGCCTCGACGCGCCCGCCGCCAACTACGGCAACGGCACCGCGATGATCATCTGGAACTGCCACGGCGGCGCCAACCAGCAGTTCGTCCGCGACGGAGCCACCCTGCGCCCCGCCGCCGCCCCGGGCATGTGCGTGACGGTGGCAGGGGCCCACGAGCCGCTGCGCCTGCAGACCTGCAACGGCTCGGCCAACCAGCGCTTCGTGTAACACCCCGGCAGGACCAGTACCGCCAGACCTGTACCCCCGTCAGGTCGACCACCCCCCACACCCGGCCGGCGCACCCCGGCCGGGTGTTCACATGTCTTGGAGCAGCTTGCGCACGTCGCGGGGCCGGTTGGTGATGATCGTGTCCACGCCCAGGCGCACGCAGAGCTCCAGGTCCTCGGGCTCGTCCACGGTCCACACGCGCACCCGGAGCCCCTTCGCCTTCAGCCGGCCCACCAGCCCCGGATCCCGCCGTACGAGCTCGATGCCCGGGCCCGCGTGCGTGGCGTACGGGGGACGCACCGGCCGTAGCCCGCGCTCGATCAGGTACACGGCGGGCAGTCCGGGCGCGAGCCGGTGCAGCCGGGTCAGGGCGGTCCGGGAGAAGCTCATCACCTCGACGCGGCCGCCGCGGCCGTCCGCGAGCCCGTGCTCCCGCAGCACCCGTACGAGCTCGGCCTCCAGCCGGCCGCCCGCGCGGGTGGGGTGCTTGGTCTCGACGGCCAGCCCGACGGGGTACGGCGCGGCCAGCGCCTCCTTGAGCAGGTCCTCGAAGAGCAGCACCGGGGACCCGGCGTGCTCGGCCCCCTTCCAGGCGCCGAAGTCGAGGGCGCGCAGCTCCTCGTACGTCATCTCCGAGACGATCCCGCGGCCGTCGGAGGTCCGCTCGACGCGGCGGTCGTGCACGCAGACGAGCCGGTGGTCGGCGGTGAGCCGCACATCGCACTCCAGGGCGTCGGCCCCGTCGGCGATGGCCTGCCGGTAGGCCTCGATGGTGTGCTCGGGGTGCTCGTGGGAGGCCCCGCGGTGAGCGATGACCCGCGTGCCGCGGGCCGCAGGGAGGGACGGCTCAGTCATACCCCGAACGTTATCCGGATGCGCCTGGCGGGCCGGCGCGGGACCCTGCACCGATGGCTGAACAGTTCATGACGCTGCACTGCGCGCCCTGCGCCTCCTGCCGGTACGAGACATGGCAGCGGATCGTCGACGGCCGCCTGTGCTGGGATGACAACTACTACTGCGCCGAGTACGGAGTCCACGCGTGCGACCAGGGCTGGGGAGTGCCCCCGCCGTTGATGCGCGAGCGGATCGTCGCTGCGGAGGGCACCGTGCGCCTCGCTGTCGGCGGGCCGGACGGTGTGCCGCTGAAGGTCGTCCGCGAGTTGTACCGACTCACGCTCCCGCAACTGCGCGAGGCGCGGGCCCACGGCCTGGACGCGACCCCGGTGGAGGCAGAGCTCCTGCGCGGGCTGCGGAGCGGACCCCAGGTGTGATCATCCCCGGGCCGCCACGTCGGGCCGGTCCCGCCCTGCCGGCTGCGGTGGGTCGGGGCCGGGGCCGGATCGACGAAGAAGTCGTTGCCCTTGTCGTCGACCACGATGAAGGCCGGGAAGTCCTCGACCTCGATCTTCCAGACCGCCTCCATGCCGAGCTCCTCGTACTCCAGGACCTCGACCTTCTTGATGCAGTCCTGGGCGAGGCGCGCCGCCGGGCCGCCGATGGAGCCGAGGTAGAAGCCGCCGTGCGTGCCGCACGCGTCCGTCACCTGCTGCGAGCGGTTGCCCTTGGCCAGCATGACCTTGGAGCCGCCCGCCGCCTGGAACTGCTCGACGTAGGAGTCCATGCGGCCGGCCGTGGTCGGGCCGAAGGAGCCCGAGGCGTAGCCCTCGGGGGTCTTCGCGGGGCCGGCGTAGTAGACCGGGTGGTCCTTGAGGTACTGGGGCATCTCCGCGCCGGAGTCGAGGAGTTCCTTGATCTTGGCGTGCGCGATGTCGCGGGCCACGACCAGCGGGCCGGTCAGGGAGAGGCGGGTCTTGACCGGGTGCTTGGTGAGGGTGGCGAGGATGTCGTCCATCGGCTGGTTCAGGTCGATGGAGACCACGTCCGCGGACTCGGCGAGATGCTCGTCAGTCGTCTCCGGGAGGAAGCGCGCCGGGTCCGTCTCCAGCTGCTCCAGGAAGACGCCCTCGGCGGTGATCTTCGCGGTGGCCTGGCGGTCGGCGGAGCAGGAGACGGCGATGGCGATCGGGAGGGACGCGCCGTGGCGGGGGAGGCGGACGACGCGGACGTCGTGGCAGAAGTACTTGCCGCCGAACTGCGCGCCGATGCCGATCTTCTGGGTCAGCTCGAAGACCTGCTGCTCCAGGGCCTCGTCGCGGAAGCCGTGGCCCAGCGGGGAACCCTCGGTGGGGAGCTCGTCCAGGTAGTGGGCCGAGGCGTACTTCGCGGTCTTGAGCGCGTGCTCCGCCGAGGTGCCGCCGACCACGATCGCCAGGTGGTACGGCGGGCAGGCCGCCGTGCCGAGCGAGCGGATCTTCTCTTCCAGGAACTTCATCATGGAGGCCTCGTTGAGGACCGCCTTGGTCTCCTGGTAGAGGAAGGACTTGTTGGCGGAGCCGCCGCCCTTGGCCATGAAGAGGAACTTGTACGCGCCGCCGTCGGTCGCGTACAGCTCGATCTGCGCGGGCAGGTTCGAGCCGGTGTTCTTCTCCTCCCACATGGTGACCGGGGCCATCTGCGAGTAGCGCAGGTTCAGGCGGGTGTACGCGTCGAAGATGCCGCGGGACAGGGCCGCCTCGTCGCCGCCCTCGGTGAGGACGTGCTGGCCGCGCTTGCCCATCACGATCGCCGTGCCCGTGTCCTGGCACATCGGCAGGACGCCGGCCGCCGCGATGTTCGCGTTCTTCAGGAGGTCGAGGGCGACGAACTTGTCGTTCGCCGAGGCCTCGGGGTCGTCGATGATCCGGCGCAGCTGCGCGAGGTGCGCGGGGCGCAGGAAGTGCTGGATGTCGTGGATCGCCTCTTCGGCGAGCTTGCGCAGCGCCTCCGGCTCGACCTTGAGGAACGTACGGCCGTCGGCCTCGAAGGTCGAGACGCCTTCGGAGGTCACCAGGCGGTACGGGGTGGAGTCCTCGCCCAGGGGCAGCAGGTCGGTGTACGCAAACTCTGGCATGACGGCAGTCATTCCCTCACTCGGCAGACGGCGCTGACGACCGTTTGGCAGCGCGGTATCCAGCGTAGGACCTCTTCCGGTGGCTTTTGTTGTGAGGTAAGGCTCACTGGCCAGTATCGCGATCTATCGTGTCTCGCTATGCTGGGGTGCGTGGACCTGGAAAAGCAGCCCCCATCCGTACCGGCCCCCGCCCCCGCGCCCGGCGCCGAGCTGCGCGCCTCCGACGCCGACCGGGACCGCATCGCGCAGATCCTCGCCGATGCCGTCGCCGAGGGCCGGCTGACCTCGCAGGAGCACTCCGACCGCCTCGACTCGCTGTACGCCCTCAAGACGGTCGGCGAGCTGGACGTGCTCGTACGGGACCTGCCCGCGCCCGGCGCGAGCCCCCGGCGCGAGCCCGCGTACGCCGACGGGACCCCTGTGGGACCGCCGCCGGGTGATCCGGGCGAGACGGTCGTCGCGGTCTGCGGCAGTGCCTCCCGCAAGGGGCGGTGGCACCCGCGCGCGCTCACCCGCGCGGTCTCCGTCATGGGCGACATCACCATCGACCTCACCCAGGCCGTCTTCGAGCAGCAGGTCACCGAGATCACCGTGACGTGCGTGCTCGGCAACGTCGAGGTCCTGGTTCCGGAGAACGTCACGCTGCGCGGGTACGGCAGCGGGCTCCTCGGCAACATCGAGGTGCACGGTGAGGGGCGCGGCGAGAGCGAACCGAACGCGCCGGTCGTGATCGTCCGCGCCTTCGCGCTGCTGGGCAACATCGAGTCCCGCCGCAAGCCCGGCGCCCGCCTGGTGGACCTGGCCCGCGGATCGCACAAGCACCTCGGCGGATAGCGCGTCCGCGGGCAGTGCGTTCGTGGGGCGGGAAAGTTCGGCGACACGCCGGCAATCCGCCCCGGAATCAGGCCACTTGGCCGGAGTCCGGCCCTAGGGTCGGCCCATGACCGCATCCCAGTGGGACCTCCTCGACCAGGCGTACGCCGCCCTGCGCTCGGCCGTCGACGGCATACCGGCCGACGGCCTGCACCGCCCGACCCCGTGCGACCAGTGGAATGTCGGCCAAGTGCTCCAGCACGCGGCCGGCGACCAGCTCGCCTACGCCGCGCGCCTCACCGGCGGGCCCGGGCCGGCCGAGGACCCGTTCGCGCCCACCGGCGCCCTGTCCGCCGCCCCCGCCGAGCTGCTGGAGCCGGCCCTCGCCGCGGCCGCCGAGGCCTTCGCCGGGGTCGCGCCGGGCACGGCCGAAGTCGCCGTGCCGCTGCCCCCGTTCACCGCCCCCGCCGAGACCGCGGTCGGCGCGGCCGCCCTCGACGCGGCCGTGCACGCCTGGGACATCGCGGTGGCCACCGGCCAGGACTCCCCGCTGACCCCCGCCCTCGCCGCGGCCCTGCGCCCGAGCGCGGAGGTGCTCGCCGAGCCCCTGCGCGGATTCGCCTACGCCCCGGCGCTCGCGTCCGCGCCCGGCCCGGACGCCGACCCGGCCGGCTCGCTCCTCGCCTTCCTGGGCCGCCGGCCCGGCTGGACGCCGCCCGTCGCGTGACGGCGGCGGGCGCTCGGGGCCCCGTACCGGGCGGTCAGGGCGCGGTTCCGGGCGGCGTCACGTTTCGGTCGAACCGTCCGGATCGGAGGCACTCGGTGCATAGGGGCGCGCGCAGCGGGTAGGGACAGGTGCATCGTCTCTCGCTCGCGTATACGTCGTCAGGAGTAGACCGTGCCGCATCCGCCGCGCCAGTCCCTGCAGGTAGCCGCCGTCCAGAGTCTTCAGGGGCGCCCGGCGGCGGCCGTGCCGAAGCCGCGGGTACCGGCCAGGGAAGAGGACGGCCCATGGCACGCGGACGCGGTGTGCCGACGCGATGAGGCCGGGCTGTTCTTCGCCCCCTCCAAGGAGCCGACCGCCGCCCGGCTGTCCCGCGAGGACGCCGCCAAGCGCGTCTGCGCCCGCTGCCCCGTCATGATCTCCTGCCGGGAGCACGCGCTGCTCCAGCCGGAGCCCTACGGCGTCTGGGGAGGCCTGACGGCCGCCGAGCGCCGGGTGGTGCTGGCCCGGCGCCGCCGCCGGGCCGTGGAGCTGCGCGAAGCCTCGTAGGCCGGCCGCGGACCACACGGAAGGGGCGTTCCCGCCGCACGCGGGAACGCCCCTCTTTGCCGTTCGTGCCGGGCCGGCGCGGAGCCGGCCCGGTCTCCTACTGGGCGCGGTCGAAGTCGATCGCGCTGTACGCGCGGAGCTTCGAGAGCCGGTGGGTCGAGTCGATCTGGCGGATCGTGCCCGACTTCGAGCGCATGACCAGCGAGGAGGTCGTCGCGGTCTCCGAGCGGTAGTGGACGCCGCGCAGCAGCTCGCCGTCCGTGATGCCGGTGGCGACGAAGAAGACGTTGTCGCCGGAGACCAGGTCGTCGGTGTGCAGGACGCGGTCCAGGTCGTGGCCGGCGGCGATGGCCTTCTGGCGCTCGTCCTCGTCCTTGGGCCACAGCTTGCCCTGGATGGTGCCGCCGAGGCACTTGATGGCGCACGCCGAGATGATGCCCTCGGGGGTGCCGCCGATGCCCAGGAGCAGGTCGACGCCGGTGCCCTCGCGGACCGCCATGACCGAGCCGGCGACGTCGCCGTCGGAGATGAACTTGATGCGGGCGCCGGTCTCGCGGATCTCCTTGACGATGCCCTCGTGGCGGGGGCGGTCGAGGATGATCACGGTGACGTCTTCCACGGCCATGTTCTTGGCCTTGGCGACGCGGCGGATGTTGACGGAGACCGGGGCGTTGATGTCGACGAAGTCGGCGGCCTCGGGTCCGGTGACCAGCTTCTCCATGTAGAAGACCGCGGACGGGTCGAACATGCTGCCGCGGTCGGCGGCGGCCAGGACGGCGATGGCGTTCGGCATGCCCTTGGCGTTCAGGGTGGTGCCGTCGATCGGGTCCACGGCGATGTCGACCTCGGCACCGGTGCCGTCGCCGACCCGCTCGCCGTTGAAGAGCATCGGGGCTTCGTCCTTCTCGCCCTCGCCGATGACGACGACGCCGTTCATCGAGACGGTGGAGATCAGGGTCCGCATCGCGTTGACCGCGGCGCCGTCGGCGCCGAGCTTGTCGCCGCGCCCGACCCAACGGCCCGCGGCCATGGCGGCGGCCTCGGTGACCCGGACGAGTTCCAGAGCGAGGTTGCGGTCGGGGGCCTCCGGAGAGACTTCGAGCTGGGGCGGCAGGTTGTGCTCGGTCATCGGAGCGCACCTTTCTGTACGGCGACGGCCGGGAGTGAGGGTCCCTGGACTCTATCGGTACGTCGACAAATTGAGCAGACCGGGTCACGTATGAGCGGTATATCGGTCAGCTGATTGTCCTCAGCGGACATCTTGTGCTCCGTGGGGCGCGCCACGGCGACCCCGGCGTCGACCGCCGCGGGCGATGCGGGACGATGGTCCCGTGGCAGGTATGAGAGGCAAGCAGACGGTCCGGGACATGCTCCTATCGCTGGGGGTGCTCGGCCTCGTCGTGGGTGCGATCTACATCTTCATCCCCCATGACGACGGCGCCGACGCGACGAGGGTGGTCGACTACCGCGTCGAGACGATCACGGCCCGGCGGGCGGCCCCGTACCCCCTCGCCGCCCCCGTCGGCCTGCCGCAGGAGTGGCGGGCGACCTCGGTGGCGTTCGAGCGGAAGAAGGCGAACGCCTGGCACCTGGGCTTCCTGGATCCGAAGCAGCAGTACGTGGCGGTCGAGCAGTCCGCGGACACCTCCCCCGGCTACCTCGACAAGGTCACCCAGAAGGCGAAGGCGACCGGGCAGACGCAGCAGGTCGGGGACCAGGCCTGGGAGCGCTGGGACGGCGAGAAGTACGACGCCCTCGTGCGGCGCGAGGCGGGCCACGTCACGGTGGTGACCGGGACGGCCTCCTTCGAGGAGCTCGGGGCGATGGCCGCGGCGCTGGAGTTCAAGCAGGGCGCGCAGCAGCAGTAACAGGACCGCGTACGCGAAAAGGCCGCGCGCCCCGGGATTCCGGGGCGCGCGGCCTTTTCGCGCGCTACTGCCGAGGCGGGCCTCAGACGGTGGTGACGACCTGGTCGAACTCCAGGCGCGGGGAACGCGGGAACCAGGCGTCCTCGCCCGGCTTGCCGATGTTGACGACCATCAGCGGGGTGTGGTCGCCGTCCAGGAACTCCTTCTGGAGGCCGGCGAAGTCCAGACCGGTCATCGGGCCGGCGGCCAGGCCGGCGGCGCGGACGCCGATGATGAAGTACGCGGCCTGCAGCGAGGCGTTGACCAGCGCGGACTGCTCGCGGACCGGGCGCTCGGAGAAGAAGGCGTCCTTGGCCTGCGGGAAGTGCGGGAGCAGCTGCGGGAGCTCCTCGTGGAACTCGTTGTCCGCGGACAGGATCGCGACCAGCGGGGCGGCGGCGGTCTTGGCCTGGTTGCCCTCGGCCATGTGCTTCACGAGGCGCTCGCGGGCCTCGGGGGAGCGGACCAGGGTGACGCGCAGCGGCGTCTGGTTGAAGGCGGTCGGGCCGAACTTCACCAGGTCGTAGATCGCCTGGACCTGCTCCTCGGTCACCGGCTCGTCGGAGAACGTGTTGGCGGTACGCGCCTCACGGAAGAGGAGGTCCTGAGCGGCGGCGTCGAGAACGAGAGACATCGGAAAGCCTTCTTCTGTACGGGACTGAAGCGATGGCTCGAGACTACGACGGAAATAGATGAAACTTCAACTAAATCCGCGAGGTGGTGACCGACGTCACTCCGGGCCGCCTTCCCCGCCCTCCGCGTCCGCTCCGGCCTGGCGCGCCGCCAGCGCCGAGTCCAGCCGCGCCCTGGCTCCCTCCAGCCAGTGCCGGCACACCTTCGCGAGCTCCTCGCCGCGCTCCCAGAGCGCGAGGGAGTCCTCCAGCGAGGTGCCGCCGGCCTCCAGCTTGCGGACGACCTCGATCAGTTCGTCCCGCGCCTGCTCGTACCCCAGCGCCGCATCGGTCCCGGCCATTCCCGCTCCCACCTTATATGTGTAGTACAACGAATTTGTTGCGGCAGTGTGCCGCCCGTCCGCCCTACGAGACGCCCTCGACGCCCTCTTCGGTGACGCCCTCGGTGACGCCCTCCTCGGCGGCGACCTCAGCGCCGCCCTCGGCGACCTCCACCGAGAACGCTCCCTCCGCCACCCGCGCCCGCAGCACGTCGCCCGCCGCCACGTCCTGCGGCGATCGCACCACGTGCCCGTCGGCCCGCTGCAGCACCGCGTACCCGCGCTCCAGCGTCGCCGCCGGGGACAGCGCCACCACCCGGGCCAGCGTGTGCGCCAGCTCCGAGTCCGCCCGGTCCAGCAGGTGGCCCAGCGTCCGGCGGCCGCGCGCCAGCAGCGCGTCCACCTCGGCCTCCCGGGTCTCCACCATCCGCTGCGGATGGACGAAGACCGGCCGCGCCAGGGCGTGCGCGAGCCCCCGCTCCTCCCGGTCGAGCAGGCCGCGCACGGCGCGCAGCCCCCGGCCCTGGAGCTGGCTCACCCGCTCCAGCTCCTCGCCGACGTCCGGGACGACCTTCTTCGCCGCGTCCGTGGGCGTGGAGGCCCGCAGGTCCGCGACCAGGTCCAGCAGCGGGGAGTCCGGCTCGTGCCCGATCGCCGAGACCACGGGCGTACGGGCCGCCGCGACGGTCCGTACGACCTCCTCGTCGGAGAAGGGCAGCAGGTCCTCCACGCTGCCGCCGCCGCGCGCCACGATGATCACGTCCACCCCGGGCATGGCGTCCAGCTCCTTGACCGCCTGGATCACCTGGGGCACCGCGTTCACCCCCTGCACGGCGACGTTGCGGACCTCGAAGCGGACCGCCGGCCACCTGCGCCGCGCGTTCTCCAGCACGTCGCGCTCGGCCGCCGAGGCCCGCCCCACCACCAGCCCGATCAGCTGCGGCAGGAACGGCAGCGGCTTCTTGCGGTCGAGCGCGAAGAGCCCTTCGGAGGCCAGCGAGCGCTTGAGCCGTTCCAGGCGGGCGAGGAGCTCGCCGATGCCGACGGGCCGTATCTCCGTCGCCCGCAAGGACAGCTGCCCGCGCGGGGCGTACCACTCGGGCTTGGCGAGCACGACGACGCGCGCGCCCTCCGTGACGGAGTCCGCGACCTCGTCGAAGACCTGGCGGAAGCAGGTCACGCTCAGGGAGATGTCGTGCGAGGGATCGCGCAGCGTCAGGAAGACCACCCCCGCTCCCGGCCTCCGCGAGAGCTGCGTGATCTGCCCTTCCACCCACACCTGGCCGAGCTTGTCGATCCAGCCCCCGATGAGCCGGGACACCTGGCCGACCGGCAGCGGCGCGTCAGCCGACGTATTCAGACCCATGCACGCAGGCTAACCGCCCGAACTGACACCGGCGTCGGGCCCGGCGCCCCGATCCCCCGCGCGTCGCCCGCGCTGGGCCACCAGCACCCCCAGGCCCGCCAGCAGCCACACCGCCCCCACCAGCTGCGCCTCCCACGAGGCCTCGACGATCACGGCGACCGTCACGGCGGCGCCGAGCACCGGGACCAGCAGGTGCTTGAACCAGTTCGGGGTGCCGCCCCGCCGCTTGACGACGAACCAGCCGACCACCGAGGCGTGCAGCAGCGTGAAGGCCACCAGCGCCCCGACGTCGACCACCGAGACCAGGTGGTCGAGGCCGTCGTCGCGCCGGGCCGCCCACACGGCCGCGACCAGCGTGACCGTCGCGGCCACCAGCAGGGCCGGGCGCGGCGTGCCGTGCGAGGTGCGGGCGAGCACGCGCGGCAGCCGCCCCTCGCGGGCCATCGCGAACAGCAGCCGGCCGGCCGCGGCCTGCCCCGCCAGCGCCGCGAAGGCGGCCCCGATCGCCTTGCTGACGGCGACCAGGTCGTGCAGCCAGGTCCCCACGGAGGCCTCGACCGCGTTGTAGAAGGCCGGCCCCTGCTTCGCCGGGTCCGCCGCCAGCTCCGCGGCGGACTCGGGGGTCAGCAGGGCCGCCAGATAGGTCTGGGCGATGAACAGCACTCCGGTCAGCGCCAGGCAGAACAGCACCGCCCGGGCCACCTTCGCGCTGCCTCCCGTCACTTCCTCGGCGAAGGAGGCGATGGCGTCGAAGCCCAGGTAGGACAGGACCGCCACCGAGACCGCGCCGAGCACGGCGGCCGTCGAGAAGCCGCCGAGCGAGCCGTCGCCGGTGAACGGGGAGAGCCAGCCGCGCCGCGCCCCGCCCTGGGCCAGTACGGTCACGGCGGCGACCAGGAACACCAGCAGGACCACGATCTCCAGGGCCAGCACGGCGAAGCCCACGCGGGCCGCGGCCCGTACGCCCCACAGGTTGAGCAGGGTGGTCACCACGACCGCCAGGGCCGTCCACACCCACCGGGACACCTCCGGGACCAGGGCGTTCATGGCGATCCCGGAGAACAGGTAGGCGACCGCGGGGATCAGCAGGTAGTCGAGCATCGCCATCCAGCCGGCGATCAGCCCGGGCCCCTCGCCCAGGCCCTTGCGGGCGTAGGTGAAGACCGAGCCGGCCTGCGGGGCGACGCGCACCATCTGGGCGTAGGAGAAGGCCGTGAAGGCCATCGCCACCGTCGCGACGAGGTAGACGAGGGCGATGGCGCCGTGCGACTTGGCGTCCAGGGTCCCGAAGACGCCGACCGGGGCCATGGGGGCGATGAAGAGCAGCCCGTAGACGACCAGATCGCGGAATCCCAGGCTCCGCCGCAGCGCCGAGCCGGGCGCCCCCGGCGTACCGGGCGGGCCGTCCGGGCGGGGCGTCGTACGGGGATCCATCGCGGACACCATCGCTCCTCCGGGGTGGGCCGGTACGGACGTTCGACCCAGTCTGCGTCGAACGGGGGACGTCCGGCCTCCTGGAGACCCCCGTACGATGGAGCGCATGACTGCTGCCGCCCCCGCTCCCGCATCCCGCCGCGTCCTGCTCGCCGCCCCGCGCGGCTACTGCGCGGGCGTGGACCGAGCCGTGATCGCTGTCGAGAAGGCCCTCGAGCAGTACGGTGCGCCGGTCTACGTCCGGCACGAGATCGTGCACAACAAGTACGTCGTCCAGACCCTGGAGAAGAAGGGCGCCATCTTCGTCGAGCGGACGGAGGAGGTGCCCGAGGGCTCCATCGTGATGTTCTCCGCGCACGGCGTGGCCCCCGTGGTGCACGAGGAGGCGGCGCGCGGCAAGCTCGCGACGATCGACGCGACCTGCCCGCTGGTCACCAAGGTGCACAAGGAAGCCATCCGCTACGCGAACGAGGACTACGACATCCTCCTCATCGGCCACGAGGGCCACGAGGAGGTCATCGGCACCTCCGGCGAGGCCCCGGACCACATCACCCTCGTGGACGGCCCCGAGGACGTGGCGAAGGTCCAGGTCAGGGACGAGTCGAAGGTCGTCTGGCTGTCGCAGACCACGCTTTCGGTCGACGAGACGATGCAGACGGTCGACGCGCTGAAGACCAAGTTCCCGCTGCTCGTCTCGCCGCCCAGCGACGACATCTGCTACGCCACCTCGAACCGCCAGGAGGCGGTCAAGGTGATGGGCGCGGACTCCGACCTGGTCATCGTCGTCGGCTCCAAGAACTCCTCGAACTCCATCCGGCTGGTCGAGGTCGCCCTCGACGCGGGCGCGAAGGCCTCGTACCTCGTGGACTTCGCGAGCGAGATCGACGAGGCCTGGCTCGAGGGCGTCACCACCGTCGGTCTGACCTCGGGCGCCTCGGTGCCGGAGGTGCTGGTCGAGGAGGTCCTGGAGTGGCTCGCGCAGCGCGGCTACGCGGACGTCGAGCTCGTCAAGACGGCCGAGGAGTCGATCGTCTTCTCGCTGCCGAAGGAACTGCGCCGCGACCTGCGCGCCGAGGCCGCGGAGCTCGCCGCACGGAAGTAGCCCCGGCGCGGGCCGGGCGGGCCGCCGGGTCGTTTCGTACGGTGTGTGCATGCAGATCTTCGGCGTGGACATCGGCGGTTCCGGGATCAAGGGCGCTCCCGTGGACCTGGACCGTGGCGACCTGGCGCAGGAGCGCCACAAAGTACTGACACCGCAGCCGGCCACCCCCGACGGGGTGGCCGGCTGCGTCGTCGAGGTGGTGCGCCACTTCGACTGGGACGGCCCGGTGGGGGTGACCTTCCCCGGGGTGGTCACGGGCGGGGTGACCCGGTCGGCGGCCAACATGGACAAGGCCTGGGTCGGCGTCGACACGGCGGCCCTGCTCTCGGAGCGGCTGGACGGCCGGCCCGTCACGGTCCTCAACGACGCGGACGCGGCCGGGGTCGCGGAGATGGCCTACGGGGCGGGGCGCGGGGTCGGCGGCACCGTCATCCTGCTCACGCTGGGCACGGGCATCGGCAGCGCGCTCTTCACGGACGGGCGGCTGGTGGCCAACACCGAGCTGGGGCACCTGGAGCTGAGGGGGCACGACGCGGAGACGCGGGCCTCGGTGAAGGCGAAGGAGGACGGGGACCTGACCTGGGAGCGCTGGGCGCACCGGGTGGGCAAGTACCTGGCGCACGTGGAGATGCTGTTCTCCCCGGACCTGTTCATCATCGGCGGCGGCGTGAGCCGCAAGCCGGAGAAGTTCCTGCCGCTGATCGAGGGCGTCCGGGCGCGGATCGTCCCGGCGGAGCTGCAGAACAACGCGGGGATCGTGGGAGCGGCGATGGCGGCGCGGACGGCGTCGAAGGCGACGTAGGGCCTGGGCGGCGGGGCCTGGCGACGCAGGGCCGCCTGGCGACGTAGGGCCGCCTGGCGACGTAGGGGCCTAGGCGACGCGGCGGGGCATGCGCCGCCTGCCGATGAGCACGGCCTTGCGCACCACGACGATCAGGGCGGCGACGAGCGTCCCGGCGTACAGCCAGCCGGCGTGCAGGGACAGCGCGGACACCAGCCCCATCACCTCGCCCGCGAAGCCGCCGGAGCCGCCCGACACGGGCCACACTCCGGCGGCGAAGGCGATCGGGGCGGTGATCGGCGCGGTGATCAGGTCGGCGGGCCGCACCCACAGGGCGGTGGCGGCCGCCACCGGCAGGAAGAGCAGCCCGTAGGCGAAGAGCGAGGCATCGAAGAGCAGCCAGTCGAAGCCGCCGACCAGGAACATCGCGGCGCAGGCGAAGAGGCCGCCGCCGAGTCCGGTGAGCCGGGGCCGCGGCAGCCGGCGTACCGTCGGCCGCCCGGGGGCCGCTGCCTCCGGGGCCTTGGCGGCCCGCTCCGCTGGGTGACGTACCGTACGCGCCTTGTATCGCTCCACCCCACAAAACTAGGCGGGGGGCCGCCGATAGCGTGCCCGGACACGCGTACATCCGGGCGCCCTCATCGGAAAGTAAACTGTCCGATGGCCCACTCCGGGCCGCCGCCCCCCTCCAGCTACGGGAAGTCGCCAACGTGTCGCTCACGATCGGAATCGTCGGCCTGCCGAATGTCGGCAAGTCGACCCTGTTCAACGCCCTGACCAAGAACGACGTGCTGGCGGCCAACTACCCGTTCGCCACCATCGAGCCGAACGTCGGCGTCGTCGGTGTCCCGGACGTGCGTCTGGCCGTCCTGGCCGGCATCTTCGGCTCGCAGAAGCTCATCCCGGCGACGGTCGACTTCGTCGACATCGCGGGCATCGTGCGCGGTGCGTCGGAAGGCGAGGGCCTCGGCAACAAGTTCCTCGCGAACATCCGCGAGTCGGACGCGATCTGCCAGGTCATCCGCGCCTTCCAGGACGAGAACGTCGTCCACGTCGACGGCAAGGTCTCGCCGAAGGACGACATCGAGACGATCAACACCGAGCTGATCCTCGCGGACCTCCAGTCCATCGAGAAGGCGGTGCCGCGCCTGACGAAGGAGTCCCGCCTCCAGAAGGAGAAGGTCGCGGTCCTCGCGGCCGTGGAGAAGGCCCAGAAGATCCTCGAAGCGGGCGACACCCTCTTCTCGCACGGCATCTCCAAGGGCACGGAGCAGGGCGACCTCCTGCACGAGCTCCACCTCCTCACGGTCAAGCCGTTCCTCTACGTCTTCAACGTGGACGAGGACGAGCTGACGGACGACGCCTTCAAGGCCGCGCAGAGCGCGCTGGTGGCCCCGGCCGAGGCGATCTTCCTGAACGCCAAGCTGGAGGCGGAGCTCATCGAGCTCGACGACGACGAGGCCCTCGAGCTCCTCCAGTCGGTCGGCCAGGAAGAGCCCGGCATGGCCACCCTGGGCCGCGTCGGCTTCGCGACCCTGGGCCTGCAGACCTACCTGACGGCCGGCCCGAAGGAAACCCGCGCCTGGACGATCAAGAAGGGCGCCACCGCCCCCGAGGCGGCCGGCGTGATCCACACGGACTTCCAGCGCGGCTTCATCAAGGCCGAGATCATCTCCTTCGCGGACCTGGTCGAATGCGGCTCGGTCGCCGAGGCCCGCTCCAAGGGCAAGGCCCGCATGGAGGGCAAGGACTACGTCATGCAGGACGGCGACGTGGTGGAGTTCCGCTTCAACGTGTGATCGAGTCGCCGCTGCAAGCTAGGTGATTGTCGAGCTTGCAGGTCGGAAGGGGTCGGACTCCGATGAGTCCGACCCCTTCCGCATTTCAGCCGCTTCGGGGCTGCGTGAGCTTGTCGAGGTCCAGGCTGACCTGGAAGGGCACCAGGCGTTGGAGGGTGCCCCGGAAGATCCCGGCGAGGAGCTTTACTGTGCGATCGCGATGGGCGGACTCGGGGGAGACGACCTCGATGACGAGCTGGACGTCCTCCGGTGCGAACCAGGTGCGGTCACCGTCGAAGTCGGCCCGGTCCGGGGGCGCGGCCAGTGGCCGGGTTTGGGGCCGGCCGGGCCCGCGGTGACGGTCAGCGGGCCAGGGGCCGTGCACGGTCGTCGGCGGGCTCGCCGCGGCCTTCGGCCGCTTTCCCGCGGGGCGGTCGGGCCCTGGTCAGATCGTGACCGGGCCGTGGGCGGTGGCGAACTCGACCGAGACCAGGCCCGGTTCCTCATCCTCGACCCAGGTGACGTCGATCTGGTCGAGGGGGTGGTCGGCCGGTTCGCCGAGGAATTCGGCGATGGAGGCGGCGTCGCCGGCGATGGAGACCCCGTGGATGGTGCTGGAGGTGCGCGGGTCGGCGCTCGGGCGCTCCTCGATGGGGACCGACCACTGAAGGAAGTAGGGCAGTTGCGGGTCCTCCAGCAGTTCCAGGAGGCCGATCTGCTTCCACCTCAGGTCGAACCCGTCGGGACGGACACGATGGCCCTCGGCCGAGGTGCGGCCGAGGCGGGCCTCGACCGGGGCGATGTCGTCGACGGAGACCACCCAGCCGAGCCAGCCGCCGCCCTCGGCGGCGCGGCGCGCGACCGCCTGGCCGAAGGGTGCGCGGTCGGCGGCGGGGTGGTCGAGTGTGGTGACGACCTCGACGTAGGTGCCGCCGCTCAGCGGGAGAATGAAATTGCGGGTGCCGAATCGTGGGTGCACGCCCCCGTCGACGAACCCGGCGCCGAGCGCCGATCCGATCCACTGGACGGTCGAGACGAAGCTGTCGCGGGCCACCGCATAGGACACGTGATCAAGTCGCACGGCGCCATCATCACCCGACAACCCGCACAAATCCCGACGCCACGCCCGCCGTCCCGGCCGCGTCCGCCGTGGATTCAGCCGTGGAGCGGATCGATCATCGTCATCCCGGCGGGGAGGCCCGGTCGAAGCCAGGCAGCAGCGCTGCCGCCTCGTCGAGGCCCACGACTGCCCCAGGCGGGCGGTGAGCGGGGGTGTGACCGGGGTGCGGGCGCCGAGTTCGGTCAGGGCTCAGCGGATGCCGACGGGCTCGCTCCAGTCCGGTGGGGTCGCCCGTTCCAGGCAGGCGCGGTCGGCGCGGCGCGGCGCGGCGCGGCGCAGGGATTCGACCGCGCCGTCGATCTCCAGGTTCCCCAGGGCGACCGCCGCCCATTCCCTGACGGTGGGCTCGTCGTCCTCCAGGAGGGCGATGAGGGCGGGGCCGTAGCGTGGGTCGGCCACCTCCTCGAAGACCTCGATGGCGGTCAGTCGGCCGAAGCGGCCCAGGGCGGGCGGCCCGTCGGCGATCGCGAGGGTCGCGCCCCCGCCGATGGCCACCAGCCGCGCGCGGGCGCCGTACGAGGCGTCGTCGTCACCGTCGAGCTGTTGGACGAGTGCCTCGATGGACGGGGAACGTCATGACGCTGCCGGTTGGTCGCGGCGCCAGAAGGTGGGGAGCCACCAGCAGAGCACCGAGCGGTCATCGGGCCACGGGGCGCGGTCCTCGGCTTCCCAGTCCTCGAAGGAGTCGCGCGTCAGGTCGATGGGGCGCCAGGCAGGATCGAGCGGCTCGTCCTCGGCCGGAGGGCGGACGTACTGCCGGCCGTGCTGGTCGCAGGCGCCGAAGTCCTGGTAGTTGAGCTGGGCCTCGATCAGGGAGATCTTGTTCGCTCCGCCGTCCATGGTCGGCCAGCGGAACTGGACCCCGTCGTCCTCCCAGGAGCAGACGGGGCAGATCTCGTAGGAGCCGGGCACGGCGTCGAGCACGCGGTGTCCGCAGCAGGGGCAGGGACAGGGGTAGCGGTGGCTCACCTGCGCAGTCTTGTTTACGGTCCGGCCGGAGTGCCATGGATTTCCGTGCCTCGGCACACCCGGCCAGTCCGCAGGACACTCGTAAACAGCCATCGGGAGCCACCGCACGTTAACGGACAAATGGCTGTTCAGGGCCCTGTGCGGGGCACCGCCGCAGGGCAGGGGCGGGGCGCAGGCATTCGGTCCCTGACGTGGCAAACATGCAGGTCAGGACGGGTTGCGCTCTGTCGAGTCCGACCCCTTCGTCGTGACCGTGCTGGATTGGTGCCGGATATTCTGACGTGGGGTCAGCGGCAATCAGGTCTCGTAGACGGTGGACCGGTGTCCCACGTGAACGATCCAGACCACCAGCTCTCCGTTGTCGATCGTGTAGACGACGCGGTAGTCGCCGACGCGCAGACGGCGGCGCTCGGGCTGGGACACGAGGGCGGTGGTGTTGAAGCCGAGGGGGTCGGTCTCCAGTTCGGTCAGCTTGGCCAGGATGCGCAGCGCCGTGTCGCGGGGGATCTTCCGAAGCTCGGCCTGTGCCTCGGGGCGGAAGACGGTTCGGTACTCACTCACCGCGTGCCAGCGTCTCCCTCATGATGTCCTCGATCGGGATGCCGGGCGCGGGGTTGGCCATGCGCTCGTCGATGATCCGGTTGATCTCGCGCTCTTCCCATTCCTGGTACTTGCGCAGCACCGCGATGGAGACGACGGCGGCCACTTCCTTGCCCCGGCGCGTGATCACCGTGGGTACGTCGTCACGGTCGGCGCGCTCCACGACCTCGGCCAGGTGTGCGCGTACGTCGCGGATGGACTCTATGGGTAGCGGCTGCGTCATGCGCACAAGCGTACCGAGTGTCCCATGTGTACACAACGTCTGGGGATCTGTGCCGGCCCATCGATGGTGCTGGAGAGGTGCCTACCGTGCTGGATCTGTGCTGGATGCGATCACTGGGAGCCGCGTTTTTTGCAGGTGGGAGCCCTGCACTCGATGTTCCGCTTCAACGTCTGACGCGTGACGTGCCCACGGGGCCCGGTTCTTCGGAGTCGGGCCCCGTGGGCTTACCTGCTTGCCGGATCAGCTTTCGTCCTCGTCCTTGTCTTCGCCAGCGCCAGTGCCGTCGCCCTGGTCGGGCGTCGGGAGGAGGGTTCGTCTGATCTCGTCGGCGGCCTCGTACAGCTCGGCCATCTCCAAGCTCATCACGACACGGTTCACGAGCACCGTGTACTCGTCCATGTCCGGCTTCACGCCCACCGCCGCCAGCAGCAGAACCAGCCGGTCTGCGGCCCCGACCTCCGCCTCGCGGTCGAGCGGCCCTGCTCCCGGGCCGGGGTCGTCCCACAGCGGGCGACCGCCGACGGCCGCTTCGCTCCGCGCGCCCACGGGTGGGACGAGCAGGTGACGGAAGAGTTCGGGCACCTCCTCGTCGTTGGCGGCCGCGGCGATCTGGGCGAGCGGTCCGATCATGTCGACCGCCTTCTCGATCTCGTTCTCGTGCCGGGCGAGCCACCAGACCACCGCACTGCCCGCGCTCTGGAGCACGTCGTCACCGAGGTAGCGCCGCTTGTTGCGTTCGTGTTGGCGCTCGTGCTCCCAGATCTCCTCGTCCTTGCGCAGGTCACTCAGCTTCCGCAGGCGCTCGCGGTCGGCGGGGGCGAGCGTCAGCGTCGCTTCGGCCGCCATGGCCATCACCCGTCCGTTCCGGTCGGGGAGCGGGACGCTCAGCTCTCCTTCCAGGAAGAACCGCGCGAAGCTCGCCCGGCCCGGCTGCTCGCGACGGACGATCTCCAGGGCCCGGCTGACGACCGCGGACACGGCGAGAGCCGGGGAGGCGCCGTCGGACCGGCCGGTGTGGTCGGGGACCGGCCGCCACCACACGGTGGCCGAGAAGAGGAAGTCGTAGCCGTCCACGGCGCTCGGCAGCGCCGCGTCGATCACCCGCGTCTCCTGGTACGGCTGCTCCGTGGGCGCTAAGGGCGGCGCGGGCTCCCCGGTCCGGGACGGATCGGCGGGCGGGTGGCCGCCCCCGAGGAACGTCAGCGCGAGCAGCAGCGAGCCCGAGGTCGTGCCCATGGACATGAAGCCCCACAGCCACGCCGACCAATGCAGGAGGTTGCCGAGCACAGCCGGTGCGAGGCCGCAGAGAGCGACGAGCAGCAGGCTGGGAGAGCGGAGTCTCATCGTGCCTCTTCCGTGGTCCGTGGTTCGTTGCCCGCACGCTGAGTACGGTCGGCGCGGGCGTACTGCGCCTGGTCGATGTGCTGCCACAAGCGGGCGGCGGCGGCCGTCCGGACCGGGTCGCGTGCCGCGCCCGCCCAGTCGCAGGCGATGGCATAGAGGCGGTGGAGGGCGATCGTGCGGCCGTGCGTCGCCCCGACCATCAACTCCAGCGCCATCTCTCGCGTACGGTCGCCCGCCACGGTGTCGAGCCAGCTCTTCACCAGTGGGTCCCAGAGCTTCGTCGGCGGCTGGGAGAACACCGTCTCCCAGCCCAGGAACAGGACCGGCCACCGTGGCGGGTCCGGTACCCGATCGCTTCTCAACAGCTCGGTGAGGAGCCGAAGAGGGGGCTCGGCCGCGCGGGACTCCCGGCGCGCCGGAACCCGTAGACGGTCGATCAGCAACCGGTACAGCCGGCGGTCGTTTCCGACGAGCCCGAAGAGCGCCTCCCCCGCCGCGCGGGCCGCCTCCCCTTCCCGTACGGCGAGGTGCCGCAGCCGCACCACGGCCTGATCGGGGTGGGTCGAGGCGAGACTCTGGACGCACGCGGCGGTCAGGGCGCGGACGAGACCGTCCGACAAGGAGGTGGAGTGCACGCAGTCGTACATCCGCCTGCGGAACCAGACCCCGAACCCCTCGTGGCTGAGGCCGAGTTCGAGGGCCGCAACGGCTCGCGGGTCGCTGGACGCCCCGGCCGCACCGTTCGCCCACAGGGCCGCGAGGTCGAAGAGGTCGTCGGGTCGCCCGGCGGCCAGCGATCGCTCGCCGAAGCGGACGACGACGTTCACCCGGTCGTCGGTGGTCAGACCGGGAAGCCCGGCGGCCACGCCGATCCATTCGGCGAGCTTGTCGCGCAGTCCGGGGAAGTTCGTCCAGAAGTACGTCCGTACCGCTTCGGCGTAGGCCAGTTGCTCGAAGCGGATCCGTCCGTCCGGGCCCCGATCGATCCCGAGGGCCGTCAACCGCTGCCCGAAATCCATCCGCGCGAGCTCGGTGGCCGCCTCTTCCTCGTGACCCACCGTCTTCAGCAGGCCGCGCCACGCCTCGTGGACGGTGTCGGCGTGCGCTTCCTCGAACACCGCCGCCGCGAGCAGCAGGGCCCGCTCGGGCGCGGTACTGGCCGCGGTCACTCGCTCGCGCACCTCGGTGGCGCGCCCGGTCACCGCGCTCAGGGCCTGGTCGAGCCAGCTTGTGAAGTCGGTGCCGAACCGGCCGCTGTCGCGAGCGGTCCTCACCAGGCCCGCCAGCCGGGCCAGTTCGCGCATGGGGGAGCGGTCGCACAGGAACCGGAGGTCGGGGCGCTCCAGGTCCGCGGGTCGGAAGGACATCAGGTCCATCCGGAGGTACCCGTTGATGACGGCGATGCCCCGGGGGCGTTCCAGCGTCACCGTGTGCGGTGCGAGCTCCGGTGGATGGGCGTGCATCATGCCCGAGGGCAGGACGACGACCAAGTGGGCCCCGGCCTCCTGGACCTGTGACCGGAGCCTGGCCAAGCGGTGCTGGGCCTCGGCGTACGCCTCCTCATCGGCGATCCGGGAGAGGTCGAGGAGGAAGAGGTCCCCCGCACCGGGGGCAGCAGGTTCCGCGTCCGCGTCCGCGTCCGCGTCCGCGTCCCCGTCCCCGTCCCCGTCCGTGGGCTTGTCCGGGGTGGGAAGCTCCTCGAACCGGACGTCTTCCCCTTCGGTGTCGCCGTCCTCACCGAGCTCGTGCAGCAGCATGATCGCCGCGGCGCGACGGCCGGTGCCGGGCTGGGCGTCGAGCAGCACCACCGAGCCGGGTTTCTCCAGGCGGTCGGCGGCGACGCGGTAGTTCACCGGCGGGGCGAACCGGTCGGCCAGATACAACCGGTCTTCGCGGACGATCCGCAGGGGTTCCGCAGTTCTGCGGATCTTCCGGGCAGCTCGGGCGCCGTAGATGACGTACTGGGGCCCCGGGCCGTTGTTCACCGGGCCACGCGCATCGTTGACGGTGACGCGGTCCTGCGCGGTCATCGTTGGTCGTCCGAGGGCCGGCGTTCGCGCTCGAAGCGCTGGTGGACCGTACCGCTGTTGTCGCCCGCGGTGAACTGCACCCCGGTGTTGTCGCCCTCGAAGTGGGGGGCGTTGTACTGGGGCCCCGGACCGGTGTTCACCGGCCCCTGCGGCTCGTTGACGAAGGTGCCGAGGTCGCCGTTGAGGTTTCCGATGCCGCCGCGCACGCGTTGCTCGACGTCGCGCGCCCGCATCCTGGTGTGCCCCGCGTCCTTGGCCGACCCCTTGCGGGACTTCGTTTCCGCCCTGTCGCGCGCCGCGGGGGCGTCGCGGTCCGCCTCACCCAGCTTGGGCAGCTGCCGGGCCAGGCGGTCGCCGAGCACCGCCAGGTCCGCGTCGCTGTTGCGGTGGTCGAAGCGCTTGTACTGGCAGTCCGCCAGCTCACGCAGGTCTTCCGGGAGGCCGGCGCGGTCGATCCGCGTGGTCCTCCCGACGAGCACGGGGATGACCACGACTCCGCGGTCGAGCACGGTCCGGATCTCGCGGCGGGTCCAGTCCTGCTCGGCTTCGATGGCGGGGCGGCCGTCGGGCCCCAGGACCTTCGCCCAGCGCGGGCCGATCACCGCGATGAGCGCGTCGCACTTCTCCACCGCCCCGTCCAGTTCCGCCGGGAAGCGGTGTCCGAGCTCGATCGAACTGCTGGCGAAGAAGATGTGCTCGCGGCCGAACCGCCGGACGAGCTCCCGGGCGATCAGGGTCGCGGCGGATTCCTCGTCGCCTGTGCGGTAGTTGATGAAGACGTCGGACATGCCGAATCCCTTCGTCAGAGGAACAGAGGGTGGAGATGGGGGCCTCGTGGTGGCATGGCGCAGCCATCGGAGGCGTACGGAGGAGGGCGCGCCGCCCGGCGGGTCACTGGGCGCGGGCAGCCTGAACGCAGGTCCCGACGGACCGGGAGCGGGGATCCGGCGAGCCGGGCGGCTCGAGCCGGTGTCGGTCGTGGAGCGGCTGTCAGTCGTGCGCGGGGGCGAGTACGCGTGCCAGCGCGGGCTGCAGATCACGTACGGCGCGGTTGCTCCGGAACCTGGAGAGTTCCCGTGCGAGACGCCGGACGTCGCTGTTTACGGTCGCCGACGGAACGGCCGGCATGACGCCGAGCAGCTCCGCGGCGATCGTGCACGCGTGCTCGACCTCTCCGGAAGCGGCATGGGCCAGGGACCTGCGGAAGCCGTACCGGGCGCGGGTGCGCAGCGCGTGCGGCGGGAGGCGGCGGTACTCCTGGTCGAGCACCTCGGCGGCGGCCTTGGGGCGGCCGAGGTCGTGCAGGCACCAGCCGGTCGACATCGCCGCCGGATCGCTCACATGGGAGGTGCCGATCACGGGCTCGGCGCCGTTGCGGGCGTCGTCGCTGCCGAGCAGTTCCCGCGCCCTGTCGAGGCTGCGGAGGCAGTCGACTTCGTTGCCGACGAGCGCGTGCCCCTGGGCCTCCCGTTGGGCCGCGAGTCCCCGGATGCGCGGCGGGAGTTCGCTGCTCTGGGCGCGGCGGGCCAGGGCGACGGTGCCGGCGGCGTCCCCGCCGTACATCGTGACCAGGGCGCGTCGCACCAGTGCGTAGGAACCGAGGTACGGGTCGCCCCCGGCGCGCGCCAGTTCGGTGGCCTCGCCCGTCCAGCCGAGTGCCGCGTCACCGTCCCCGGCCTCCTGGGCCATCCAGCCGGTGAACTCCGCGAACCGCGAGGCGAGCAGGAGCGCGGGGGCCCGAGAGGCGGACCGGGAGTCGGCGGCAAGTCCGGCGATCATGCGGGTCTGTGTCTCCAAGAGGGGCAGCAGGACCTTGGGCGCGGTGGACTGGCCGAGCTTCCGCAGCTGGTCGAACTGCATGCGGAAGGAGGGCAGGAGGGGGTCGTCGGTGGTTGAAACCGCCTGACCGCCGAGTTTGAGGCCGAGGTCGATCAGCGCTCCCGTACCCGCCGAGAGGACCGCCCGGCGCCCGACGAGCCAGCGGCTCGGACCGGCGGGGGATTCGGTGGTGCCCGAGCCCGAGCCCGAGCCCGAGCCCGTCTCGGGACGGGTGACCAGGAGCTGCAGCTCGCCGTCCGCGCCGAGGAAGGCGTCGCACCGCCGGGCCAGTTCGGGGGACGCGGAACGCTCCCCGCGCTCGACCTTGCTGAGGTGCCCCTTGTCGTAGTTGAGCGCCACGGAGAACTCGGTCAGAGTCAGCCCCGCTTCTACTCGTAAACGGCGAAGTTCCGGGCCGAAACGTAAAGTCGTGCTCATCGTCAACCTCCCCTTGAACAGTGACCGCGAGAGCCGTCCGCCCTCACGGGGAGCCGCCATCCGACGATCGCCGGGCGACACGAACCCGACGGCGAACACCCGCTGTGACGACGCCGTTTCGCTTCGCATTCGAGAGCGAGTCTGGCACGACGCGAGCCTGGAGAATCGGGGTTCGGCGGGGTTGCCCGTTGCCTCTTTCGTTCTCCCTTGTTCCCCGTCCGTTCCTTGGAGTGACCGAGGTCGAGCGTGATCGGGACAAAAGTGATCGGGAATGGTGGGGCGCTTGCGCGATCGCCCGGGTGCGGTCGTGGGCGGTGATCGACATAGGCTGCACGGCGAGGGCGCGATCGAGTAAGAGGAAAGCCGGGTAGGGAAGTTGAATCGCATGCGTATGACGGCAGTGGTCGGTACGGCACTGTCGCTGGGCCTTGTCGCCGGGTGCTCCGCAGGGGCGGGGACGGACGCCAAGGCCGGTGGGGGGACGCAGAAGGCGGGGGAGGCGTCACCGTCTGCCGCGAAGGGCCCGGTCTACGCGGGCGCGCCGGTGCCCGGGCTGGCCAAGGAGCAGGCGTGGAGCCTGCCGGGCGGCGGCGGGATGACCTGCGCGGGTGAAGCGTCCAAGGGGGACAAGACGGAGCGCAGCATCTGCGCGCTGGGGGACGCCGTCGTCGTCACCGGGCCATCGGACACGGGCGGCCTCACCGCCCGGCTCCTCGACGCCAAGAGCGGCGAGGTGCGCAAGAAGTTCGACTTCGAGAAGCCCGCGGACGGCGGGTCCGCGACGTACGCGCCGGAGCGGCTCGTGCAGGTCGGCGAGTGGCGGGACGGTTCGCCGGCGCTGCTGGTGCGTACCCGTGTCGACACGCCGGAGAAGGACCTGAAGAAGGCCTCCACCCAGACCGTGCTGACCATGTACGCGCCGTCCGGCGAGCAGTTGGGGAGCTCGACCTTCGACGGGGATTCCCGTATGGACACCCCGGTCCGGGGCGGCTACGTCGTGGACACCAGCGCCGGCGGCGGCGACGCCAGGTTCCTCCCGATCGGTGCCGGGGAGACGTTGAACCCCGGCTTCTCGTACCTCGGAAGCAAGGGGCAGGTCGGCCCCGGCCTCGGCTACTCCTGGACCGAGGAGACCACCTTCCAGCCGTACGCCGGGTGGCTGGTCGCGACGGACATCCGATCGGGCAAGAAGGCGTGGAGCACGAAGGACCTCGCGCCGCCGGCCGCCATCGCCAAGCTGGTCACCCCGGAGTCGGCGACCACCGCGCGGATGGCCCCGCTGCACGGGGACAAGGCCGTCCTCGAGTGGTCCGCGTACGGCCGGACCGAAGCGGTCCTGACGTCGATCGACCTCAAGACCGGTCGCCGGATCGCCGAGGGCCCGGGCATCGACGCCAACGGCACCGTCGATGACGACGGCCAGGCCGTCTCACCCGACGGCAAGACCGCCGTCGTGCAGTACGGCAAGGGCGCCGTCGCCTGGAATCCGGAGACCGGCAAGGAGCTGTGGCGCCAGGCGAAGGACGAGCAGAACATCAGGCCGCGGGCCCTCCCGGGCAACGGCGTCCTCTACGCGGTGCTGGAGAGCGGGAAGGCCGTCGCCCTCGGCGCCGGGGACAAGAAGCTGCTCACCGCCGAGATGGAGGAACTGCCGCAGTTCACGGCGAACGGGTACGCCGTCGTCCGCAGCGCCGACGGCCTCTTCGTCTTCGCCACCCAGCCCGTCTGACGGTCACCCCGGCCCCGCGCCTTGCGCCCGCGCGTGGCGGCGCAGCGCGCGGGCCGCCGGGAGGAGGGTGCTCAGGATCGCGAGGACGGTGCAGACGGCGGCCGCCGCGGCCATCGGGAGCCAGGGGACCACGACCGGGGAGTCGACACCGAGGACCGCCAGGGCGGCGCGCATGCCCGCCAGGTTGAATGCCGTGACCGCCGTGCCGAGGAGGGCTCCGACCGCGGCCGTCAGCAGGGACTCGGCGGTCGTCACGGCGAGGACCTGGGTGCGGGTGGCGCCGGCCAGGCGGAGCAGGCGCAGTTCGCCGGCCCGGTCCGAGGTCGCCATCAGCAGGGTGTTGGCCAGCGCGATCGCCGTGTAGACCAGCGCGATGCCGATGACCAGGACGAAGCCGAGCACGGTGAAGCGGTTGGCGCGGGGGTGCGTCGCCTCCACCCAGTCGGCCTTCGAGCGCAGCGTCGCGTCCCAGCGCCCCGCCGCCTCCCGGACCGCGGCGGACGCGGCCGGCGGGGCCTTCACCTCGATCCGGGAGACCTGCGCGCCCGGGGCGTTGCGCGCCGTCACGTAGGCGCCGTTGTCGCCGGTGCCGGTCCGCATCACCGCCACCACGCGCAGGTGCGCGGCCGTCCCGTCCGCCCGCCACAGGGGTACGGAGTCCCCGACCCGGTGCTGCCACCACTCCTCCGTGACCACGATGCCCCCGTCGTCCAGGTCCGCCACCGACCCCGCCACCACCGGCAGCCGGGAGACCGCCGCCAACGCCGCCGGATCGACCGCCGAGGCCTCCGTCCGGACCTTCACGAAGCCCTCCTCCAGGACCGTCAGCTCCGTCCCGGCCACCGACAGGGCGCTCGCGCCCGGGATCTCGGGGTGCTGCGGCAGCCGGCCGCCCGTCAGCACCCAGTCCGCGCCGGTCCTGCCGCGGGCCTCCACCGCCTTCGCCTCGGCCAGGGTCAGGACCGAGCCCACGAGCGACCCGGTCAGCGCGACCATCACCAGCACCGGCGCCGCCACCGCCGCCGTCCGGCGGATCCCGGCCGAGGCGTTCGCCCGCACCAGCCGGCCCGCGTAGGAGGTCAGCCGGACCGGGACCCACATCAGCAGCCGCACGACGGGCCGTACGAGCACGGGGGCCAGCAGGCCGCACGCGGAGATCAGCAGCATCGGCTGCCAGGTGTACGTCTTGCGCTTCAGCAGGCTGCCCGGATCCGTGCCGAGCCGCCAGCCGGCGAAGGCGACCGCGAACAGCAGCAGCCCGCCCCCGGCCGCCCACCGGCCCGGCGTCATCGGACGCTCGTCCGTCGCGGCCTCCCGCAGCGCCTCCAGCGGGCCGACCCGGCCCGCCCGGCGGGAGGCGGCGTACGCCCCCGACAGGGCGACCACCAGGCCGGTCCAGAACGCCGCGTGCAGCGGCCAGGCCTGATCCCCGATCAGGTACGAGGCGGGCGCCAGCCCCTGCGAAACCGTCCACCGCGCCATCAGCGGCGCACCCGCCCGCCCCAGGACGAGACCCGCCGCGGACCCGGCCAGCCCGACGGCCGCCGCCTCCGTCATCACCAGGCGCCGCAGCTGCCCCGGTGTCGACCCCGCCAGCCGCAGCAGCCCCAGCTCGCGCCGCCGCTGCGCCACGGCGTACGAGAACGTGGACGCGACCACGAACACCGACACGAACGAGCTCACCGCGCCCGCCGTGCCCAGCATCGAATTGAGGCCCACCACCTCCACACCCGCGGGCAGCGCCGCCGAAGCCGCGAGCCCCAGTCCCATGACGGTCATCAGCGCGACCCCCAGGGCCACTGCCACGAACGTCCCCACCTGTGTCATCCAGCGCCGCCGCAGCGACCTCAACGCGATGTTCAGCATGGTCCCCAGCCAACCGCCGCGGCCGCGCCCGGTCAGCGGGGCAGGGGCGAGTCCCGAAGGTAGGGCCAGCACTACCGCGCGGGGCCCGGCCACCCGCCTACGGTGGCCGCATGCCGCCTTCCCCCCTCGGCCGTCTCTTTCGGATCTTGCCGGGCCCGCGACGCCCGGCACCGCGCCTGGCCGCGTTGGCGGGACGCCCGAGTACGTCCAGTACACGGAGCGCCCCTCCGCCTTGCCATGCACGGCACCAGACGCCGCGGGTTCGGCCGACAAGATCCGAAAGAGACGGCCTCGGCCCGGATCCGGGCCGGTACCTGCGCTCCGCCCGGCCGTGGCGCTCCGCCGCCTACCTGCTCGGCGGCGGCCTCGGCGGCGCCCTCGCGTTCCTCGTGCTGCTGCTGCTCGCCGTCTGCGGGACGGTCCTCGCCGTCGTCCTCGTCGGCCTGCCGCTGCTGGCCGCCCTCGCGCTGGCCGGAGTGCCCTTCGCCGCCCTCGAACGGCGCCGGCTGCTGCTGGTCGACCCCGTGCCCGTGCCCGACCCGCACCGCGATCCGGACCGTACGGGGCTCACGGCGTGGGCCCGCACCCGCTTCCGCGAGCAGGCGACCTGGCGGGAACTGGGCTACGTGCTCCTCGCCGCCACCGTCCTGTGGCCGCTGGAGCTGCTCGCCGTCGGCGCGGCCCTCTACGTCCCCGCCGACCTCATCGCCACCCCCGTCCTGCTCGCCCTCGACGGACAGCAGGCCAACCCGCTCTCCTTCCACGGCGTCACCGGCTACCCGGCCGCCCTGCTGTGCGCCGCCGCCGGACTGCTGCTGCTCCCGCTCTTCCTCTACGGGCTCGGCGTACTGGCGGCCGCCCGCGCGGCCCTGGCCCGCCTGATGCTCAGCCCCGGCCGGGCCGATCTGGCCGTCAGGGTCACCGAGCTGACCAGCTCCCGGGCCCGGCTGGCGGCCGCCTTCGACGCCGAGCGCCGGCGCATCGAGCGGGACCTGCACGACGGCGCCCAGCAGCGGCTCGTCGCGCTGTCCATGACGCTGGGCCTGGCCCGGCTCGACGCCCCGCCGGGCAGCGCGCTCGCCGGGCAGCTCGCCGCCGCGCACGCCGAGGCCGGCCGGGTGCTGACCTCGCTGCGCGAGCTCATCCACGGCATCCACCCGCAGGTCCTCACCGACCGGGGGCTGCCCGACGCCGTCGCCGATGTCGCCGACCGTTCGCCGATCCCCGTCGACACCGACTTCGACCTCCCGGGCCGGCTGCCCGAACAGGCCGAGTCCGCCGGGTACTTCTTCGTCAGCGAGGCCCTCGCCAACGCGGTCCGGCACAGCGGGGCGAAGCGGATCACGGTCACCGGCCGCCACGACGGCGCGCGCCTGACCGTGGAGGTGGCGGACGACGGCCGCGGCGGCGCGGACGCGGCGCGGGGGAGCGGACTGACGGGACTGGCCGACCGGGTGTCGGTCGTGGACGGCAGACTGACCCTGACCAGTCCTCCCGGAGGCCCGACCCTGCTGCGTGTGGAGATCCCTTGCATTCCGAGCCCGCCGAAGGAACCGCAGCTCCCCTGAGCAGCACCGGCCCGACCGACCCGACCGGCCCGACCGACCCGACCGACCCGACCGGCCCGAGCGGACCGTCCGGCCCGAGCGGACCGACCGCCCGGGCGTCGCTGCGCGTCGTCCTCGCCGAGGACTCCGTCCTGCTCCGCGAGGGCCTCGTCGGCCTGCTCACCCGCTTCGGGCACCGCACGGTCGCCGCCGTCGGCGACGCGCGGGAGCTGGAGGAGGCCGTCGCCGAGCACCGGCCGGACATCGTCGTCACCGACGTGCGGATGCCCCCGGACCACACCGACGAGGGGCTGCGCGCGGCCGTGCGGCTGCGCGCGGCCCGGCCCGGCCTGCCCGTGCTCGTCCTCTCCCAGTACGTGCAGCGCTCGTACGCCGCCGAACTGCTCGACTCCGGCGACGGGACGGCCGTCGGCTACCTGCTCAAGGACCGGGTCGGCCAGGTCGAGGAGTTCCTCGACGCGGTCGCCCGGGTGGCGGCCGGCGGGACGGTGGTCGACCCCGAGGTCGTACGCCGCCTCATCAGCCGCCGGCGCGATCCGCTGGAGCGGCTGACGGTCCGGGAGGGGGAGGTCCTCGCGCTGATCGCCGAGGGCCACTCCAACGCCGAGGTGTCCCGCCGGCTCACCGTCTCCGAGGCGGCGGTCGGCAAGCACATCGGGAACATCTTCATGAAGCTCGACCTGCCCCCGGCACAGGAGTCCCACCGCAGGGTGCTCGCGGTCCTGGCCTACCTGCGGGGCTGACGGGCCCGGGCCGGGATCCGGCCGTGCCCCCCCCGCGTCAGAAGCCGCGGACCGAGGCGACCGTGAACGCGGTCGGGGCGCCGCTGGTGGAGGGCATGGGGCCGCCGTCCCGGTCGAACTGCGAGCGGACCACCAGGGTGCGGCCCGGGACCCGCACCAGCGTCGTCGGGATCTGGAGCGAGGGGTCCGTGACCGTGCGGACCAGGCGCGCCCGGGTGCCGTCCGCCGAGAGCTGCCAGCGGCTCAGGGTGTTGCGGGTGTTCTGGGCCGCGCGCAGTACGCCGCCGGGTGCCAGGTCGAGGCCGTCGGCGGTCTTCAGGTCGCCGCCGGTCAGGGCGGTGCGCGAGACCTCGCCCGAGCGGAGGTCGATGCGGTACAGATCGCCGGCCGTCATGTCGACGGTGAGGAGGAAGCGGCCGGCCGGGTCCGCGGCGATGCCGTTGAGGCTGAAGCTGCCCGCAGGCGACGGGGTGAGCCGCCCGCTCAGGTCGTACGCGGGCAGCAGCGGGCCGGAGCCGGCGGCGAGCTGGTCCGGGGTCACCCGGTAGACCACCGCGCGGACGCTGTCGGTCAGGTACGCGGTGCCGTCCGGGGTGATGGCCAGGTCGTTGAGGAAGCGCGGCGCGCTCCCGGGGATCTCGAAGTGGGCCACGCGCGCCCCCGAGCGGGTGTCGTACACCGAGACGCCCGAGGTGGAGTCGGTCACCCAGAGCCTCCCGCGGGCGTCGACCCGCAGCCCGTTCGCCGTGTGGCGGCCGTCGGTGCCCGAGGGCAGGAAGACCTCCGCGGCGCGGGCGCCGGGGCGGGCCCGGTAGACGGTGCCGTCCGTGTAGGAGCCGACGTAGACCGTGCCGGTGCGGGGGTCGGCGGCTATGCCCTCCGGGAAGACCTTGGCGCCGGGGAGGGTGAACGCCGTGGAGATCCGCGCGTCCGCCGGCCGGCTGCCGGCGGTCCGGCCGTCTGCCGTCGGGCCGTCCGAGGCGCGGGCGGCCGAGGCGCGGGCGGCCGAGGCGTGGGCGGCCGGGGCCGCGCCGAGGGCGAGGGCGGTGGTCAGGGTCAGCAGGGCCGCGGGCAGGAGCTTCTTCATCATCAGACGTCCTCTTCTGTGTAGGTGAGCACGAAGATAAGTTAGAGCTCTAATGCCTGCAAGGGCTTTATGATGCGGGAATGACTTCCATGCCCCCCGAGGAGCGCCTCGGCTCCCACATCAAGCGCGCCGAGCAGGCGCTCCTCGGGGCGAAGAACACGGCGGTGAAGCCGGCCGCAGTAACGGTTCCGCAGTACGCCGCGCTGCTCTGGCTCGCCGAAAAGCCCGGCATCTCCGCCGCCGCGCTCGCCCGTCTGTGCGGGGTGACGCCGCCGACGATGAACACCGTGCTGAAGAACCTCCAGGAGCGCGGGCTCGTCGAGCGGACCCCGCACGAATTGCACCGCAACGTCCTGGAGACCCGGCTCACCGACGAGGGCCGCGCCGTGATGGAGGTGGCCGACGCGGGGGCGGTCGCGGTGGAGCGGGCGCTCGCCGCCGAGTTCAGCGGCGAGGAGCGGGAGTCGCTGATCCGGCTGCTCGGGCGGTGCGCGGAAGCGCTCGATGCCCTGAGGTGATTCCGCGGGGCCCGGTTCCGGACTCCTGAGATTCGACGCATGTTTTTGCGTTGTTTTGGAACTCTCCGGGGGATTCACGCATCAGGACTAATGGTGATCCCAGTCCGTTCTGTCCCACCGGGGGGCAGCCCGACCGTACGGAGCGAAGTTCGTGCCCCAGAACCCGCAGCGTCCGCGGCCCGATGGCGAGCCGCACCGGCAGTACCCGCCGCCGCAGCACCAGCCGTCGCAGCACCAGCCGTCGTACTGGGAGGATCCCGAGGGCCGGCCGCAGGAGCCCCAGCAGGAGCCGCACCAGCCGTCGCCGGGCGGCCCGTACGTGCCCCCGCACATATCCGGGGCCCCCGCGGACCCCGGCCCCCCGCAGCCGCCCCGCCGCTCCGGGCGCTCCCGCCGTACGGTGTGGACCGCCGCGGCCGTCGCCTTCGCGCTCCTCCTCGGCGGCGGCTCCTTCGCCGCCTGGAAGCTGGACTGGTTCTCCGGCAACGGCTCCGCGGTGAGCTTCGGCAAGACCCCGCCGCCCGCCGACGCGGGCACCGGGAAGAAGACCCCGGACGAGGCCCCGAAGACCGCGCCCACGCCGAGCGGCGACCCCGACGTACAGCAGGCGACGGGCCCGGCGGCCGCCTTCAAGCAGACCGCCAAGCTCGACGACGGCACGATCATCGCCAAGACCCGCCTCGTCGGCGCCAAGTCCGGCTTCGAGGGTGACGTCTGGGTGTGGACGCCCAAGGAGTACGAGGACCCGAAGTACGCCAAGAGCGGCTTCCCGGTCCTCATCGCGCTCCCCGGCGGCAACGGCTACCCGGCCAACTACTGGTCCGACCGCAGCCTCGGCCTCCAGAAGGCCATCAGCGAGGGCGTCCAGGCCGGTACGAGCCTGCCGTTCATCGTGATCATGCCCGTGCTGAACCCGGACGCGAAGTACTACTACGACGGCTCCGACATCCCCGGCCAGCCCAAGATGGGCACCTGGATCGCCGAGGACATCCCGGACTTCACCCGCGCCAACTTCCGTACGTACAAGTCCCGCGACGGCTGGGCCTTCATGGGCTCCTCCTCCGGTGCCTTCGTCGGGATGAAGCAGCTCCTCCAGCACCCGGACAAGTTCAAGGCCGTGATCGCCAGCGGCGGCGAGATCGTTCCCGACTCCCCGCTCTGGAAGGGCCACCAGGCGGAGATGGACGCGAACAACCCCGAGACGCTGGCGCAGAAGCTGATCGACGCGGGCGGCCCCGAGGTCCACATCAACTTCCAGATCGGGACCAAGGAGAGCGGCAAGCAGCGGATGACGCAGTTCCAGGAGAAGTACGGCAAGGGCCCGGTCAAGATGACCATCCGCGACATCCAGAACGGCGAGCACAACGGCTGGCACTACGTGCGCGGCATGAAGGAAGGCTCGCTGGAGTGGATCAGCAAGGTCCTGAAGGGCCCGAAGCCCGAAGCCGGCTGACCGGGGTCCCGCTCCCGGAGCGCTCCGGGGCGTTCACCCGCGTGGCCCTCGCCACGTCCGTCCGTCCCAGGCAACCCGGCCGGTCGTTCATACCTCTGTTAAGGATGTAAGGGCGACCAATCGGTCGGCCCCGCGCTTCCGCGGGGGCGCCGGAGAGGGAACGGGAACATTCCGTGCACCAAGACCAGCAGGGTGACGGCAGCGCCACGACCGGCGGCGGCACGACCGACGGCGCCAGTGCCACGACCGGCGCCGGCCGCCGTCCCGCGCGCCGCCGGCGCCGGATCCTGATCAGCGGCGGGCTCGGCCTCGTCCTCGTGGCCGGCGGCGGGGCGGCCGGCTACCACTACGGCCTCTTCTCGGACATAGGCGATCCCGTCTCCTTCGGGAAGTCCCGGACCGCGGCCTCCACCGCCTCCGACGCCCGGTCCGGCGTGAGCATGCCGACCGGGCCGAAGGCCGAGTTCGTCCGCACCTCCCGGCTGCCGGACGGCACGCAGATCGCCAGGACGACCCTGACCGGCGCGAAGTCCGGCTTCACGGGTGACGTGTGGGTGTGGGTGCCGAAGGAGTACGACGACCCGGCGTACGCCGACAGCGCCTTCCCCGTCCTGATCTCGCTGCCCGGCGGCCGCGGCTACCCCACGAACTACTGGGGGACGGGCCCCGGCCTCGGCCTCCAGCAGGCGGTGAGCGACGGGGCGAAGGCCGGTACGAGCCTGCCCTTCATCCTGGTCATGCCCGTGCACAACGCCGACACCAAGCACCACTTCGACGCCTCCGACATCCCCGGAGAGCCCAAGATGGGCACCTGGATGGTCGAAGACGTCCCGGATTTCACGAAGGCCAATTTCCGGACCTTCACCTCCCGCGACGGCTGGGCCTTCATGGGCTCCTCGGCGGGCGGATTCGGCGCCTTCAAGCACGTCCTGAAGTACCCCGACCGCTTCAAGGCGGCCATCGCGAGCGGGGTCGACATCGTCCCCGATTCCCCGCTGTGGAAGGGGAACACGCAGGCCATGGACGAGAACAACCCCGAGAAGCTCGCCGCGAAGCTGATCAAGGCGGGCGGCC